>CAZOZW010000035.1:0-8316 GCA_964584385.1 uncultured Candidatus Peribacteria bacterium
ATCTGACGCTGTAAGCGGCTGCTAAAAATAAGCATTTCTTTGCCCATTGTGGTGGGGCTTGCCGGTTGCCCGTGGGTTCTTGCCAGCTTTGGCACCGATGCCCACTTATGCGCCATAATAGAAAACTCATTTTGCAAACGCACCAGCAAAGGAATAAGCACCTCTTTGGCGCCGTCTTTGAGCATAAGCGCATAGGCAAGATTGTTCACATCTTCACTCGTCAATGTAAAATGAACCCATTCGCTCCAGGGTTCGACCGAGGTATCGGCCATTTTTTCTTTGATGAAATATTCAACGGCTTTTACATCGTGATTGGTGGTTTGCTCTATTTCTTTAATGCGCTTGGCATCATTTTCGGTAAAGCTTTCGGCAATCGACTCGATAAGTTCGTTCTGATCGGCGCTGAGAGGCTTACAATCGCTGATGGCTTCGGTTTCGGCGATGAGCAATAGCCATTTGATCTCGACCAATACCCGATAGCGCATAAGTGCATATTCACTGAAGTACGAAGAAAGCTGAGCGGTTTTTTTGGCATAGCGCCCATCAAGTGGAGAAATTGCGGTAAGCATGCTGCAAGCTAAAGAGTAGTGCCATTATGGATGATTTCTTCGAAAAGCGAAAGTGTGATTCCGGCTATGATCAAAATTGCTGCCAGATAATGCTTGGCATGGTGCCCTTCGTTAAACATCTTGCCTCCCAGATATACTCCGAAGATGATCGAGGCACTGCGACCGGCACTTACAATTGCCGCGGGTAATTCGGTTAGAACGAGCATTGCCATGTACCACGTAAACACCATAAAGAAGGCGCTGCTTACGATGATCTTCCAGTTTTTGAGTTCATCTTTTATAAATCTTGTTTTTTTATTCCACCAGACAAACCCGAAGTTTATAGGCAACTGAAACCAAACCAATGCCCATAATTCATTGGGGGTGAACCCAAGACCGAGCGCGACTTTTGAAAGGATCATCGCTGAGGTCAAAAAGCTGAGTACGATAATGAGTCCGCCCAAAAATCTTACTCGTAAGCCCAGTAGTCTGGCATCTGCCGAAAACCAAACCGCTCCACAGCAAACCAATAAAATCCCGATTACCTGAAGCATGGTAAATGCTTGGCGCAAAAAGATGACCTCGGCGATAAGTATGGTGATCGGCCCGATTCGAGTAAGCGGGTAGGCGATTTGAAAATGATGATTGTTTGTGAGCATTAATGTGCTGGCGGCGTAACCCGCTTGAGAAACGACAAGCCCGGCAACAAGCGCAGGGTGCGCAAGGGCAAGAGAATGGAAGTGGTTCGTGAAGAGAAACGGTAAAAAAACAATGCCGATCGCCACTACCGCCCAAAAATTAACCGTGAGATTACTCAGTCCCTTTTTGGGCAGCGCCAACCAAAACGGTTGTGAGAGCGCCGATAGAAAGAGGGCGAGATAGATCACTTATGATTTGTTTTCTGTTCTAGTAATAGATTTTCTTGCCGACGGCATCTCGGTGGAATTTGCCGAAATCTGCTAATTGCAGGGCTTGTTCACCGCTGATGATAGTACCGTCTTTGCATGCCAGAGTAGTATCGCAGGCGCACTGCCCACATACGCCAAAGCCGCACTTCATGTAGCGCTCAAGCGAGAGTTCACAAGCGACATCATGTATTTGACACAGCTCGGCAACCGCTTTCATCATCAGCTCTGGGCCACAGCATTGTACCAGATCGACATTTTCGGTTTGTAGCAATCGTTCGAGCGGTAAGGTAACAAAGCCTTGTTCACCGCAACTGCCGTCGTTGGTTGTAGTAAACACACGAAACCCCGATGCCTCACAGATTTCGGTGTACATCAAGAGCTCTTTCGTGCGTGCGCCGATGATAATACTGACATCGGAACCGTGTTTTTGGTGAGCCAGCCCGGTAAAGTGCAATGGGGCACTGCCAAAACCGCCACCAACCAAGACGACTTTTTTATGATCGACGATTGAATACGTTTTGCCGTAAGGGCCGCGAATGCCGATTCGTTGACCGATCTGCAACCGATTGAGTGCTTTGCTGAAGTCGCCCACCCCGGCAATGGCAAAGGTCATTTTATCGCCATTATCTGAGGCGACTGAAAAAGGTTTTTCGTCGAGATTCGGCAACCAGATATTCACGAACTGACCCGGTGATGCGCCGACCGAAAGATTATACGTATGCATAAAGGTGTTGCTGTTCAATTGCTCTTTGGCAATGAGTTGTGCCGATTGTGGAGTGTATGTGGAGTTCATCTTGTATAGTATGCCAAAGCTTACTCGAAAAAGAAATTGGAGCGAAAGAAATAATCTACAATCAGCATTACGTAGCTGTCCTCTTTAAATGATTTACACGTGATACGCCGTTTTAATGAGCAGAAAGCAACTGACAAATACAAGAAAAAGCTGCTTGCTCTTACGCTGAAATACATGTAATAATGCAATTCGTTAACTAAAATCACTAATGGATCCCGACGAATCATCGAGTATATTCTATTTAATTCTCACATTCCTGCTTTTGTTCTCCGGTTTCTTCTCGGGGGCGGAGGTTGCTTTGGTGTCGCTGTCGCAGGCGAAGGCCAGATATTTGCAACAACAAAAAAAGCGCGGAGCGAAGGCAGTGGAGTATTTGAAGAATAACCCCGAGCGGTTGTTGATCACTATTCTGGTCGGCAATAATGTGGTCAATATACTGATCCCGGTGTTATCGACCGTTGTTTTTACAAATATCTTCGGAAATGAGATTCTCGGCTTACTCACCGGTATTCTGACCATCATCCTGCTGATCTTCGGTGAGATCGTACCGAAGACTTTGGCGCAAAAGCATGCCGAGCAATTTAGCCTCATCGCCGGACCGGTGATCTATTTTCTTTCAATCGTACTAACACCGATCATCTGGTTGATTGAAAAACTACTCCATGTTTTGGGCGCAAAGAGTGATGAACAAAAATCATTTACCGATGAAGAATTGATCGCACTTGCTGAAATAGGTGAACAAGAAGGTAAGCTTGAATCGGATGAGAGACAAAGGATCGAGGGTGTGTTGGAGTTCGGAGAAACCGTTGCCGAAGAAGTGATGACCCCCCGGCCGGAAATGGACGTACTGGTTGAAACCACAACTCTTGAAGAAGCGGTACAATTCTTTTTGGAAAAGACTCATAGTCGAATCCCGGTGTTTAGTGAGCAAATCGATAATATCACCGGAATTCTGACACTGAAGAATATCTTAAAATTCGAGCAAGATTTTAAAAAGACCACTCCCCTTTCTGCCCTTCCGCAAAACCCACCGCTTACAGTCCCGGTTTCGATGCCGCTCGAAGAGGTGTTAAAAGAGATGAAATGGAAGCGGACGCATATTGCGATCGTAATCGACGAACATGGTGGTACCGCTGGTTTGGTAACCCTCGAAGACTTGCTCGAAGAAGTGTTTGGCGAGATCGAAGATGAAACCGATGAGCGTGAGAATCAAATCAAGAAGCTTCCCGATGGCAGCTATTTTGTTCCCGCTCAGCTCGAGCTCGAACAAGTTGAAGAGCAGATCGGCATTAAGCTTAAGGGAGATGAAACCGATCGTGTGGCTAAGCTTGTTCTCGATACCTTAGGACGCTTTCCGAAACGCGGAGAGCGAGTTTCGCTTTCGAGCAAGATAGATGTTGTGATTGAAAAGATGGTTGGATATAAAATAATATCGTTACGGATGTTCGTGAAGAAACTAGCCCCACGAAAGCAGAAGAAAACGAGACTTTCACTCCTCTAGCCATTTATTCGAATGCCAAAGGGTGCCCAGCCAGATTCCGGTGTACTGACATCTCTCGTGATCGGGACGTGCTTATTGTTTTTCTTGTTGCTTGTATTCGCTTGGGGGAATTCTTTGTATTCGCATTCGACTCAGATCAGGCAAATAGAGCAATTCCAACAAGAGAATGAACGCTTGGCAGCAGAAAACAGAGAATTCCAAGCTTCACTTCGCTATTTACGGTCACCGCAATACAGCGACAAATGGGCAAAAGAGGTGAAGGGATTGGCGCAACCGGGTGAGCGGGTGTTGCTCGTTGAATTCTTGGATGCCGAGAAATCGATGTTCAGAACTGATGATCAAGATCTGATTGAACGCGAGATTCTGCTGTCGAGGCCGAATCGTGAACAGTGGCAAATTTTCTTTCTTGGCGAGGATTGATCACCCCGAGATAAAATTAACAAAGAATACTGCGATGAGAACTACAGATGTCGTACTATAAAGCGTGATCAGCGAAAGCCTTCCGTTCGAGAGACGCAGGTTAGCGGTAAGCCCGAGGAACAAGAAGAAGATGGTACCGGTGATGAGAAAAGGAAACGTACTTGTTGCCGATCGCTGGAGATAATCGACTACCGGTGAGTCGCTTCTGAATTTGGTGATGACGATTGTGGCAAGGTAAAAGTAGATGATATAAAATGAAAGGAGCCAGCCAAAAAAAAGGTGAAGATCGTCGAATACATGATATATGAACGAGCGCTGAAAGATTATTTGCTGGTTGATACGCTCATCTTCAACGAGTTCTGTTTCGTTAGGATTACTGGTAAGGACGTCTTTTAGTTCGCCAAGTGCTGCTTTAAGTTGTTTGAAGTAGGCTTTTCGCAGGGTGGAATTTTTTGAAGCGACCACGCGTGCCGAAGTGCGGATCGTTTCGCGAATCGCCATTGTAAAGCGTTGGCGTCGGCTTAGTTGCTTTCGTTGGTGCATCTCTTTTTCTTCCGCTTTTGTCTTTTTCTTTTTGGGAACAAACTTTTTCGGTTGTTTAAAATGTAACAGTTCGGTAAGCTTTTTTGAGATGAACTTAAAGCGTGAGAGCGAAATATGCCCCTGGGTCGATTGTACTTCTACTTTTTCTTTTTCTTTCGCTTCATCGAGGATGTCGCTGGCTTCTTCTTTGGGGATATCGTATTTGACGATCATTTCTTCGACCACGACCAAAAGATCATCGGCGAGTTCTTGAATATATTTAAGATTATTACTGAGGCGTAGGCGCATCAGGTCATCGATCTTGTTCTTTATATTACGAAACTCATCCGACTCAAAGCGATCGTTATATTTTTCGATTATCAATTCCGCTTTCTCGACGATTTCTTCGACGTATTCAACCAATTTTCGTTTCGATTCGATAAACGCAGCAGATTTTTTGGTGCTGTCATCTTGCATTGCCGAAATCGCTGTTTTCGCGACGACGCCAAATTCTTCTTCGGCGCGAAAGGCAAGCTCATCAAGACTTTTTTTGCCTTCTGCTTCCCACTCGGCCTCAGGGAACATGGTGTCGCAGAGTGACATCACCTCGAAACCGTATTCTGACACCAGGCGGATATAGGCATTAAGACGGTCTTTTGCATCGATCGTTCCGTAGGTTTCGTTGCCACGCGGATCGATTACGTGAAAGGCAAAACTGGAGACATCTTCTTTCTTTTCAACCTCGGTCGTTTCGGCATCATCGGGGGCAACATCGAGCGAGATCACCGAAAGACCCATTGCGTGCAGCTTTTCTCGTGCTTCGCGTTCATCTTCTGCCGAGAGAACACCTGTTAACTTTTGGTGCTCTTGATTTAGGGTGAGGTACGAAAACTTCATAATTATTCTTTTCGAACAATCGAATACGAAACATAAGAGTCATACTCTTTCAATATCTATTTTTACATTTTTTGTGTTTTTAAGAAAGCCGAATCGCTTTATCCACTAAAACAAGGGTGCTGCGTTTGGTTCGCTCGGCGGATTGAGATGCAAATGTGCATATGCATTCGCCGTCAACATCCTTCCTTTTGGAGTACGCTCTAAAAACCCTTGTTGCAATAAAAAGGGCTCACGAATATCGCTGATGGTTTCTTGTTCTTCGGCGGTTGCGGCAGCCAGTGTCGAAAGACCAACAGGCCCGCCACGAAAATGCGAAGCGATGGTGGTTAAAAACCGACGGTCGCTTTCGGTGAGCCCGATCTCATCTATTCCCAATGAAGTCAGTGCTTTTTTAGCAAGGATATCGGTTATAACATCAAGGTGTTCGACATGGGCGAAGTCGCGCATGCGATGTAAGATCCGATTCGATATGCGAGGGGTTCCTCTGCTGCAAGCGGCTATTCGGGCAACTGCCAGGTCATCGACCTTGATATCGAGCTTTTGTGCATTTGCGTAAATGATCTGCGATAATTCATCGATCTTATAAAATTCTAGACGAAGCGTGTCGCCGAACCGATCGCGCAAAGGGGAAGATAAACTCCCCAGCCGAGTGGTGGCGGCAACCAGTGTGAACTTTGGGAGCTGTAAGCGCATCGACCTGGCACCGGGGCCTTTGCCGACGACCAGGTCGAGTGCAAAATCTTCGAGGGCGGAATAAAGGATTTCTTCGACAGGGCGTCGAAGTCGATGAATCTCATCTAAAAAAAGCACATCACCTTCTTGAAGATTGGTGAGAATAGCCGCCAAATCGCCCGATTTTTCGATCGCCGGCCCACTCGTGATGCGCAGGCTGCCACCCATTTCGGTCGCAACGATTCCGGCGAGCGTGGTTTTACCAAGCCCCGGCGGACCGAAGAACAAAAGATGCGGGGCGGTTTCTTTTCGCTTTTGGGCGGCGGTGATCATTACCGAAAGATTGCGCTTTAAGCGTGATTGCCCAACGAATTCATCGAGTTTTTTCGGACGTAGGGTGTTTTCAAAACGATCTTCGGCAACATCGCCGGTCTGAGAAGTGCTAGAGTCGATAGGGGTATTCGTTTGGATCGCCATGAAATGTAAATTCGGTTGCCTGTATTATTCCCCGAGATCGGAGTTATATTCAATGGTATTTTTTAGTGATTGATTGTTGAGTTTGTTGCATAAAAACGCTGGTTTGACCGCAAAATCGTCGCCAAGATGTTTCAGTGGTATCCAGGCGATTTCGGCAAGTTCGGCTTCGGCATATTCGCCTTTTAGCTCTCCGCGAAACATTTCTCCGTTGCTCACCAAAAAAAAGAATTCGAGCGAAAGATCGCCCTTTGGGTACTTGAATTCGTGTACGAATGAAAGACGTTCGACCACAGGGCTAATACCGAGCTCTTCGAATATCTCTCGTTTTACCGCCGACCGTATTCCTTCATCGGGGTCGATCTTGCCGCCGGGTAGTGAGTAAAAATCTCGTCCGTGATGACGAACGAGTAGGATTTCATCGTTATTGATAATAATGGCACGTGCGGCAATCTTCATACATTAAAGCAACAGAAATCGGCTCTTGATTGTTGCATATTCATGGGGAATGGTTCAAGTCAACACCGATACATGCATCGGTTCTGATGTCATAAATATCGAGAACGCCGGTGGGTCGATATGCGTGTCGCCGCTGTTGTAGAACAAGCGTGCCCCCAGTTCGCCGAGCAATGCGCCGAGTATACCAAACACCGAGCCAATAAGAATACTGCCGGTGGCGAGCGTGGCGATGCCAGCCGGGAGCACTATGTGGTGACTGACCGGCATATGATTGCCGAGTTGTAAGAAGATGAGACTAAAGACCGCAAAGCCAAATCCAAAAAATGGATTTTGGAGCACGATAGCGATGTACGAGGAAATGATCCCGTAGATCAAACCGAGTAACAGCACCATGTACCAATTGCTTTCCCAGGGCATCCATATCCTTGTGGTTTTTTGCTTGGGGCTTTCGGTCAGCACCGAAGGATGCTTTGCCACCACGGGCATTTTCGAAAAGCAGAGACGGATGATGATCGTTGAGATGAAAACCGCTCCGGCTATTGCATCGAGTTTTGTCAATAAGAATGGTTCACTCGTTGCAACATCGATTAGCATCATCAATAAAAAGCCGACCACACCGAACATACCACCAACGAGAATCGGATAGGGGTCATCTTTTTGAAGCATGGGAATGCGAGTGTCTTTGCCGTGCATATGATTGATCTTATTCTTTGCGCCGTATGCAGCGGCTGCAACTCCTCCTACAAATGCCGTATGCGGAGCGAAGATGTGCCCGAATGCGATAAAGGTTTGAAAGGTTTCGTTCTCACCACTTATTACCAGTAACGAACCGATCATCACCACCAAGCCAAAAAGTATAAATGCGGGCAAAGCACCGACTATTGCACCAAAGGCACCGCCGCAAAAAGCAAGGAGAAGATTTTCGAGCATTTTTCTGTATTGATATTCACAGATTATTATAGTTTCTTTTGTGGAAATCTACAATCAAAAATGCTATAATCATAATTGCTTTATTAAATATCAATATGACAAAACCGACACAACCTTTCGTAAAAGGGATTTGGCAAGATGAGATCGATACGCGTGATTTTATCCAAAAGAACTATACACCTTATGAAGGTG
>CAZOZW010000035.1:8326-11645 GCA_964584385.1 uncultured Candidatus Peribacteria bacterium
TCTTTTTTGGCTGAGGCGACCCTGCGTACGAAAAAAGTTTGGAAGAAGCTCTGCACACTGATCGAGAAAGAACACGAAAAAGGCGGCGTGCTCGATGTTGATACGAAAACCCCATCGACAATCATAAGTCATAAGCCGGGGTACATCGATCAGAAGAACGAAGTGATCGTCGGTTTACAAACCGATAAGCCATTGCGCCGCGCCATTAAGCCAAAAGGCGGGGTGCGGTTGGTAAAAATGGCGTGCGAAGCCTACGGATACAAGCTCGACCCGGAGGTAGAACGGATTTTTACGATGTACCGCAAAACCCATAACGATGGTGTTTTTGATATTTACACCGAGTGGGATGATTTTCATACACCCGATGGCAAATTGCTGCGCAGAAAGGGGCTGATCACCGGCTTGCCCGATAATTACGGACGCGGTCGTATAATCGGTGATTACCGACGGATTGCGCTCTATGGGATAGATTCGTTGATAGAGCAGCGCCATGAGTACGTGAACCGCTACATGAGCGGCATGGACGAGAAAGATATTGCCAAGCGCGAAAATGTAGCCGAGCAACTGAAAGCCCTGCAAGGTATGAAAAAGATGGCGGAGAGTTATGGATGCGACATTTCGAAACCGGCACAGAACTTTAAAGAAGCCGTACAATGGACCTACTTTGGCTATTTGGCAGCGGTAAAAGGACAAGACGGCGCGGCGATGAGTTTTGGGCGGGTTGATTCATTTTTCGACATATACGCCGAACGCGATCTAAAAGCCGGATTGATCACCGAAGAACAAGTACAAGAGATTATCGATGATTTTGTGATGAAGCTACGGATCGTTCGCCATTTGCGACCACCACAATACAACGAACTCTTTGCCGGTGACCCCACTTGGGTGACATGCCTGATCGGCGGACAAGGGGTTGATGGACGCACCTTGGTAACAAAAACATCTTTTCGCTTGCTTCACACTTTGCGCAATTTGGGCCCGGCGCCAGAACCGAATCTTACCGTTGCATGGGCACCACAAATGCCCGATGGCTTTCGCAGCTTTGCGAGTGAGATCGCCATCAGCACTTGTGCGATACAGTTCGAGAGTGATGTATTGATGCGCCCTCGCTTTGGTGATGACTATGCGATTGCCTGCTGTGTTTCGGCGATGAAGGTGGGGAAAGAAATGCAATTTTTCGGGGCGAGATGCAACCTGGCAAAGCTGTTGCTCGTGGCGATAAACGAAGGAAAAGACGAAACCGATGATTCGCCGATTGCTGCCGATGTACCAAAACTACAAAACAATGATGTCCTCGATTACGAGGAAGTGAAGGTGCAGTATTTCAAGCTGATGAAGTGGCTTGCCAAGCGCTATGTCTCAACGATGAACGTGATCAACTTTATGCACGATAAATACAATTACGAAGCTTCGCAAATGGCTCTGCACGATGTAGAGCTCGATCGGAACATGGCATTCGGTGTGGCGGGGTTATCGGTGGTGGCCGATAGCTTGAGTGCGATAAAATATGCCAAGGTAAAAGCGGTGCGTGATGAGAACGGCGTTGCGAAAAGCTTTGAGGTTACGGGCGAGTTCCCGAAGTACGGCAACGACGATGACCGCGCCGATGATATTGCGATCGAGATTTTAGAAGAATTCTACAAATGCCTCTGTGAACATAAGACCTACCTTAAGGCACGTCATACGCTCAGCGTTTTGACTATTACCTCTAACGTGGTGTACGGCGCCCACACCGGTGCCACCCCCGATGGCAGAAAAGCCGGTGAGCCGTTTGCGCCCGGGGCGAACCCAATGCATAATCGCGACCAGAACGGTGCGATAAGCTCGCTCAACTCTGTGGCGAAAATACCGTACGATTACTGCTTAGATGGCGTTTCGAACACCTTTTCGATGATACCGAGTGTGCTTGGCAAAAATGACACCAGCCGCATCGATAACCTGCGTTCGCTACTCGATGGCTACTTTGTGAAAGAAGGACACCACTTGAATGTAAATGTATTAAAACCCGAGGTATTGAAAGATGCGATGAAGCATCCCGAAAAATACCCGCAGCTCACCATTCGTGTTTCGGGGTATGCGGTGCATTTCATCAAGCTCAGTAAAGAACAACAAGAAGAAGTCATCGCGCGCACCTTTCACGACCGGTTTTAAGACCCAAACAAAGCATAATCCCCAATCGATGAAATATCATATTCCGCCAAACTTGGCTCCGCGTTCTGGTACAGGCAATCAAAACATTTGTAATAACGATGCGTGTTACCGCAAAAAAGAAGCCGATGGTGTGGTGGGCAAGGTTCATTCAATAGAATCGTTCGGTACACTCGACGGCCCGGGGATACGCACCGTGATATTCTTAGCCGGCTGCTTTTTGCGCTGTAAATACTGCCATAATATCGATGTTGTTTTAACAAAGAACCCCGCCTATTATACGCCGCAAGAACTGCTTGAACGTGTGCTCAGCAATAAACCGTATCTCGATGCCAGTGGCGGTGGGGTAACGGTTAGTGGTGGTGATCCGTTTTTTCAGGCACATTTCTTGGCGGAGTTTTTTGAATTGTGCCAACAAAAAGGGATCCATACGGCAGCCGATACATCGCTGAAGACGAACCGCCAGATGCTTGAACTCGTAGAGCCGCATACCGACATGTTTTTGGTAAGCCTGAAACATTTTGATGATGCAACCCATCGCTTTTTAACCGGACGCGGCAACAAAGATATTCTTGAGAATATCCGTTATTTGAGTGGTCTTAAGAAGCGGATTTGGTTTCGCTATTTGATATTACCCGGCTACACCGATACCGAAGAGAATTTGAATGCACTGATCGAGTTTTGCAAAGAGGTTGATTTTGAGCTGATCGAACTATTGCCCTACCATACAATGGGGGTTGCTAAATGGGATGATGAGAAGATCGACTACGGGCTGAAGAAAGTGAAGACGCCGAGTAAAAAAACGGTGCGGATGATACAGCAGCGATTGGAAAGCGCAGGAATAAAAGTTTTGTTGAATGAGTAGGTTGGGCGGGTGGCGCCCATTGATGAAATTTCAATAAGACAAAGCAAAATACTTTTCTTCTCGAAATAATTAATTTGGAATAGCCTCGATGTTTCCGGTATCCGTTTCGCTGATAGCGAACGGCAGTTGAAAGTAATCACAGCGTTTGCCAAGTGCATCTCGGCAAAGGGAGATGTTACAGATATTCATTGATTGCTCGCAATCTTCGAGCCGTACCGAAACATATTGACGCTTGTTCTTTCGTGCTTCTTTAAACTCCGGTTCGTCGATGTAAGACACAAACATTACGAATGGATAGTATTTGCT
>CAZOZW010000035.1:11655-13559 GCA_964584385.1 uncultured Candidatus Peribacteria bacterium
CGGCGAAAATTAGCATACCAATCAGTTGCCAGACTTGCATAGTTGCTTCCTCCGATTATGAGTTTGGCGACCACCCTCGTTTATCTTCTTAAAAAAACAAACGAGGAAGGCGGGGTGGCGATTGAACAAATGGGTCATCAAACTACCGATGACCCATTCGATACATGATTATTGCTTGCTAACGTTGTTAAGGATCTGCACCTCAGCTTCAAGGTCGAGGTACACGAATGCATCCTCGCAACTATGTGTGTTCGCAAAAGGACACAGTGTCATATGGCAAAGTGAGGTATCTGCACTGCAGCTGTGCAAAACAGCCGAATACATTGAGTGATTTTCTGTCGGAAAGGGTCTTTCGGGTATTACTCCCCCGCTATCGACCATTACAAAGAATATTACGATTAATACCAGCACTTGCAAGAATCTAACAAACATCATTTATATTTCCTCTTGGTTTGCAGTAAGAAACGACTGAAATCGTCTTTGCTCTAAGGCGGTTAACGGAATGTTCAGTGAACGTCTTTTTCCGCTGATGGTTACCGGTACGATTAATAATGAGTACCTATTATGTCTTCTTGAAAGACTGCATGGCTGCACAAGGTACCTGACATATTTATCGGCTTTTCGTGACTCGACTATGGTGTTGCAGTATTTTTCTGCTTCGTAATTATTGAGTGGAATAAGCTGCGGGAATTGTACGAGTGCTTCTTGTTCTTTCACAGTGACACATGCGGTGAGCATGAGAACGATGATGAGTATAATCAGCATTATGGATTTCCTCTTTTTATGGCAAACAGGGCCACCCCGTTTGCGCTTTACATTGGTGTAAAAGTGCGAAAAGTTTTTACAGCGAAAAGCAATTCAATGCAAATATAATTTCTTCTGTTTATATATACCCCCCGGGGGTATATTACGGTTTTGATTCTTTCTCGATCTTGCGAAACTTTAAGGGCGATTGCAATATGTACAAGTACCCCGAAACTTTATCGTATTTCTTGATCGTAAAGGCTAAAAAGCACATCATTCCGAGCGAGAAGATGATGAAAAAACCCTGAAAACCGAATAGTGAAATCAATCCCCCACCGAGTACCGGGCCGATGATATTGCCGACATTATCGACGAGCATAATCGGGCCGGCTGAGGCATTACTATCGATTTTCTTCTTGTGTTTTTCCATCGCCAAAAATTCATTGATCTGTGAGGCAGCTTCGGCTTTTGCGCTGCTCATGCCGAATAAATAGCCGAACGCGATGCCAAACCCCCCGAGGAGGAAGATGACTATGGAGTCGATTTTGGAAACACCGAGCAAAAAGGTGGCAAGTGCGGTTAAGAAAATGCCAAGCGTCATAAAATAATGGCGACCGTATTTATCGCCCCAGCGGGCTGCCATTGGTAATAATGCCAGAATCGGCAAGATGAAAAACAGCATTATCAAGCTGCCCGGTACATTGCTGATCCAGCCATCTTGCTCGCGTAAAACTTCGGTAAAGAAGATCGGCAAGAAGGTCCCTAAAAATGTATCCCAGTACGAGAACAAGCCCATTATTCCCATCGACCAGAGCAGCGGCCATTGCTTTGGTTTTTTAAGAACGATCAATGCCAAGTCGCTAACAGCGCCGGTGATATCGTTGAACAATTCTTTAAAACTGAATTTCGGTTTTTGTTTGATCTCGGTCGATTCGATCTCGATATCGCCCTTTTGCGCCGCCTTTTTTCCGGGCAGGTTATGGACGATTTGCGTTGCTTGGCGCTTGAGTTCTTTGACCGTTGATGCCTCGAGTTCTTGAATCGACGAGAGAATCGACTTTTTACTGATGACGCTGTCTTCGCGGTCGAACAATAAGTAGGTGAGAATAAACAGCGAAAAGAGGAGGACGAGGAGTAAAAGTTTGACGATGAGGAGTGTG
>CAZOZW010000035.1:13569-20886 GCA_964584385.1 uncultured Candidatus Peribacteria bacterium
AAGCCGCATCACCGATGAAAAAAGCGGCTGCTAGCAATATCGCCGAAATCACAAAGCCGAGGATCATCCCCACGCCTTGGGCGAGTTGTTTGTAGCTTAAGTTCGCGCCGTATTCTGCCGGTAAGCATCGCGCAAAGATGTAGGAGATAGCGGTGATATCGCAGAGATCGAATGAGATACGAAAGAAGATCGCCGCTAAAAAAGCGAGTGCCGGATGGAGCGTGACGATGAACAGCAGTACGGCAATGATCATACCGATAATCGATACCATAAAAAGATTTCGCGCTTGATGGGTTTTTTGGAGCGCGCTGAAGAGCCCATCGAAAATAAGAGCGAAGACCGAACCGATGCTAAGCGCCAAACCGGCGATAAAGATGCTGCCGAGGGCATCTTGCAAAAACAATACGATCGACACATTCATTACCGTATAAATTGCCGCCCAGCCCGTGAGCAAGACATAAAAATGCCAGAGGCGAGTCTCGTGTATGTTCGTGTGCGTGAGGATGAATCCGGGAACCCGCATAAAAGAATATTAATTCAAATTATTATACGTTAATTTTTGATAAATTTGAAGATGCAATTTGCAATCGATCGTTGTTTGTTTCGTAATCAATCATTTGGTATAATGGGGATACTAAACAAACAAACAATGAATATTGCTACGACCAAGATTTTTACGAGTTTCTTCGGGTTTTTGTGTATTGCCACGATTGGTAGTGTGTTTGCTGCCGAGTCGATGTTGGGTGACCCGAAAGAAGAGGCGGCGGAGACGTTTATTGCCGATGGACCCGATTTTGTAGAAAATGAAGTGTTGGTGGTTATCGACCCGAATGCCGAAGAGTTTACCAGTAAGGCAGGTGCTTTTACGACATTGAGCTCCGAAAGCGGCCGAAACGAATTGTACGAGCAGATTATTGCCGATGAGTTGAGCAATGATGATGTGGAGATTACGGTCGAATCTTTTTTTCAAACTGCCGATGGTTCACTGAATGTTCAAACCAAAGAGAGTGACGCGTTGATTACTGCTGTTATTACAAGCGAAACACAGACGGTGACTGAGCTTGAAGAATTTCTGGCAGAAACCGAGTTGTTTTCACACGTTGGGCCGAACTGGCTGTTTTACCCAACGGCAGAAAACGCAACCGATTTATGGGGGACATACAACAACAATAACGATGCCGGCGTGGCGGCGAACCGAGCATGGCAAATGGGCGCAACGGGCGAAGGTGTTGTGGTTGCCGTGGTTGATACCGGCGTGCACCTGCAACACCCCGACTTGCAGGCGAACATTTGGCGCAATGGAGGTGAAACCGATTGCAGCAATGGCAGAGACGACGACAATAATGGATTTACCGATGATTGCTATGGCTGGGATTTTGCGAATGATGATAACAACCCGAACCCCGACCCGCGCCAAGGCGAGATACAATCGCACGGTACCCATGTTGCCGGTACAGTGGCAGCGATTCGTAATAACACCGGTATTGTTGGCGTTGCCCCCGATGCGAAAATAATGCCGATTCGGGTGATTGCCGATACCGGCGGCACAACGATGCCGGTATTGATGCAAGCGGCCGAGTATGCCATTGCTAACGGCGCAGATGTGATTAATATGAGTTTGGGTGGCAGAATGGCATGCACCAGAAGTATGCCACTACATGGCTTGGATCAAATCCTTAATCGCAATAATGTAATGCTTGTTTCTGCCAGCGGTAACGACGGACCGAACCGCCCGAGCACGCCGGCAAGTTGCCCGGGAGTGATTGGTGTTGGCGCCACCGATAACCGTAAACGATTAGCGGGTTTTTCATCGTACGTACCCGGGAGTGTGGATGTGGTAGCACCGGGCGTGAATATTGCCAGCACCGTGATTAACGGCTACGACCGAATGAGCGGTACCTCGATGGCTAGTCCACACACCGCTGGGGTAATTGCGTTGATGAAAAGCATGCAGCCGAACCTGAGTAACGATGAGATTACCCGCTTGCTGTGTGAACATGCCGAAGATATTGGCCGCGACGGACCCGACACCCAAACCGGTTGCGGGTTCAACGACGCTTCTAAACTTATTGAAGCGATACGCGGGAGCAACCCGGGCACCGGGAACAGCGGAAATACAAACAGCTGTAGTAGTATTCGTACAGGACAAACACCACCAACGGGATTTGGCTCACCGACGAATTTTTTTACGAATCAGGCGAGTTTAGCGATTGACGTAAGCTGCACAGATGTAGCACAAGTAAGCATAAGCAGTGACCCGAACATGTATGTGTACAACCGTGGTTACGTATTACGCAATAATCAATGGGTACCAATAACCTACAGCGGAACAGTAGCGGTTGCCGGCTCACCATGGCTCATTGGCGATGCGCAAACAAGCATTAGCGGATTGAACCTGCGAGAGAATAATGTGGTGCTCGGCTATTTTTGCATGCGGGTGAATAACCAATGGAAATGCGGATGCCGAGACGAAGCTTGCCAAACCCCGATGTGGAATGTACAGAGCTTTCGGGCGCAGTAGGTGTATTGTACGCTGTTGTTTGCGGTCACATCAACCCCGGTGCTCTTCTTGCGCGTTTTTTAGGCTATGGCTGTTACTATCGTGTTGGGATAGGACGTGACCGAACGGAGGATGTCCTTATGTGAGTAGCTCCAAACATTCACTCCATCAGCCCACTTTATATTCTACGACGGTACAATCTCCTGAAAGGGACTATGCCCGGGTGGAGTTTTTTTAAGTTATATTATGCCACACATAAATAAGATAACTAAGTGAAATTTGGCTTCTCCTACAGTTCAATATACTTTACGAGGGTCTATTTATTGAACCGTTTCCTAAGCATATGGAGTGGTTGCTCTGCGAGACACCCACTTTGGCGAAGGAGCTCAATCTTTGGAGTCTGATATTGAAAATTCTTGTCTTTGAAAAACAGCCCCTAGAGTAAATCTTTGGTTTCTCTTGAGCCATGTAGAACGCGGGCAATAAGCACGCTTTCGTTTTTTACGATGTAGAATATGCTGTATTTCTTATGGATAATAAGAAAAATACCTTTATGCAAATCATCTCGTTGTATTCCGGAAAATGGGAACAAGGAGAGGTTGCAGATCTTTTCTCTCAGCTCACTTAAAAACTTCGTTGCTTGTTGTTCGTTGTCGAGAGCAATGTATTGCCAAATGTCCAGTAAATCTTGCTCGGCTGCGGGCGTAATCATGATCTGTAACAAGTGCATTTAACGAGAATGCTTTTTCTTCGCCATTTCCACCAGCTCGTCTACTTGCTTTAACGGCTTTGGCTTGCCACTTTCAATACCTGTATGAATCAACATGCGCAGCCTCTCGATTTCTGCGTCTTTGTTTTCTTTTTGTACTAAAAGCCGCAATGCTTCTCTTAGCAGATGTGTACATGCCAGACTTTACTTTATCTTGCACGATTTCTTCGAGCTGTGGTGTGAGTGATATATTCATTCTTGTTGATAAAACTGTACGCTTGAAGTTTACAAAAAATAACAACAAATGTCAATTATTGCTATTTTACATTCTCCACCGTGGTAATGTTTTCTGCAAGAGGCTGTACCGCCCCATGAGTCTTGAGACATGAGCGGCACAGTGCTCAATTACTTAGGTGTGCCGTGATGGAGTCTTAACGAACCGTTCCCCAAACCTGTGGAGTGGGTGCTCTGCGAGACACCCCCTCCGGCTAAGTCAATCTTGTAGCCCCTACGACGACACGGTATCCTGAAAGGGACTGTTCAGGGGTGGAAGACGTCAAAGTCACCTGCTACACCATCTCATATAGTTTGCTGCTGTTGAACCAGTACATGCGAAAAGACTTGGACAAAAGCTGATCGACATTGAATATCTCACATCCGTCTGAAGATGGGGTATTGTACTGATTACAACCCTTGCTCATTCAATTTCCAAAGCAGCAGCATAAGAGCGGCGTTGTTATTGATCATGTGAAAAAACACGCCGGGGTAGAGTGATTTACTGCGAATAAAGGCAAAGCCGAGGAGTAAGCCGAGTGAGAAGTAAACCGGCATGAGGATGAAGGTGCTGATCAGTTCATCGACAGTGATTTGCGGCATTTGCATGCCTTCGGCAGTGAATTCGGGAAAAAACGCCGATGGGTTTAAATGAGCGAGAGCGAAGAAGATAGATGAGTAAATAAGCGCCTTGACCATGCCCGAGGCTTTGGCCTTGCCGCTTAAATAAAAACCGCGAAAGATGACTTCTTCGAGCAGTGGGGCGACTAATCCGGCAAAGATGAATAAAACCGGTAACGGGATTCCCCCATTGGTGATCATTTGTTCAGCGGCGCCGTTATCGGCGGCGTTACTAATGCCGAGTAGCGCATACAAGCCAAAAAAGCCGTTTTGGATCAATACACTCAGTACCATCATCACAGCTCCCATCCACAGGATTGTTTTTACGGGAACCATGCGAAAGCCAAGCTCTTTCATGCCGGCGCCATACTTTATTTTCGTATAAAACAGTAGAACAGCTGTTTGCAGTAAAACTTGCAGAATAATCCCCCCAACGATGAAGAGTCCGAAATTTTCGAGGATGAAAAGCGACACCATCTCGAACCCGGTGATGATCTCGAGATCGAGTGCTTGCTGAGTGCTGATTTGGAGCCCGAGTGCAGCGATGGTTTGCGGAAACTGCAGTATGCCGCTTTTGGTGGCAACGACTGCCAAGTAAAATCCCCCGAAAACGATGAGCGCGAAGAGGAGCGTAGAAACGAGGATTACCATTATGCCTTCTGCCGGGGTCCATTTGACTTGTGGTTTGTTTTCTTCTTTGAAAGGTTCGGTGATGTACTTTTTAAAATACTGCCAACCCGATGCCGATGGATTTACTTGTGGGATTCTGCTCATCATTTTTCATCTCGACCAGAGAAAACTGTGATCAACGCATGAAACCAAGCGGCAGGGGTAAAAGCGGCAGCTGTATCTTTTTGCGGTTTTGGTTGTTCTGGTTGCGGCGATTGCTGAACGATTTCTTCTTCACCCGGGGTGTTGATGTAGATTCGTTGTTGACCGGCAGCAATTGCCGATTGGGTTTGCGGCAGGTCGAACTTTTGTTGAGCGATGATCGCTTTTTTTTCTTGATTGCCGCGAATCTGCTCAGCCAATTTGGTTGGGTGCATCGCTACTTTTTCACCGGTGGGCAGTTCGATATTCCCGCTGATGATAAGCAGCAACGCCGAGAAGACGAACAGCGATGCAAAGATAAAGAAATTCATGGGTTGTGTTTTTGTGTAGTTGTATTATACGCGAAAATATACGGGAAGAAAAGAAGACGTTCTCGGGTTTTTATCGCCAGAGGAACGAACGCATCAAACTCCCCTTTTTACTGCTACACCGGGCAAGGCGAAAGAGGATGAAGAGAAACCGTTGGTCATCTATGATTATGTGCCTACACCAAAATTTGCTGCTCTGCTCACGTCGTTAAGAGGAGGCGAATATCCATTGCTTGTTTATTGATAAAACTCGGGCTATGGCTGAGTAGGCGGCTCAGGTACAGTTTGCAGATGATTCGTAAAACGGGTGCCGAAAGCAATGTTTTATCGATTAGTCTGTATGTGTGGGTTTTGCGAGTAATGGTTTGAATAAAGTATTTTTTTGATTCGCTGACAGGCTTGATCCGTTCAACGGTAATGGTGAATGTGTTGGGATGTTTTCCCTGAAAGGTTTTGATGATTTGGTGATCGGCAGCATCGCCTCGGCCAAAAACGCATTTACGTGCGGCAGCGAGCATTTGCAATACGGCAACAGCAAAATCGGTATTCGGTAATGAACATTCTGCAGCAAGGGTGTTGAGTTCTTCCATCTCGCTAGGAGTTACAAAATCCCCTACTACAAAGAGTGATTGATGAATGTCTGCGATGAGCTGATTGATCGTGACTTCTTGCCAGTTGAGCCACATTTGCGGAGGGATGCGGGAGCGGCGAAAATAGCGCGGCTCTATGCGGTTCTTGCTGCCGTAGATGGCTTTGAGCAATAGTTCACTGTACAGCATAAGAAAGCGTCGATCAGCGTGATTCGGTGCCATCGCTTGGTATGCTTGCCCGAAATCGTTTTTGTTCCTGAGGCAGTCGAGCAGAATTTGTGAGTTTAATTCAACATACCGGGAAGAGTTTTTAAGAAATGTAAGAGTATTGGCTTTGCCCCATCCACCGGTTTGGAGCCACATCGAAATACCGACAAAATGTGGGTTATCATGCGCTTGATTGAGGTACCGTGCGTATGTATCGCTACATATAAAAGGCAATTCGCCAAACCCCTCGCGCTCTCGGCGTACCTGAAATTCAAGTAGTTTTTGCTGTTTTCCTTCAAAAAAAAGATGATTGAGGGGTTCGGCGCCATAATCATAGAAATCACTTTCACCGTATTTTATCGAGATGATGAGGTTTTTGCTCTCTATTCGATGAAACACTTCTCGGTAGGTTTGCCGATTCCAACATAAATCGCCGATCGGATACGCTCCAACAGACCACGTACGAAATATCAACTGCTTTTTCTGTTGCTCGAAAATCGGTATTACTCGTTGCAATAATCTGTTTGCCTCGCTTGTGGTTCGTACCCCTAATATGCTTTTGTAATCCCCTTTTACATCCAATCCATCTGCTTCGCCGAATCTGGTGATGATGCCGTCGACATCGTAGAGATCGAATGCTTTTTCTATGTCATGAGCAAATGAATCGAGGAGCGAGGCAAAATCATTTTTTTTTCGATCTCGTTCAATGCTGAACAGATCGCAGTTGATGAATATGCGTAAATCTAATCGGCGACAGGTTGTGATAATGTTTTGGTAGAGCTTACGGTAAAAATCTGCTTTTGACTGAGGGATTGCAAAAACCATGTGCGGCAAGTCATCGAGACTGATGGCATTGAATCCTTGTTGCCGTATTATGTTAGCATACTTTAAAAAGGATTCCGTAATCTTGTTGTGCACATCTTCGGTAAGTCGGCATTCGGTTTCGAGCTCAAAAAACGGAGCTTTTGACCAATTGAGCACTCGGTCATCAATCGATAGGGGGGCAAAGAACGGACCGATGCTGTCGGTGATGATGAGCACAATCTTTTACAATTCTCGTAGATTATAGCGTGAAAAGTCGCCTTAGTATCCTGTTTTAATTTTTCGAAGCCGCCCATTTTTTAACCAGATGCAAGCCGCGATTGACAAATAAAACAAGTACGGTGACCATGCCGGCAAGATAGACTTTATCGAGCATGATGCCGATGCCGATACCGGCGGTGACGAGTAGTCCGGCAGCGGTACTGAGGTTTTCGACCTCACCTTGAGATTTATCTT
>CAZOZW010000036.1:0-2333 GCA_964584385.1 uncultured Candidatus Peribacteria bacterium
GTTCGACCTCTTGCGTCGCTATATCGCCAAAAAATCACTTGAAACGTTACTCGAAGATGGTCGAATTCATCCGGCACGAATTGAAGAAGTAGTATTAAAAGTAACGACCGATACCGACAAGATGATACGAGAGATCGGTGAAAAAGCACTCGAAGAAGTGGGGATTACCGGAGTACGCCCGGAAATCGTCAAAATACTTGGTCGTTTGCGCTTTCGCACCAGCCACGGGCAAAACGTATTGCGCCACAGTATTGAAATGGCGTTCATTGCCGAAGAACTTGCCAACCAAGTCGGCGCCGACCCCGAGCGCGCCAAAATGGCGGCACTGTTCCACGACCTCGGAAAATCGGTCAGCCATGAAGTTGGGGGGAAGCATGCGCTTATCTCCGGTGAGATCGGTCGTAAATACGGGCTCGACCCAATGGTGATCAACGCGATGGAAGCTCATCATGAAGATGTAGAAAAGCTCTGCCCCGAAGCGTATATCGTACAAGCCTCCGATGCGATTTCGGCAAGTCGCCCCGGCGCTCGCCGCGACACCACCGAAATGTATATCAAACGACTCAAACAACAAGAAGAGATCGTGCGCTCGTTCAATGGCGTAAAGAAATGCTTTGTAATGAGTGCCGGCCGCGACATGTGGGTCTTTACCGACCCAGAACAGATCAGCGACCTCGAGGCGAAAAAAATGAGTAAAGAAATCGCCAAGCGCTTACAAGAAGAACCCACGTTCCCCGGCGAGATCAAAGTGATCGTTTTCCGCGAGACTCGCGCTGAATCGATTGCTCGTTAAGCCAAAATCGTTTGCGCGGTAATACACTTATCCCATACAATAGAACCAATGGATACCTCCACTGCAGAGCATCGGCTACAACAGGTACGTGCAGGACGCGATCTGACCGCGTTCGACCTGACAACCGTAGATGCGATCAGCGATGATGAAATTGATATCCTTTTAAAGCTCGCCCGCGAGTTCCGCGATTTAAAAACTGCAAAACTTTCGTTCTTAAAAGGCCATGCCATTGCGCTGGCTTTTTTCGAGAGCAGCACCAGAACCCGCAGTAGCTTTGAATGGGCGGGTAAACAGCTCGGCGCCGACACCATTAACGTTGGCAGCGGCACCGCCGAAAAAAAAGGGGAATCGCTGGTCGATGTTGCGCAAACCTTAGACTCGATGAACCCGACGGCGATTGTGATCCGTACTTCATTTAGTGGGTTGCCGCAGCAGCTCACCCCCTACACGAATGCCGCCATCATCAACGCTGGCGACGGCTGGCACCAGCACCCCAGCCAAGGCCTGCTCGATGTTTTAACCCTGCTCGATGAATTCGGTTCACTCGAAAACAAGATCATCACTATTGTCGGTGATATTACCCATTCACGGGTATTCGGATCGATAGCTCGACTTTTTGCACGATTCGGAGCCACCCTTCGTGTTGCCGCACCCCGTACCTTGATCCCCGAAGAAATGCATGAAGTATTCGGCACGCAGCACTTCGATGATGTAGAAGAAGCACTAAGAGGTGCCGATGTCGTCTATGCGCTTCGGGTGCAAAACGAACGAGGCGCCACCGGTGAAATCTCAACGATTCGCGAATACAGTAAAGCGTATGGCATTTCGCCGCAACGTTTTGCTCTTGCCAAGCCACATGCGGTCTTGATGCATCCCGGGCCGATCCAACGTGATGTCGATGTGCATCATGCTTTGGCTGCGGTTCCGCAATCGCGTATTTTACGCCAGATCGAAAATGGGCTTGCCGTACGCAAAGCCATTTTATGGATGCTATGTGACCGACAGAACCAAAAATCTTTTGCCCGCATCTAATGAGTTCGCTCGTCATCAAAAACGGCCGCCTGATCGATCCGCAGAATAATATCGATGAACTTGCCGATATTTTGATCGAAGACGGAAAGGTGAAGCAGATCGGCAAAAATCTTACTGCCGATACCGAGATCGATGCGACGGATAAAATCGTCTGCCCGGGGCTTATAGACCTGCAGGTTCACCTGCGAGAACCGGGACGCGAAGACAAGGAAACCATCGAAACCGGTTTGCAAGCCGCCATTGCCGGCGGTGTAACGAGCGTGGTAACCATGCCGAACCTAAACCCTATTGCCGATAATCAAGCCCCGATCGAGTTTCAGCTACGTAAAGCAGAAAAACTGGGTTTGGCGAACTTGTTCCCAGCCGGGGCAACAACCGTTGGGCAAAATGGCAAGCGGATTAGTGAGATGCGCGAGATGAAACTCGCCGGAGCGGTTGCAATAACCGACGACGGTGTAGATGTACAAAATGCCGGCTTGCTCGAGAAAGCAATGGAATGGGCAAAGAC
>CAZOZW010000036.1:2365-3908 GCA_964584385.1 uncultured Candidatus Peribacteria bacterium
ATCTGCCGATATTATCACACTGCGAAGAGGCGAGCTTACACCACGACGGCGTAATGCACGAAGGTGAATGGAGTACAAAAATGGCACTGCCCGGTGTTTCGGCCGAAACCGAAGATTACGGAATTTTTCGCAGCTTGCTGCTTGCCAAAAAAACAGGCGTGCAATTCCACGCGCTGCACTGCTCTACCGCCGATGGTTTGGCGATGATCGCTGAAGCAAAAAAAGATCATCGCCAGATTACCTGCGAAACCTGCCCGCAGTATTTTGCCCTTACCGACGAAATCTGCCAAAACTACAACACGCATGCCAAAATGTACCCGCCAATTCGCAGCGAAGTGCATCGTAAAGCGGTTATAGAACGATTAAAAGATGATACCATCGACTGCATATCAACCGACCATGCGCCGCATTTGCTCGTAGAAAAAATGCAACCGTTCACCGCCGCCGCCTACGGTAGCGTTGGGCTCGAAACCTCGCTTGCCGTTTCGTACACCTACTTGGTAAAGCCTGGGCACATCAGCCTGAGTAAACTTATCGAAAAAATGAGCACGAATCCTGCGAAAGTGATTCGCGTCGATCGAGGCCATTTATCCAACGGGGCTGTGGCAGATGTTACCATTTTCGACCCCGAACTCGAATGGGAGGTAAACCCGATGCAGTTTTATTCAAAAGGCAAAAACAGTGTGTTTGGCGGCATGAAAGTATTTGGCAAAGCAACCGATGTAATAGTTGGGGGAGAGATAAAATATTCAAATGGAAAGCTCATCAAAAAGTAAAACGTGGAATTAATAGATATTGATTGCTCTTCATGGTATCTGGTTCAGAGCAACTTTATAAGCTTCTAGTTCTAGATGGAAAAAAGCAAGTAGGCTTATCGAGGTTTTTAGATGGGGGCTCATTTACTCCGCATCTGATGTTATAAGGAGGCCCCGAGACGACTTTGAAAAACATGTGGAGCCGGGAGTTTGCTTTTTGTATCTGACAAATATAATAAATCAACGGAACTTTTGTTCTTAAAAAAATTGATAAACATCCTCGCTCCGGCGGTTAATTTCTTACTAAAAAAGGAGACTTAAGCGGAACATCAAGCTATAACCTACTGGATTTAAAGCTGTGCCTTTAGAATCCGTAAAAATTAGTTTGTGCTGAACCAGTATGCAAATGGAGTAAGATTTTGCTATACTACAAAGAGTTTCTTACCAAATGACCGCAAAACACAGATTCAACGGCGATAAAAAAACCGGCAAGTGGGCACTGAAAAAAGCGGAGGACAAACTCCGTGATTTTTTGTTGCCACTTGTTCCCAAAAAAGTTGAGACGTATCATCTTACCTTGCTCAGTATTGTGTGGATTATCGGCATAATTGGCTTTGGCTTTTTGGCGCGTTACGATATTCGCTATTTGAACTTGGTTTCGTTGATGATCTTTTTTCAATACATTAGCGATCTGCTCGATGGCGCTATTGGCAGAAAGCGCAATACCGGTTTGATCAAGTGGGGTTTTTACATGGATCACTTTTTAGACTTCATGTTTTTATGCGCAA
>CAZOZW010000036.1:3918-18733 GCA_964584385.1 uncultured Candidatus Peribacteria bacterium
ATTCTCATCAGCTATGCTTTGCTGCTGCCGTATCATTTTGCAGTGGTGATGCTGATAACGCAGTCGATCATCGCCGGTTTTATGGTGAATAGCTTTTTGCAATTCGCCGCCACCAACCAATTCAAGATCAGCTTTTTAGGGATTGGGCCAACCGAGATCCGCATTTTTTTTATCGTCATCAATACGCTGATCGTTTGTTTCGGTAAAACCCATTTAGCACCGATTCTGCCGTACGCACTCGCTTTTAGTCTGTTTGGTTTGATCGTGGTGGTGTATAACACACAAAGAGAGATTTGGGAGATTGATATGAAAAACAAAAAATGATCAAAACTTTTCTCATAGTTACCGCGCTTTTGCTTTTTTGGATCGGCTCGTTCGTCGTGCTCGCTACCAAGATCGGTTTTCCGTATCATCGCTGGCTTAGTGTGTTGCTATTTGCACTTGGTCTCGTCGTTTTGTCGATTATCATCATCCATCAAAAAACTTTGTTTGCGGCTCATCTGCCGCCGATCAAAATCCTTTTTTTCTCGTACTGGGGATTCATCCCCGTTTTTTTCGCCTGCCTTTTTCTTGGCTTTGCACTCAGCAAACTAATACCGTCATCGCGCCCGGCAATAGCCGATTTACCGCCAAAAGAACTAGAACAAACTCTTTTACAAGATTTTGGCACACTGGATTATCTACGCGAAAGCCTCGATAGCCTGATCGCACAAGCAACTTCAGATACCGAGCAGATATCAACGCTAGATACGATGTCGGCTGTAGAGCAAGAAACGATCAAACAATATTGGCACCGGTATCTTTCGATACTGTTCGAACTCGAACTGATAAAACAGCGCTATAAAGATTTTGCCGCCCTCGATTATCAGCTTCACCCCGGGCTCCACGCCGATGCTTTTTTGCTTTCGTATGGCGCTTTTTTATTGCAGTACGAAAGCACATTCACACTCCATCAGCTGATCGATCCGCTCGACCCGTTGCTGCAAAATGTACTCAACTTACCCAATGCTACCCTGGCAATACCTGCCAATGCCTACGCGCAAAATAAACAAATGCTTACCGGTGGGGGCGAATTATTGTACTTGCAAACCGGCAGGGCGTATTTTAATCTACTGCACGATCAGTTCAAACCAGAACAAGCAGTTTTATTAGCGCGATTAGAATCGGCGCATGCATTGTTGAGATCAAGCCTTACGAGCTTTCCGAAACTGTTGGTTAAAAACCCGCTCGAACGGCTTGAAAAAAAGGCGTTTGATATTTGGTTCCCGCTTCAAAAACGGGTGGCCTATGAACTGAGCTACATCAAAACCTCTAACCGAGATCCGTTTATCAACAGTAAACAGATCAAAGATATGATTGCCGACCTAGAGCCAGGCGATATTATTTTGCAACGCCGTAATTGGCATGCCACCAATGTGGGCATTCCGGGGTTTTGGACGCACGCGGCGATGTATGTCGGCTCGCCTGAAGAAATCGATACCTTGTTTGCATCCACCCAAGCTGAAATGTCGGCGAGTGATGCGATTGAGCAATTGGCGCCAAGTGCCTGGGATCAATTCATCAAGCCCGATTCGAATGGCGATACGTATCGGATTATAGAAGCCAAGCGCCCGGGGGTGATTTTTACCACCGCCGAAGATTCGCTCCACGCCGATTCGATTGCAGTGCTGAGGGTTAATACAAGTCTTGAAAACCGATTTACAGCGGTGCAATCGGCTTTTAAGAATTATGGCAAACCCTACGATTACAACTTCGATTTTTTAAGTGATGACGCATTTGTTTGCTCTGAATTGATATTCAAAGTATATCGTCATGTTGCAGGGCTTAATCTTGAGCTGCGAAGACTCAACGACAAATTAATCTATTTTCCGAACAACTTTGCTCAGCGCTACTCGACAGATCTAGATTCAGACGAGCAGGCATTTAAACTCGTTACGTTTTACGATGGCAGCGAGCAGATGCAAAAATCCATCAAAAAAGACGACACCGAATTTGCCGAAACGTATAAACGACCAAAATGGTTTGTGTTTACCGAGCAATGATCAAACGATTTGCTTTATTTTTCTAGCGAACACAATCGCTTTTCGAAGTCATCGAGGATGATTGTCTTGGCAGCATTTTCAATTTCATTTTTTTCAAATTTTCCCACAATCATGTCGAGTGTATTGAGCACTTTTTGCTGACCTTCTTCTAAGCGATCAAGCTGCATTTTTATGTCCGATTGCTCTTCTTGCAGCTCATCGATTACTTCCTTGATAATCTGAATGTCATTAGACTGGTCATTCTCAGGGGAGCTCATGGTTTTTTAAACAATCTACCATAGTATTTCTTATGTTTTTTTTATTATCAAGTTCTCTCTTTATTTTTCATTACCTTAAGCCGGGATGTCTGAACTTTCCAAAAGATCAACAAGCTTGCAGCTTATCGCGTTATTTAGCCGCGAACAGACTCCCTGCTCCACATCTTTCTCGGGGTGATGTGCGAATAATCGTATAAAGAGCAGGTGACCCTCACTGTTAACCCACCGCACACCTGCTCTTGCCACGAAATTTTCAGTTTTAAAAGCAAGGTATGAGAAATCCCGACTTCATTTTTTGTCTTTCCGTATAATCTTAAAAAAAGGAGACTATAGCGCAGATTCACGCTGTAGTCTCCTAAAATACGATTCCTTTTATAAAACTACAAATTGCCATTGCTTCGCTTTCTTGAAATAATAATGTACGTATGAATCATCACTACGCCAGCTTACTCGGCCTAACCGACCGCGATTATCAAATCTTCTGCTTACTCAACGCTTACGGCGCCATGCCGGCGAGCACGGTGGCAACGCGTTTACAAATGAACCGCACAACCGTGTTTTCGGCAATGCGACGGTTGATCGATAAAGGATTGGTGTTCGAGATCCCAAAAAAAGGCGGCAGCTATTTTTCTGCCGTAGAACCGAATGATCTCTTGCGCAAAGGGCAACAACGGGTCGATGATGAAGAAAAACGATTCAGCTTACTCAAAACTCTTAGTAAACAACTCGAAGCCGAAAAAGGCAAAGCGGGGAACAGGCCGGCCGTTTCTTTTTTCGAGGGAGAAAACGGCATTATCGCTTTGTTTCAAAAAACCCTTACCCTCGGTAAACAGCAAGAAGCATTTTTAACGCTCGATAAGATTCCCAAAGCAATCCTTAAATATTTGGTGGATGATTACATTGCCGAAAAGCGCAAACAAAAAGTACAAAGCCGGGTTTTAATCCCCGATTGCCCGCGTGCCCGAAAATACAAAACGTTAGATTTTGAAGGCAACCGCGAAACCAAATTCGTACCAAAAGGCACGGCGTTTGAAACCGAACTCGTTTGTTGCGGCGATGCGCTGGCATTGATCGATTTCGACGGCCCGATCGGGGTTTTGATCGAAAGTAAAACGATTGCCGCTACCTTTCGCAGCACGTTTGAACTGGTATGGGGGATGAGTGTGGAGTAAGACTCTGTTACGTTTACTGTTCTTTTTCGTGTTTGGTAAGAAGAATTACGAATGTTGATTTATGAATTACGATTTATAAGGAATTTGTTTTCGGAAGTGGCATAGAAGATATAACTACGTAAAACCAGATAATGTCGCCCCGGTTTTTCGCCGGAGGGAAATGGGTGGGTGGCGAAAAGACCGGGGTCTGTCGGAGTATCGGGAGAAGTATTTTGCAAATAGGATTTCTAATCTTGTTGAGTTTAGATTGTGATCAATTCTGCCAACTTTGTATTTGTTCAAGAACAAAGTAATTTCACTTGTATTCATTTATCAAAAACCGAGCTTCAGCGCGGGTGTTCCACAATGCTTGCAAACGAATCGCTTAGGAATGCCTATTCTTGTAATTATGCCCAAGATCAGGTCTATATTTTTTTCGCTTTGACCTTTTACGCAATGCTCTGTTCACCAATGTATTTGTAAAGTTTACCGGCGCACTCCCGAAACGTGCGCTTTTCAATCGACTTCACCGGCAGCACTCCAAAAATCGAATTTAGCAGTAGTACTTCATCACACTCTTCAGTTACTTCTTGCGGGGTAAAACTTCGCTCTGCAACTTTGTAATCACTTTTTAGCAGCGCTTGCAGTACTTGCTTTTGCTTGGTGCCTGCAAGTATTTTGGCAGATGGCGTAACAAACACATTATTTTCTTTGCGCGAAAGAATGTTACAGACCGAACCTTCGGTGATCATCCCGTTATCATCTAAGAACAAGCACTCAAAACAATCTTCGTTTTGCGCCTTTTGTTTAGCGAGGATCATAGGAAGCAGCGAAATCGTTTTTGCCTCGGGCAGTACACGTATCATTTTGAGCGTAGTGACATCGACCCCGGTTTTGAATTTCGAATAATCCGCCATCGCCGATGAAGTAATCACCAAAGTGGGGGAGGTAGCGCCGGTGAAATCAAAACTGTTCTGCCCGCGCGTTACGGTTATACGTACCCGAGCGGCTTGTATGGTATTCGCTGTAATCAGATCCGTGATCATTTTTTCCAACTTCTCATCACTCCACGGCACATCTATTTGCATTAAATTCGCCGAACTGTGTAAACGTTTTAAATGATTCTGCAGATTGAGTGGCTTGCCATTTAAGGTTTGCAATGTTTCGTAAATACCGTCGCCATATAAAAACCCATGATCGAACACCGAAACCTTTGCTTGTTCGGATGAGACGAGCTCGCCGTTAAGAATTATAAAATCATGCACGAGAGTACTTTCACAAAATCAACTGAATCAGGCAAGGGGAGCGATTTGCGTTTTTAGAGCGGCGAGCCTTTCTGCCGCCGGCGCCGCTTCTAAAATTCCACCAGGCAATGCTTCGGCCAGTGCAGTTCTTGTGCCCACTACCGAACCTTGAATGGCGGGCGCTGCTTGGGCAGCAGCCGCCGGAAGCGCCAGAACGCCAAGCCCGATCACTCCAAAACCGATTGCAGCGTATTTGAGCGCTTGTTTGCTATTCTCGATAAAACTTGGCTTTTCTAATCCCACTATTTATTTTTGTTGATTTTATCTTACCAGATTCTTAATAATGCTGAAATAAATGATTCGATAAATTATTATGCAAGCGATTCCTACATCCAGTAGGTTATAGCGTGAAATTACGCTATAACCTACTGGATTTTTGAATTTGCATTGCAAATCGGCGCGGGCACGGCATAATGCCTGTACATGAAAAACATCCTCTTTTTAGATATCGAAACCACCGGCTTAAACCCCGATTCGGCAGAACTGATCGAGCTTTCGGCAGTACGCACGCCGCTAAGTGCCGGCAAAGAAACCGCCGTTTTTGATTCACTCGTAAAACCCGATGGCGAGATTCCGCCATTCGTTCAAAAACTTACCGGCATTTCGCCCGATATGGTTTTAAATGCGCCAGTATTCGATGACGTACATGAAGAGTTTAAATCGTTTTTAGAGCCCGACGATATTATTTGCGGGCACAATATTATGTTCGATGTTGGTTTTTTAAACGCCAAGGGCTACGACTTAAAAAACCCCACGCTCGACACGTTTTCGCTCTGCCAGTTCGTTTTACCGAACGAGCTTAGTTATTCTCTCGAGATCCTTAGCGAAAAGTATCAGATTCATCATGATGATGCTCACCGAGCTTTGGCGGATGTGCGGGCGAATTTGGATTTGTATAAAATTTTGCTCGAAAAGGCGAGTCAGTATCCAACCAGCTTGAAACAGGAATGGCAACAAGTGATGAGTAAAAGTACATGGACCGGCACCGTGTTTTTCGACGTTTTACCGAATGGAGAAAATTTGGAACAGCAATCATCCATCTTCGATTCACCCGACTCACAAGAAGCTAGTGCCAAAGAAGCTCAAATTAAACTGGAACAGAACGTGGTGGATGCTTTGGTAGAATCGATTACCGATGAAGGGCAAGCTTTGATTCAGCTCCCGCCCCGGCTCGATCATGCAGAGCATGCTTTTGCCGCTGCCAGAAATGCCCAAAAAAAGACAGGGGAGCCGGTGGCAGTGGTTTCGGTCAAAGAAACACTTCGTGATATTCCAGCTGATTATGCCTTTTTCGCCGCACCAGCAAATTCCATCGACATTAAAACCTTTACCAATTGGATTGCTTCTGCTGCAAGATTGCCCGAAGCCGAAACCGTCCTCGCCCTAAAATTACTCCGCGAGATTGAATTCAATCGGCCACTGGCGATTTCGGCGTTGCCGCTCGCCCGAAACGAAGAGGCGATTGCGCGCCGCTTTACTGCTGAAAAACATTCGCCTTCGTTAACCCCCCAGTTAACTGGGGGGTTAACGAAGGCTGCTCTATTCGAAGATGATTGCCAAGAATTGTACGCCTGCGATTTTTTTGATTTTGCCGCCTGTCCAGCAAAACGAGCGATTGTGCTCGATGCCGATCTGCTCGAAAAAAAGCTCGATAAGGCTTTTTTACAATCGGTCAACTTGCAGTTTTTAGAAAGAGTACTTAGCGAAAATAATCTGCTCGAAACCGAGATCGGCGAAAAGCTGTTGTTTGCGATTGGCTTGTTGCGGCGCTTTTTTAGCGAACGCACGAATCATAACCCGTACCGCGCTCATCTTATTTTTAGCGAAGCCGTACTGCAAGAAACCGAAGCTAAAAATCTTGCTGCCGAGTTTTCCCAAATCCTCGAACCAGCAAAGACCGATTCTCTTTTGCCAACGGTGGCAATCGCACGAGAACGAATTTCGGTATGGTGCACTTTTCCCCGATGGCAACATGATGCTCTTTAGCGGCAAGCGCGATATTGCCAGTGAGTTCGATAGCATGTTTCCGCCGCAAGCATCGGTTGTGTTCACCGCCGATACATTTTTACAAAAGAACGAATTGCCGCAACTCGGGTTTTGTCTGCCCGATGTCATCAGCAATTCGCGCGTTGAATCACCTTTTGATCACCCGAAAAACTCATTATTTTTGGTGCCGAAAAGCAATGGTAATTCTAAATACTCCGATTGCTCGTTAACCGTAGAAACCGTGGCAAAGTTACTACCAAGCCTTAATGATAACTTACTCGTGGTGTTCCCCGGCTTTGGCATTGCCGAAAATTTTGCCGAGCAGATGCAGGCTACCGCCGAAGAATTTGGTTTTAAAATCGTCTACACGAGCGGCTCTGCCGGTAAAATCACTGCGCAGATGAATGGTCAAAAATCTCTTTTGATCACTACGGTTTCAAAACTTATGAATATCGATTTTAATGCGATTCGGTTTGGTGGCGCGTTGCTCCACCGTTTACCGTTTAATCCGCCACCCGATCCATTATTTGCTCAGCGCTTGCCAACCGGTGTGAATGAGTTTGAACAAGTGGCAATGCCGGGCGCAACGTATTTGCTGACAAAACTGATCACCAATCTCGAAAGATCATCGACCCGTTTTTTTGCAATCTGTCTCGATGCACATTGTAGTAAAACCCACGGTTTTGCCCAAAAGATCCTTGTCAAATTGCCCGGACAAATGCCAATCCGCTCGTTCGATCCGCAGCAGATGCCAGCTGCAATAGCCCGATTTGTAGCGAATGATGAGTAAGCCGCGAGTTGCGATATTGGCGAGTACCAATGGTACGATTTTGCCCGAAGTCGTAAAAAACTCTGTCGATTTTGCCGACTTCGTACTCCTGTTGACGAATAAGAGCGAATGCGGAGCGACTGAAAAAGCAACCAAGCTTCATATTCCGGTGGTGAGCATTTCAGCAAAGAATACATCACGCGAGCAATGGGATGCAAGAGCGGTTCAGGTACTTCGCGAACATGATGTCGAGATCATCATTCTGATCGGATTTATGCGGATTCTGTCGCCGGTGTTCGTGAATGCTTTTGCCGGCAGAATCCTCAATGTGCATCCTTCGTTACTGCCAAAATACAGCGGCGGGATGGATACCGATGTTCACCGGATGGTGATCGATAATAAAGAAAGCGAAAGCGGCGCTACGGTTCACTTGGTAACCGAGCATCTTGATGCAGGTCCGATAATCTGTCAACAAGCTGTTTCTCTCGATATAAATGAAACCGTCGATTCACTCAAAACCAAAGTTCAACAAGTGGAATCTCAGCTGTATCCGCAGGCGATTTTAAAACTTGTCTCGAAAACAGAAAAAAGCGCTTGCTTGTAGCTTCTCTTTTTAAGAGCAGTCGTTTATAATTAAAAGCAGAACAATAGAAATGGATTTTACCAGTTCACGAGGCAAATCGCCGGCATTGCCATTTTCGAAAGCCGTGTTGCAAGGGTTGGCTCCCGATGGTGGCTTGTATTGTCCGAGTGAGGTTCCCAAGCTGTCTGAGGCAAGCCTACACCAACTGCTCGAGATGGATTTTATCAGTCGCGCCACCAAAATCTTTTCTCTCTTTGCCGACGACTCACTGCAAAGTTCGCTATCGCAAATTCCGGCATGTGCTTACTCCAAGCAGAATTTTGGCGTTGTAAAACCGGCACAAATCACCAGGTTTAACGATGATACCCATATCCTAGAACTATTTCATGGACCGACCGCAGCATTTAAAGACTTTGCGCTGCAGTTCTTACCGCGCGTGATGGATGCGGCAATCGCAACACATAATTCGAAAGAGCGATGTGTGTTGGTGGCAACCAGCGGCGATACCGGAGGAGCCGCCATGGCCGGATTCGCCAATATTAAAAACAGTGGTTGTATTGTGTTTTACCCCAGTGACGGAGTTTCGCCGCTGCAAAAAGCGCAAATGCAAAGTATCACCGGCCCGCGTGTAACAGCTTTTGCTATCGATGGCGATTTCGACGCCGCCCAAGCAGCGGTTAAGGCGATGTTTGCCGATCGTAGATTGATCGATCAACTTGCGAAATACGATTTTGAACTCAGCTCTGCCAACTCGATCAATATCGGCCGTTTGATCGCGCAGATCTTTTACGTCTTCGACGGCTATGCCGAGTTGGTAGCAAACAAATCGATCTCTTTTGGCGATACCATCGATATTTGCGTACCCACCGGGAACTTCGGGAATATTCTGGCAGCATTTTATGCCAAACAAATGGGCTTGCCGCTTGGTCAACTCATTTGTGCAACGAATAACAACGATTCGGCTGCTCAGCTGCTTCAAACGAGCGTACTCGATGTGCGCGGTCGCAAAACCGAACAAACGATTTCACCGGCGATGGATATTTTACGCGCCAGTAATCTTGAGCGGATGCTGTATGAGGCGAGTGGGGAAAACGCTGCCAAAATCGTTGAATGGCAGCAGTCGTTGATTAACGAGGGCATGTTCGAATTAGATGAAAAAACGTTCGATTTTGTGAAGAATAATTTTAGGGGTGTCACCGTTACCGATGAATCAACGATAGAGCAAATGCGCCATTCGCTTAAAACCTATAATTACCTACCCGACCCGCACACGGCAGTTGCATTAGCCGGCTTGAACACGGTCGAATCGAACAATCCTGTTTTGGTATTCTCAACCGCCCATTACGCCAAGTTCGGGCAAACCGCGTTTGCTGCTGTTTTTCAAGATTCAAACATTTTAACCGATGAAAGCGAAGTGTTGAAAAAAATCGAAGAAACCGTAAAGAACCCGCCAATACCAAACGCTCTGCACAATGTTTTTACAAAAGCGATGGTGAATACTACCGAAATCTCATCTGATCTCGAATCGATGAAGCAAGCTGTGTTGCAAGCCGTTACCAAATGGAAACAATGATACTTTCGCGAAAATCGCTGGCTGTTTTTGCACTAGGTCTCTTTTTTGTGGCAGCCAATTCTGCTGTCGCGCAAGGCCGATTGATCAATGTCTCGGCGGCATCTACCACTACAACCACCAGTGCCGAGCAGGCCGAGCAATCGCTGTTTACCACCCTCAGCGACATACAGAACTTACGCCAACAATTGCTCGCTTTTGAAATCGACCTCCGCCAAGAGAATGAAAAAACCTTTCCGCAAACCGAAGACATTACCGGCTACTCCGATCAGCTCAAACAGCTGAATGAAGATTTAGTTGCTGCAGAAAATGCCGAAGAGCCCAATACAGAAGAGATCACGGCGCTTAGAACCCAAATCGATGAGACGAGATTTTTGTTGGAACAAGCCTCACAGGCGTATCATGAATCGCTTGAATTGCAGCGCCAAACCATAGAACGGTTGAATTTAGATATTGAAAAAACCGAAGCCGAAATCGAGAAATTAACCGAACTTGCATTCGGTCAGGCGCTCAGCCTATTGATCCGCTTTGCGATCATCATCGGATTGATCTTGCTGCTGTTATTCATTCGCTACGCTTCCGGAAAAATGATCCGCCGTTTGAGCGGTAAAATCCCGGTGCAGCGTGAGCGTGCTTTAATCCGACTCAATAAGATCGTCTTTAATATCCTGATCGCGATTTCGATCTTGATCGCTCTATTTTCGCAAGTGCTCAGCTTCTTGCCGTTTTTAGCGGTTTTGGGTACCGGTTTGGCATTTGCCCTGCGCGATATCATCGCTTCGTTCATCGCCTGGTTTGTCATCGGTACCGATCAGGGGTACAAGATCGGTGATCTGATCGAAGTCGGCGATGTGCGCGGTCGGGTGATGGAAGTGCATCCAATCCTGACGATCTTACGTGAAACGGGGATGCGCGGTGACACCGGAAAGCTTGTCACCCTGCCGAATAAAGCGATTTTTGAGAGCAACATCCTTAATTTTTCGAAGATGTACCGCTTTACGTACATCATGGTTAATTTTTTGCTTGAACGCGACAGTAACATCGCAGATGCCAAGCGCGAACTCGAAGAGGCCGTAAACGACGCAATGCAGCGTGATATTGAAGAAGCAACGAAAAATCTGCCGAATCTGCAAACCAAATTCGGTATTCGCGCCGATGATATTCAACCGAAGATCTTTTTAGAACCCAGCAGCCAAGGGTTGATGCTGCGTACAAAGTTCTTTTGTCGACTTGATAATCGCCATAGCAGCCGTACAAAAATCACCGAAAGCTTTTTAGAACGCATACGAAAATACCCCGATATTAAATTGCGCTTTGTAGAATTCGGCGACAAAAAAGAAAGCGAATAAAAAGCACCGTATTGAAAGTTGCGCACCAGAGGCAAAGATGTATAAAATGCATTCACTAATCCCACCAGTGAGTTTTCGCGAAAAACAATTACAGGCCGAAACCGAACGATTGCTCAACGCATTGCACGAGTTTGAATACAGTAAGCAAGACTGCGAGCAACTGGCTGAAATAACGCTTGCCATCAACCGGCTCAAAAAAGAGAAGAATGCGATTGTGCTGGCACATTCGTACCAAACCCCCGATATTAAATTCACCGTTGCCGATTTTGTCGGTGACTCGTACGGATTATCGCTCGAAGCGAAAAAGGCGAATGCCGATATCATCGTTTTCTCATCGGTTTTATTCATGGGGGAAACAGCGAAGATATTAAACCCCAATACTCAGGTGCTTGTTCCTGCAAGGGCAGGTTGCTCACTCGCCGATTCGATTACCGCCGAAGATGTACAACAGCTCAGAAAAAAATACCCCCACGCCGGATTCGTCGCCTACATAAACACCACCGCCGAAGTAAAAGCCGAGGTTGATGCTGTTTGCACCAGTGGGAATGCCGAAAGAATAGTTGAAGCGATGGAGCAAGAACAAATCGTTTTTTTGCCCGATCGATTAATGGGCGAGAACTTAAAAAAGCGCACCAGTAAAGAACTCATTTTATGGGATGGTGTGTGTATCGTTCACGAGGAGATCACCCGCAATGAAGTAAAAGAGATTAAAGCAGAATACCCGAATGCCGAAATCATCGCCCACCCCGAATGTGACCCCAACGTTATTGCAGAAAGCGATTATGTCGGCAGCACCGAACAAATGCTCGATCGTGCCGAAAAATCTGAAAATGACGAACTCGTCATGCTGACAGAATGCGGCCTTGCCGAACGGGTTCGCAAAGAATACCCAAAAAAGAAGATAGTGGGTACCTGCCACATTTGCCCCTACATGAAGCAGCTGACTTTGCGCAAGATATTAGACGCACTGCAAGACCCCAAACCATCTCAAATCGTAGATTTACCAAAAGAGGTGATTGTAAAAGCCCAAGCGAGCGTAAATAACATGTTTAAGCTTGAAGAAGTGTATCGACAGAAGTTTGGTGAAAAAAGCCATGGCTGGAAGAATTAATATTTTTTGTATTGTGTTCGGTACAAATATGTCCTTGCTGTTCAAGCATACCGAGACCCCGGTCTTTTTGCGTCTTCACGATTGTAATCTTGTTGCACAGATATCGACTATCTTAATCTGTGCAAAAAACCGGGGAAGCAAGTTGCTACGATTTATTGCCTGGAGTAGACATAACCGATAAGAAAAAAAGCCGCAGCAAAATTATAATGCATCAGTAATATGATGAATCCGTTTTGCTTCTAATACATCTTCTGCAATTCGCTTGGCTAACTCGGTTTTATTAGCAAAGGGTTTCACATCACGGATCTTATCGATTACCGTTACCCGTACGCTTTTTCCTGCTGAAATATTCGGTACTTTTTCTAATAGATGAATCTCTTTTCTGAGTGCGGTTTTGCCAAGCGTTGGGCGCGGGCCGATGTGGATCACGCCTTGGTAATCTCTATCATCGACGTGTAAAAAGGCGGCATACACACCAAAAGGAATCCGCTTTTTCGATTTGATGTTAATGGTTGGGAACCCCAGTTTACTGCCGATTTTATCACCACTTTCGACTATCCCCGTAAAGCTGAATTTTGCCTTGGCGACAATCAACGGCACGCCGATCAATATCACCGAAAGCCCTAAAAGCTCAAGTAGGGTTGGCGCGGTTTGCCAAATCATCAATGTTACCAAAAATGTTACTGCCGGAGCGATGGCATTTAAAGAAATAGCCTTGGCAACACCAATGGTCGCAAAGGCGAACAGCACCGCCCATTTCGAAAGCCCAAAGGCGATCAGCCCGGTTGCGGCGATCAATACCAATGACTCAGCCAGATTCGTCGTCAGCTCCGCGACATCTTCAATAGCAAACCCCACAACAAGAATACCAAAGCCCGCGATGATATTTCGATAGGTCATTAGTGTAAGAGCGGAGATGTATTTAAGCGCCTCTTTTTGGAAGTAGTTGCCAATCGGATAGATCATCGTTGCAAAAAGCAGCGCAAGATTCGCCCATAGCACTCCCGCTTCGTAATCATCGGCAATTACCAGAATAACTCCCATACAGGTCAGGAGCGCGCCGAATATTCTTTTTGCCGTAATCGCTTCGTGATTTAAAATGACGCCGAACAACAAAAAACTGAAGAACATCTCTGCCTGCCCGATGATTGCGATGTTTTGTGGTGATGTGATTCTGCCAACCGTAAACAACAACGAAAAGCCAAATCCTACAATAATCAAAGTGCCGAGCAGTAATGGTTGTATTGCTCTTTTGGGAACCGCGAGTGCATTAGGGTTTTTTACCACTTGCAGAACAAGAAAAAACAAACCGGCAAATAAAAAGCTGCTTCCGGCAAAAAGCAGCGGAGGGAGGATATCTTTTGCGCTCACTATAAAAATGGGAGCTAGCCCCCAGGTGAATGCACCGAACAATGCCGCTAAATCTCCCTTGCGCTCATTCGATAGCTGCATCACGTGAGGCCTGCGGCAAAATCGAAGGCGTAACGGTCGGTCATGCCGGCGATGAAATCTTTGATAACGATCTGAGGGCTTTCACCGGCTTCGATCATATCGAAATACCGTGCGGGCAAATCGTTGGGGTTTTTCATCAAATGAAAGAATATTTGCTTTATAACTTGTTGCCCCGCTTCGCTCATGCGGATTACTTCGGGTTGGCGGTAGAGTTTTAAGTGCAAAAAATGTCGCAGCGAATCGTTATTCATCTCAAACTCGCGCGAAAGCGAAACCATGGGGTGCTTGGCATTGCGAATATCGTCTACCGTTTTTGGTTGCAATGCCTCTAGGCGACGGGCGGTTTCGTTGAGCAGGTCGTTTGCCATCAGCTTTATCAGAGATGAGATGATCTCCCAATGGGTTAATGCATAGCTTTCTTTCTTGAGCGTCATTTCAGTGGCTTTCTTCCATAATTCCAGTTTTTCGAGTTCTTCGAGATGAATAATACCTGCACGCAGCCCATCTTCAATATCGTGGTTTTGGTAGAGATGGTCTAGAGGATCGACCACCTGCGCTTCTAAAGAGCCGTTGTCGGTCAGGTCGCTGTTCTCGTAATCGGCCTTGCGATGCTTCATCAAGCCATCGCGCACTTCGAAAGTAAGGTTGAGCCCCGGGTAACGCGGCGACTTTCTTTCGAGCAATTCGACGATTCGTCGCGATTGCTGGTTGTGTTCGAAATACAAACCGTAACGGTGCAATAATTCACGCATTGCTTGCTGCCCGGCGTGCCCGAATGGCGTATGACCGATGTCGTGAGCCAGAGCGATTGCCTCTGCCAGATCTTCGTTCAATCCCAAATTGCGTGAAAAGTCTCGCGCCAGTTGTGCCACCTCCATCGTGTGGGTTAATCGATTTCGAAAGTGATCGCCATGATGCGCCACAAATACCTGCGTTTTCCCTCTCAATCGCCGAAAGGCGGCCGAATGGATGATGCGGTCGCGGTCGCGTTGAAACACGGTGCGTTGGGTATCTTCGGTTTCGCGGTAGTCGCGGCCTTTGCTTTCGCTCGCCCGGCAGGCGTAAGGAACCAGAACCTGATTTTCGATCGCTTCGATGGTGGGGCGGAGGCGGAGTGGTTTGTTCACAAGCTGTTATAATTCGCCTGCATCGTAGCGGATTCGCAAGCGATTGTCAGCGCAAATTGTTGATTTATAATCGTAGGCGCACAATGTATTCCTTGTTCTGTCGGAGAGACGTTT
>CAZOZW010000037.1:0-3333 GCA_964584385.1 uncultured Candidatus Peribacteria bacterium
CTATGCTTCCTCACTGACTTCGGCAGATCCCGATACAATCGGGACGACAACTTCACTCCCCTTGATTTCACACCTCACTTGCTCCTTCGAAATCTCAGATGTTTCTTTTATTATTCACTTCAAACTCTACTTCGAATCGTTCAACGATTCGTTCCGTCTCTGGTTATGAGCATGTCATATTGCAGCTCTGGGCTTGGCGAAAGAGTTATTTATCAGCTTTGCGAATCTTCTCTCTTTTCTCTTCAAAAGCGCCAGAGCAACAATTAGGATTCCAAACCTCGCAAATTTAGATCAATCCGTCTTCCACATCTTGTCGTAATACTCATCTACTACACGATGGGTATTAAAGTGCTCGAGTAATGCGATTGAGGCTTTCATCCGTTTTGCCCATTTGGTTTTATCTTTTTCGTACTCGGGAACAATTTCTTCGAGCCGGTCGTACAGTTCGGTGGAGTCTAAATGGTCGCGTACTTTGGGGTCTGCCACGCCTTCGCTGCGTTCGCCAAACACCCACCCCGCCAATGGTTTCATTTTGTAGCCTTCATCCCACCAGCCATCGGGAATACTCAGGTTCGGCAAGCCATTAAGGGCAGCTTTCATACCGCTGGTACCACTTGCTTCAAGCGGTTTGATGGGGTTATTGAGCCATACATCACTTCCGCTAACGAGCTTTTTTGCAATGTCGATCTCGTAGTCTTGAATCACCGCGACACGAATCTGTCCGCGTAAGCGCTCGGCGTATTTCATAATGCTTTCGCGAATATTGATACAGTAATGATTATTCGGATGACAGCGTCCGGCAAACACGAGTTGCAGTTTTTTGTAGCCGACTTCGCGCAATCTGTCTAAATGCAAAAAGATCAATTCCGGTCGTTTGTATTGCACCATGCGGCGCGCAAACGTCAGTGTTAAGACATCTTCTTCGAACAAATCTTCTTCTTGTAATTCGCCCTTTACGGCAAAGGCATCGCGCTGACCGTTTATCCACGCGCAGTATTCTTTCTTATTCGCCAAATGCGCTTTCATCAGCTCATCATCGGGCAATTTGGTCTCGGCATCTTTAAATACACTCGGGTCTTCGCGCCAGCCTTTGAGGTATTTATCAAATAATTTTGCCATATGCGGCGATGTCCACGTTAAATGGTGCACCCCATTGGTGATGTTCTCGAACTTGTATCCGGGGAACATTCCCTCACACACTTCGCGATGTTTTTCGCTTACCGAGTTACTATGATGACTCAGATTCAACGCCAAGTGCGTCATGCTCAGGCGCTCTTCGGTGGCGAGCTTGCGGATATGCCATGGCATTTCGTCGCGCACAACATTATGAACATCTTCGTAACCAAAGTAATCGTGTCCGGCAGGAATTGGCGTATGAGTGGTAAACGTGCTGAGCTTTTTAACCTCGGCATCCGAGTAGCCCGTTTCGCGTAATAATTCAAAGGTCATAAACGCCGCGTGCCCTTCGTTCATGTGAAAGGTTTTGATGTTATCGTAGCCGAGCGCGCGCAACATACGTACGCCGCCAATCCCTAAAATGGCTTCGGCGCCAATCCGCGTATACCCATGGTCGGCATACAAATGCTTGGTCAGGTCGCGATCCCAGCGTTTGTTCTCTTCAAAGTTCGTTGTTAAAAAGATGATCGGGATCGGTTTTCCATGTGGTGTTTCGATCGTGTATTCGTAGCACCCGATTTTTACCTCGCGGTCTTCGATGGTGATGATTGTTGTTTCGGGTCGTTTTTTCATAAACTTTTCGGGGTCGAACGCGTGTTTCGGATTATTGCTTTGATGATAGATCAACGAAACGCCAACAACCGGTTCGGACATATCGGCACAAGAATGCAGAATATCGGCGGCTAAAACACCGAGTCCTCCGGCAAAATTGGGGATTGCGGCATCGACCGCGAATTCCATTGAAAAATAAGCAACGTGGTGACGAGCAGATGGTTTCATGTTTTTTGTTTTAAACTACATAAATAATAGCTTATATTTTGTGAAAAAGCAAGAAATTGAGTTTATATCTACCTCTGCGGGATTCACCAAATTCATTTAGGCTTGCAGAATGTTCGCGCTGCTGTATTGAAAACATCGCAATACGAAAATCGTAAACAATAGGCGCCCTTGAGAAATATTCGGAGCCGGGAGTTTGCTGTTCAGGCTTACGCGAGTGCATACCTTCTAATACAAGTTCCCGATATCAATCTTACAAAACTTTCCACAAACCCCCTTAATGCCCCTTGTCGGGGGGAAACAGCGCGTCGTATTTATATTGATAATTGGTGTAACTATCTAATCAGGATTTTATACGCAAGCATTCCCGCTGCGGCGAGGGAGCGTGGCGATAGCTTAGAAAAAAACAACCAAAATACAAGTGTTTGGTTTAGCGAAAGCTAAAAATAAGACGCTGATAGATTCGCTACCACCTGGATTGCTTTGTTCCTTCCACCTTCGCCATAAGCTACGGCGAGCAGGGCGCAATGACCCGCCTACGCTTTGGCTACGTCGGACACGGCGCAAGCGGAAAGGATGTGTTACTCCTTATTTCTTCTTAAATCGTAAGGAAACTCTGATAAACCCCGAAATACTACGTCAGCTTCACCGAAATCCACTCGATGTACCATTAGTACACCTCGCTAGGATTTCGGCTTGCTTCCTTGTCTTTCGAAATTTATCAGAGTTTCCCCCAATCATTGCTCGGTGCTAATTAAAATCGGATTAATGAGTTTTACAGACTTTCCGTAAATCTTATCTCCAATCTCATATCTCCTATTTTTTCACTTCCTCCTCCAGCTCGATCAACGTTGCAGCGCTCCACGCTTGATTCAAGCACCCCTCACCGGTTTGTCGTGCCGCCGAGCTGATCTCGCTGCATCCGCCAAACGCTCCAAGTTCTAAGAAATCTTTTCTACTCGCCTCATGAATCATCTCCGCTTTATGAACATATTTTTTGTTCAAGCGAAGCATTGCAATCGCTGCCAAATTGTTCACAAAATACCACGAATCCCCGCGATGATAACTATGATTATTCTGCCCGCTGTGAAACTGGCAATATAAGCTGCTCGACTTTTCGATGCTTGCTAAGCCACCCCATGGCAACCATAATTCTTCGAGCGCTGAATCGAATGTCTTCAGCCATTTTTCTTCATCAAACAGATCTGGGGCGATGTAATACGCTAAAAACACATTCGGTCGGATTCGTTCATCATTCGCACCATCGCGAATATATTCACCATTCCAAAATGCTTTTTGGATATCTTCTCGCATTTGCTCAGCCTTTTGCCGAGCGGCACGTGTTTTTGCCAATTCCTGATGAAACCGGCGCATGATGTA
>CAZOZW010000037.1:3343-18585 GCA_964584385.1 uncultured Candidatus Peribacteria bacterium
AGGTTAAGGCGTTTATCTCAATCCGTGCGCCGGCGCGCACATCGCCGCGGTATTCGGTATCAATCCAGGTTTCTTGCGGGCGGTTGATCACTAACCCATCGCGCATTAAGTGTTGTTCTAAGCGATTGAGAGAAATTTGTAATTTTGTACCTACCGTTTCTATCTCGCTCTCGGTTAACAGATTCTGTTTATAGAGTTCGTACAGGCGAATAAACACCCAACCCTCTCCATCGGCACAACCCAAATCGGCTTCGGGTAGCCTGTTGGCGATCCTGCCTTCATCATCTATCTGCTCGCATAGATGTAATAATATCTCTTTGGCGATTTTTGTTTCGCCGATCATCGTCACCGCTTTAAGCGAGATTGCCTCGTCGCGCGTCCAATATTGAAAAAACCAAGGATGACCCGCCAATACGCCATGGCGACCGTGCATTTCACAAATCAACGACCTCAGGGCTTTGCTCGGCGTCACCTTACCGGTTGCATCAGATGTACTTATTTTTTGATCTTTCAGTCGCTCAAGCACCGCACGATGTTCGGCAATTGCCTTTTGTGCTTTGCAATTTACCGTAATGACGATTTGCTTGGCAGAGGTTTCGAGGAGTTCGTACACAAAATGTTCGGTATGAGTGTTTTCGCGGGCTTGGTCGAGTTCGTATTTGCGTGGCTGCCATTTTTCAATCGGGCGTGGTGTATTACCGATGCAGCTGATCACCACCGTGAGAGTGTACAAAAACCGATCACCATCGAATTTTTGAAGAGTGACGATCGTCTGCTCGCCTTTTGCTTGAATCTTATAATCGAATCCGCGCTTTGAGCCGTCGTAGGCCCGTCGCAAATCGAGGGGGATTGCTACCGATTGATTCGTGTTCTTTTCGTACACCAGAGTATTCTCGGTATAACGAAAATTTTCTATAATGCCATTTTGCCAGGTGCGCGTACCAACAGTTTGATTGCCTTTTAATTGTACAGGTGTGTTTTTTTCTTTTAAAGAGATGTCTTCGACAACGCGATACATCTCGTTCTGATCCGCCCAGAACAAACCATGGTAGCGACTATTGGCTTTTTCATTAAAGAGAGCAAAACCGCCATTGAAGTTTGACAAATATAACATATCATTTCATTATACCATTAAAATATTACAATATCCATTTCAAGTTGTCGCAATTCACCAGTGACATCAGTTTTATAGAAATGATATACATACGTTGAATATATTGACGAATTATGAAGATCAATCTCACTAAAAAGCAGTTCTGCGTGTTAGCCGAGGCGCTAGAGCACGCCACGGTGCCATTCGCACTCATCCGCGAAAAAACGATGGATAACGAAACCTATAAAATGTACGACCAGAAATTGCAACAACTCGAAGCATTAAAAAAAGATGTCTTCGCCCATGCCAAAGATTTTGGTGCCGAAGAGATGTTCGAGGTTGATCGTGGAAGAAAAATAATCAGCGATAAGTATTATGTCGAACACATCGACTCGGTTGTTGGCGATTACGCCGACCTGGCAGCGTTTACCACGCTCATCGGCAAGTTGGCACTGCGAGATGTACTCGAACAGGCGGTACCGCAAGAAATCAACGACGAATACATTCAAACCCAAGCCGATAAATTGAAAGAGGCCGAGGAAAAATACGCTCAAGAATTCAACGATAACGGCTATAACAATCTGTATATCATCAATATGCCTCGCAAGAACCCACTGCCCTTGTAAAAATCAGAATCAAAGCGTATTCTCTGATGAATCCCCAAATAAAAAACAATGAATACCGAATGGATGATGATCGGGATTGCGATTCTTGCCTCACTTTCGCCCGGGCTCGGGTGGTTGTTTTTTTGGTATAAAAAGGATTATCTCGAGCCTGAACCAAAACACATGGTGCTGCTCGCTTTTGTGCGCGGGTTTTTGTATGCCACTCCATTGGTTGCCATTTTTTATGTCTACCCGATGTTCGAAGGGCGGATGACGATTTTAGAAGTATTTCGAACTTGGCCGATGTACGTTGCGATGCCGCTTTCGGTTCTATTACTCGCGTATTTCGAAGAATGGCTCAAGGCAAAATCGGCGCTTAAAACGGGTAAGCTGGTGGGAATGGAGTTCGATCAGGTGGTTGATGGAATGGTCTATGCCATTGCCACGGGTTTGGGTTTTGCCGTCTGCGAGAACATATTTTACTTTACGGCTGCGCTCTCGTATTTCGATGTCTACTCGTGGCAATTCGCCGGTATTGTTGCTTTTCGTAGTTTGGGTACAATGCTCGCTCATGCCATGTTCAGTGGGGTTTTTGGTTTATTCTGGGGGCATGCGTTTTGCTCGAAAGGCGTATCGCCATTGCACAGCTATTCAACCCGTAAGTTCTTAAAATCGATTCCGCAAGCGCTGAGATTTCATGTGTTTTTCGGTCACATCCTGCAATCGCGTACATCTACCAGAAAACACGAAAGCGCTGTTGTGGTTTGCGAGGGGTTATTACTCGCAACGCTTCTTCATGTTGTACATAATCTATTAGTGACGCTCGAAGTCATGGGAAAAATGTTAACACCATTGATCGCGCCAATGCTCGTGGGGCTGGTGGCATTTCTTGCCTATCAATTCAAAAAACCGAAAAATGTCGAAATCACAAGAGCGATCTGCGGTAAGTAGATATTTTAAATCGATGCAAAAAACGGTATAATGGCAAACGATGACAGATCAAAAAACACAAACCACGAATAAAACACCACTCGTAATCCCCGACGAGGTCAAAACCATGTATCCCGATTTGGTGCCGCAAATTCTGCAAAGCGCATCGATGGATAACGACGAACGCAATTACTGGTTCGGAGTACTGCCGATTATGACGCCCGATCAGGTAACAGAGCTGCGCGATATATTAAAAACAGAGCAAGAGCGCATGGCAAAAAAGCGTGCACAAGAAAAAAAACAAGTACCAACCGACCCGGTGCAGCTTGAAGCAGAGCGACGGATGGCGCAAAAGAAACGCCGCCAAGAAGAAGAAAAACACCGGGAGATGGATCATGAGAATGCCGAGGATCTGTTGGAGGAGTTGGAGGGGCTCTAAGCTGAATGGCATTTGTGGCAGTCGAGTCTTTTTGCGGAGGGTTGATTTAAGATTTATGATTTATGAAGTAAGATTATCTTATTTATCCTTTCATTGTGGAATCTTGGAATCGGATGCTAACGATCGGTGAACAGATCAGCTTCTTGAATAAAACGGCAAAACCGTTTATAATACAGGTGTAAAACAAATCTTCTCATCTTATGAAAAATAAAAAACTCAAGTTTGGCGTTGCTACCATTTTTTCATGTTTTGCTATTGGGCTGGTGCTTCAAATGCCGCAAGGCTTGGCGAATGTCTTTTTAGATACACCACCGGTAGAGCCCCAGATCAGTGCCGGGCGCTACGTGCCTCAGGCTGCTAAAGAAAATACAGAAAGTGAACAGCCTGAATTTCGACCAGCGGTTATTGCCGCAGAAGATGAACAACTGCCCAGCCCCGAACCAAAAACCACGTTAATAGTCGTAAAATCCGGCAATGGTAGGGGATTGATCCAATCATCGATTCCGGGCATCGATTGTGGCGATAAATGTGTGAGTCATTTCAAACCGGGCACAGAGATCAAACTGTTGGCGCGTGCTGCGAACGGCTCGGTATTCGATGGCTTTAAGGGAAACGAAGATTGCGTCGATGGTGAAATAGCTCTCGGCGAAGCAACTATTTCTTGCGAAGCGGTGTTTAGTCAACTGCCCGAGCAAACCCCCACCGAGCCGTGGCAGCAAAACCGCGATGGTGTGTTTAGCGACTACAATGTTGGTATTGGAACCAGCGTACCAAAGTATCCGCTGCAAGTCGAAGGGCATGCCATGGTCAGTAAAAACGTGATCGCAAAACAGTTCTTTCGCTACAGCGACCGCATTTTAAAAACGAACGTCGCCCCAATAGCTAATGCACTCCAGCAAATTCTCTCGCTTAACGGTGTAACCTTCACCTATCGCGATTCGGGCACTCAATCGATCGGTCTTATAGCGCAAGAGGTCGAGAACATATTTCCCCAAGCTGTAGTAAATGACGAAGCGGGGCTAAAAACCGTCGATTACGCAATGCTAGTAGCACCGTTAATAGAAGCGGTAAAACAGCAGCAAGAACAGATAGGGTTACTTGAGCAACGGATTTCAGAACTGGAAAGATGAAAAAGAAACAATCGTATTGATAGTTGGAATCATAAGTGTCTTGTTGCATTTAATGGTAATTAGCTCTGTTGCCTATAATCGGAACGATTCACCAGATATTTGCAGGTTTTCTGGCGGTGAATACATCTTAGAAAGATTCTGTGGAGCAGATTCGGCACCGCTAGATGTATGTGATCCTGCTGGTATCGTGAAGAGCAGCAAGGGTGGAGTTTTTAGAACCTTTCCATCAAGTGGGAAAGCATATGAATCTATATAAGAGCTTGATTCCTAATTGAGTAATAAAGTAGTTCAATATAGAACAAAATAAATATTCAAAGAAGAGCAATCAGAACTATTGTGGTTTGCTCAAGACGACGGTCAAGTTTAGTTAGTCAAGAAAACGTACATTACAGAACTGTTTAGCCCTGTAATGCACATTCACACTTAACTCGTTTAACGACGCTGCTGCTTACACACCGCATCTAAATATGCCATTACGCTCGCAACCACAATATCGGTATTGCCCGAGCGGCCGAAATACCTTTTGCCTTCCTCCGATTTTATCGTCAGCGATACCACCGCTTGTGCGTCGATGCCTTCGGTTACCGCATCCATCCTGAATTCGGTTAACACTCCCGGGTCGCCGACAATCTCTTTTAGCGCCTTAAATGCGGCATCTACCGGGCCATCGCCGGTGGAGTGCGCGGTTTGTACTTCACCCGCTTTGGTTTTTACCACCACGGTTGCCGTGGGGTGCACCGAAATACCGGTATGTACGATGACATCTTCGAGTACAAAGGGTTGTTCTTTTTCGTTGCCTTCGCCGAGCATAATCGCATCGAGGTCGGCGTCTTCGATCAACTTCTTCTTATCGGCCAATTCTTTGAATTTAATAAATACTTCACCCAGCTGCTCGCTGTTCAGTTCGTAGCCAAGTTCTTGCAAGCGTTTGCCCAGTGCCGCTCTGCCGCTGTGTTTGCCTAAAATTATGTTGCTTTCTGCAAGCCCAATATCTTCGGGTTGCATAATTTCATACGTTTCGCGATTGGCTAAAAAGCCATGCTGATGAATGCCCGATTCGTGGGCAAAAGCATTGCGACCTACAATCGCCTTATTGGGCTGCACCGGTTGACCGGTGATCTTCTTCAGTAATGTAGATGAGCGCATTATCTCGCGCGTTTTAACGTTCGTCTTTAAATGATAAAAATCGGGGCGGGTGTGAATCGCCATCACCACTTCTTCGAGCGCGGCGTTACCGGCACGTTCACCAATCCCGTTGATCGTGCATTCTATTTGCCGAGCGCCATTAATCACTCCGGCGAGTGAGTTGGCAGCACCCAAGCCTAAATCGTTGTGACAATGGGTCGAAAAAATAACATTCTCGGCACCTTTACATTCTTGAACTAAAAATTTGATCAAGTCACCGAATTCATCTGGCATTAAATATCCAACCGTATCGGGAATGTTGATCACGTCGGCACCGTGTTCAATAGCAACTTCAACTACTTTTTTTAAGAACTCGCGGTCGCTTCTGCCGGCATCTTCCGGTGAAAAATCAACCCGCTCACACAGAACTTTGGCAAGCCTTACCGCTTGTTCGGTCATCGCTAAGACTTCAGATTCAGACTTTTTCAATTTGTACTTCATATGCACCGGGCTGGTAGCGATAAAGGTATGGATGCGCGGTTTTTTCGCATCTTTTATCGCATCCCACGTGGTTTTGATGTCGCTTTCCATCGCCCGCGCCAAACCGCAGATCTCGGGTTTTTTCAGCTTTTTGGCAATCGCTTCTACCGCTGCAAAGTCATCGCGGCTTGCCGCCGGAAACCCGGCTTCAATCGCATCGACGTTGAGTTTTTCGAGCTGTACGGCGAGGCGGAGCTTTTCATCGAGGGTCATCGAATAGCCGGGTGATTGCTCACCATCGCGCAGCGTGGTGTCGAAAATACGTACAACGTCTTGTTTCATAAAAAAGAAAAAAAGCTTTTATAATTGTTCATGGGTTTTTTATGCTTGTAAAGGTAAAATCAGCGGTTGGTTTCTCTTCGTTTCAGAGTTAGGGTTGGTATTTGCGAGAGTTGACGAGAATTAAGTATGAAGAATTATGAATGATGAATCAGCGATTTTAGTTCGTTTATTGTAATCTCTTTCTTGTTTGCACCCTTGTTTTTGAAATCGGGTGATGGCTTAGTATAGATTGTGTCCCTGCAAATTTAGATATTCGAGTTTTCGCAAGAAGGTATACATATGTATTGCAATCGTTTATATGTCACTCTGGGCTTGACCCGGAGCCTATTAAACGATTCGGATTTGCGATATATTCATAATTTCCTCAGCTTTCTTTGACATCCATTGTTTATTGAGCATTAAGACTTCGTCTACGTTGAGATTGTGACCCTCCTACATCTTCCTCAGACCCCGATACTTTGATCGGGGCAACACACTCATAAACCTTGATTGCTAACTTAGTAAAAAGCTTCGATTTCCGAAAGGGCATCAATCAACTCCACCCAAATTGCAAATTACGCAGCACCATTTGCATAAAATGATAAAGCCCATCAGCAATAATACTGCATTAATACGGTGAATTACGTATTAATGCAGTATTTTTTGGTCGATACTCCGTAAGCATTCTTCTGTATGCAAATAATTGGCGGCCGAGAGAGTCAGATTCACCGATAGCTGTTTCCTAATGGTTGATATATGATCCCGGTAGACAACAGCGCAAATCCTCCCCACAGCTGTTTGTTTTTTAAATTCAGTCTGTACAAATCGAAGTATACTCTTTACAATACACGCCCTTGACGATTGCGAATCAATGATGCAACGTGTTACCACATTAATACATCCAATGAAAAATCCACTCACCGAAAAATCGGTACAACGCTTTTTAAAAGCCGTATTGCATGTAAAAACCACAGGCGAAGCCGGCGCTTTCTTTCGCGATATTTGCACCGAATCTGAGCTGATTGAAATGGGCAAGCGCCTACAAGCCGCCGAATTGTTTCGCAAAGGTGAAACAATTCGTTCTGTCGCCGGTAAGGTCGGCCTTTCAACCACAACCGCTGCCCGTGTTGCCCGCTGGTATAAAAGTGGCGATGGCGGCTACGAACTTGTTCTTTCTCGCTTACTCAAATCATGATCAATCCTCCGAATATCCGCTTGGCGATTCAAAAATCCGGCCGCCTCGCCGATGAGACCTTTGCCCTTTTGAGCAAAGCCGGTTTTAAAATCCCGCGTAGTGGGCGCAACCTGCGCTTGCAAGTGCAAAACTTCCCCATGGAAATCCTGCTGCTAAGAACCAGCGATATTCCAGAAGTGATCGCCGATGGTGCCGCCGATTTGGGAGTGGTCGGTGAGAACATCATGCTTGAATCGCAGGTAAAACAGCTGAAAAAAGTAAAACAATTACACTTTGGTGATTGCCGACTCTCAATCGCCGTGCCGCGCTCTTCTGCAATCAAACAGATCAAAGATCTTCGTCAAACGCGGATTGCCACGAGTCATGTCAAAATCCTCAAAAAGTTTTTAAAAAAAGAGGGGATCGAAGCCCGCATCATCACGATGAACGGCTCGGTCGAAATCGCCCCGTCGCTCAAAATCGCCGATGCGATCTGCGATATCGTTCATTCGGGCAGTACGCTTAAAGCAAACGCAATGCAAGAACTCGTTTCAATCCTCGATTCTGAAGCGGTGCTCGTTGGTGCGACCGATTTTCTTGCACAGCCGCACGCGGCGTATTCCGAACTCCTCTTACGGCTCGATTCGGTGGTAGCGGCGCAATATGTAAAATCGGTAGTGCTTAATGCTCCCGAAGATAAACTCGATAAGATCGTTGAAGTCTTGCCCGGTATCGAAAGCCCGACCATTACTCCGCTCAGAAAAAAAGGGTGGGTGGCAGTGCACTCGGTAGTAACCGAAGACGAACATTTTTGGCAACGGATCATCGACTTAAAAAAGCACGGTGCCAATGGTATTTTGGTGCATCCGCTCGATCGGGTGATCTATTGATCTTGTGATTTCAATGCAGACCTATCAACTCAGTGAATTATCATCGGCACAGCAAGAACAACTTGTAATGCGACCTCTAATGGACCAAAAAGATCTCGGCGCGATCTGCGAGGGGATTCGAGAGCGCGTTATCAAACATGGTGATGCGGCATTGCTCGATATGACAACCGAATTCGACCGTATCGATTTAAAATCGGTTGTACTCACGCCCGAGCAAATTGCAAGCGGAGCCGCCAAAACGCCGCCGGAATTACAAACGGCGATTGATGTGGCGATGAGAAACGTCGCTACATTTCACCAGCAACAAAAGTGTTCAACATTTAAAGTCGAAACAACAGCGGGTGTAACCTGCTGGCAAGAACAGCGACCGATCGAGAATGTTGGCTTATACGTGCCGGGTGGCTTGGCGCCGCTGTTTTCAACGGCGATAATGCTTACAGTTCCGGCAAAAGTCGCGGGGTGTAAAACAATCCATATTTGCACGCCGCCGCAAAAAAACGGTGAGGTATTCCCGGCGGTTCTATATATCGCGCAAAAACTCGGCATTACTTCAATCTCGCCGATAGGCGGCGCACAGGCGATTTTTGCGATGGCACATGGCACCGAATCAATCCCCAAAGTCGATAAGATCTTCGGACCCGGGAATCAGTTCGTCACCCAGGCAAAAATCATGATTCAACATATGTTGCCGATCGATATGCCCGCCGGCCCGAGCGAAGTATTGGTGATTGCCGATGATGCGGCGAATCCTGCATTTGTGGCGGCCGATCTGCTTTCGCAAGCCGAACACGCACCCGATTCGCAGGTAGTGCTGCTTTGCTTGTCGAAATCGTTTGCCGAGCAAGTACAAGCTCGTGTAAAAGAGCAGCTTGCAGAGCTCGATCGCAAACAAATTGCTACCGAAGTCATACAGAACAGTTTTGCCGTGGTTTGCCTAAATCTTGATCAGGCGATAGGATTTAGCAATGCGTATGCCCCCGAACATCTGATATTACAAACACAAGACTGGCAGCGGCTCGTGCCAATAATCACCAGTGCCGGTTCGGTATTTTGCGGTGCCTACTCACCCGAAACCGCGGGCGATTACGCCAGTGGCACGAATCATGTTATCCCAACGGCCGGGTTTTGCCGTTCGTATTCGGCACTCAGCCTCGATAGCTTTATGAAAAAGATCAGTTTTCAGCACCTCACGAAACCCGGGTTGAACAAGCTTCGATCGACACTTGAGACCTTGGCGGCTGCCGAAGGATTGACCGCCCACAAAAATGCTGTTTCGATCCGCCTTGCCGATTTGTAGAAATGGATATGGAAGAACTGCTCCGTCGGCATTCACCACCAATCACCCCGGAAACCACCGGTGAGCCGCATTTGCACATCGAACTACGGCGCGATTCAACAAATCCCCAAAAGCTCGATCTGCACGGCAAAACCGTAGAAGAGGCGAAAACGAGGTTGGGCTGGTTTATCGATGAATGCCGGAGGCGACACGTGTTGCGCGCACAGATCATCACCGGACATGGCAGGCATTCGCCGTTGGGCTATTCGGTTTTGTTCCTCGCGGTAAAACATCACTTGCAGAGCTTGCAAAAGAGCGGCACTGTAAAAACGGTCACCCCGCACGATGGCTCGTTTGATATTATTTTTGAACTATGACAACCAAAGCCCTTATCTTTGATATGGACGGCACCTTGATCGACAGTGAGAAATACTGGAAAGAGGTCGATTACGAAATACTCCACCCTTTTTTCGACGATAATCCCGAGGTCGATTTTGATGAGATCAACGAACAGATCACCGGCACCGGGATGAGCGGAACCTACAAAATATTCAAAGCAGCGTACGGATTTGATTACAGCGAAGAGGAATACATAAAGAAGCGATCTGAATTAGCGCTCGAAAAAATATATTCGCGTGCCGAATTGAGCCCGGGGGGTGAGGAATTCATCCATACAAACCTCGCCAAATACAAAATGGCGATCGGCACGTCATCGCCGCCACCGTTTCTTGAAAAAGTCTTTACCAATCATCCGGTGCTCCGCAATATCAACACCATCGTCACCCCGCAAGATGTCGGCAACCGCAGCAAACCCGATCCGGCGATTTTTCTCAAATGTGCCGAACTCTTAGGTGTTTTGCCATCAGAATGCATTGTGTTCGAAGATTCGACCAATGGTATTGCTGCCGGAAAAGCAGCCGGAATGCAGGTGTATGGGTTTCGCACCGATGTGAACCAACAGCAAGATTTTTCAAAAACCGATCGGGTTTTTACCGATTTCTCTCAACTTGAATTATGAAAATTCAATCCCTTGTGCGAGAAAATGTCCGGCGTTTGCAGCCCTATTCTTCGGGCAAGAGCGAGTACGCCGGTGCGGCCGATATATACATCGATACCAACGAAAACCCGTTTGGCGATACCGTACTCATCCGCTACCCCGACCCCGTACAAACAAAGCTCTGCCAAAATCTAATAGCACATAAAAACGATTTCTTCGGAGCTAACATCTCTCTTGAGCAAATGGTGCTCGGTAACGGCAGCGATGAATTGATCGATCAATCGATTCGCATTTTTTGCGAACCACAGCACGACAGCCTGGTGTGGTGCCCACCGACTTTTGGCATGTATGCCGTTGCTTCCGAAATGAACGATGTCGGCTTGGTAACTATTCCTTTGGCATCTGACTTCACTCTTGATCTCAAAATGATGCAAGAGTCGGGTATATTGCAGAATACCCCGACCGATTCCGAAATCGCCGAGGGAATCAATAAGGTAATTTTTCTTTGTTCGCCGAATAGCCCTACGGCAAACAATCTTCCGGCTGACCAGATCGAATGGGTACTCAATAACCACAAGGGAATTGTAGTACTCGATGAAGCCTATGTCGACTTTTGCCCGCAAAACAGCTTTTTACCGCGCCTTGCCGAATTCCCGAATCTGATTATCATGCAAACGCTCAGTAAAGCGTGGGGTCTGGCGGGAGCACGCATCGGCATGGCATTTGCTTCGGCTGAGATCATCGCTCTCTTCCGCAAGTTCAAAGCGCCGTATAATGTGAATAACCTCAGTGCCCAAGCGGCATTGCAGTCGCTTTCGCAAGATGCTGAGTTTACCACTAATCTCAATACAATCCTGCATGAGCGTGAGAAACTGAGCGCAGAACTGAACAAGCTGCCAATCGTTGAGCATGTTTTTCCGAGTCGGACAAACTTTTTACTGGTACGTTTTACCGATGGCGACGCCACTTATCGTCACCTATTGCAGAATAGAATCGTCGCACGAAACTTTTCGGCAAAACCGCAAACCAAAAACTGCTTACGCCTGAGCATCGGTACTCCGCAAGAGAATATTCGTATTCTTGAGGTGCTCGGTCAGTTTGCATAATCTCTCTTTGTAATTATGAAACGTAAAATTGCTTTCCTCGATCGCGACGGTACGCTTATCGTCGAGCCGCCGGTAACCTTTCAGGTCGATACGCTCGATCAGATCTATTTCTTACCGGGCACGATCAGTGCTTTGAAACAATTGACCGAAGCCGGCTTCACTCTCGTGTTTGTTACCAATCAAGACGCACTGGGTACGCCTGCCAACCCGCGTGAGAACTATGAACTCATCAATCAAAAGATATTCGATGTATTTGCCAGCGAAGGGATTCATTTTTGGCGGATTTTCGAATGCCCGCACATACCGGAAGAGAATTGTACTTGTCGAAAACCGAAGGTCGGCATTTTGGGCGATGATTTCAACTGGGATGAGATTGATAAGAAGCAGTCGTTTATGGTCGGTGATCGGCAAAGTGATATCGATTTTGCCACGAACATCGGTGTGAGCGGCTATTTACTGGCGCCGGCAAAGCTGAAAGACGGCGTTGTCGAACAATCGACAGAGGGGATGACCTGGGCGCAAATCATCGACGCGGTTATCAATAAGCCTCGTGTTGCAGCCGTAGATCGAAAGACCAAAGAAACCGAGATCGAAATCAACTTGAATCTCGATGGCAGTGGGAAATACCACATTTCTACCGGATTGAACTTTTTCGACCACATGCTCGAGCAACTTGCCAAACACGGTAATTTTGATCTCAACCTGAACTGCACCGGCGATTTAGAGATCGACGAACACCACACCATCGAAGATACCGCACTTGCTTTAGGCGATGCCTTTAAGCAAGCCATTGGTGATAAACGCGGTATTACCCGCTATGCCTTTGAGCGGGTATTGCCGATGGATGAAGCAAGAGCAGAAGTCGCCCTCGATTTCTCGGGGCGACCGCATCTTGAATACGATATTACATTTACGCGTGAATATGTCGGTGATTTTCCGACCGAAATGCTCGAACACTTTTTTCGCAGTTTTTGCGAGCGAGCCGGCTTGAACCTCCACCTGACGGTTACCGGCAAAAACACACATCATATGGTCGAGGTGGCGTTCAAATCTTTCGCCCGCTGTTTGCGCGATTCGGTTATGCGAGAGGGGAATGCGTTGCCGTCAACGAAAGGGGTTTTGTAAAACATGATCGGAATTTTAAAATACAGCGCCGGTAATCTCCTATCAGTTCAAAATGCACTCGATCGGATGGGAGCAGAGTATCTCGTTTCAAACGATGCGACAGAGCTCGATACTTGTGAGCGATTGATTTTCCCCGGTGTGGGGCATGCCAAGAGTTGTATGGATTCGTTGATCGAGAATAAGCTCGATGCTTACTTGCGTACAACGAAAAAACCGGTATTGGCGATATGTGTCGGGATGCAACTCCTATTCGATCACTCAACCGAAGGCGATACGAAATGCCTTGGGATTATCTCTGGTAATGTAGAAAGGTTCGATGAAGCAAAGGTCGGCCTTGTGCCGCATATGGGCTGGAACTCTGTCAGCTTTCAGCACGCTGATGCGTCGGATGGTGACTATTATTTCGTTCATTCTTACTTCTGCAGTCCGAAAGATGCATCCGTCGTATGGGCAAGCAGCCAGTACAATGAACAAAAAATTTGTACAGCAGTTCATTCCAATAACTTTTACGGTACGCAGTTCCATCCTGAAAAATCCGGTGCAATCGGGGCACAGCTGCTGTATAATTATGTGCATAACAAAGCTCCATTTCTCTCTTAATACGTAATGCAATTATGGCCCGCAATCGACCTGTTAGACGGCAAGCCGGTTCGCCTGTTCAAAGGCGAGTTCGCCCAAAAAACCGAGTACGACCTTACAATCCCACAAATCGTTAATACGTTTAATGAATTCGCCAGTGGTATTCACGTTATCGATTTAAATGGTGCACGCGATGGCACGATGATCAACCAGATGGCAATTGCCGATATCGTGAAACATTCAAAAGTACCGGTCGAACTCGGTGGCGGCATCCGGAATAAACAAGCCGCCGATCATGCTTTTGAAATGGGTGTTTCGCGCGTGATCTTAGGCACGAGTGCTGTCGAAAATCCACAATTCGTTGCCGAGATGTTCAGTAATTTCGGCACCAAAAAAACAGTGATCGGTGTCGATTGCCGCAAAGGATTGGTAGCGGTAAAGGGCTGGAAAGAAACTTCGAATCTTACCGATCGCAATTTGATAACCGCACTCGAAAAAGTAGCGAATAAATACAGCCCAACTGCCGATCCGCTGACTGTTATTTACACCGACATCACTCGAGATGGCACCCTAACCGGCCCGCCGATTGCGGTTTTTGAGCGTTTGATGAATGATTTTCCGACGGTGCAATTCATCGCTTCGGGTGGTATTGGTAACATGGATGACGTTCGCAAATTGCAAGAAGCCGGGGTGCAAGGCGCAATCTTCGGCAAAGCGTTTTACGATGGGTGCTTAACACTCGATGATTTTAAAAAACACGACCATGCTTAAAAAACGCATCGTACCTTGCCTCGATATTAAAAACGGACGCACGGTTAAGGGCGTGAACTTCGTGGGATTAAAAGATGCCGGCGACCCGATAGAACTTGCCAAGCGCTACATGCAAGAAGGCGCCGACGAATTGGTATTTTTAGATATCACCGCAACGAACGAGCAGCGTCAAACAGTGGTCGATCTGGCGGCAGCGGTTGCCAAACAAGTGGCAATTCCGTTTACCGTTGGCGGCGGGGTCGACTCGGTCGAGCTGTTTCGCAAAATCCTCTACGCCGGAGCCGATAAAGTGGCGATGAACTCGGCAGCGATCAAAAATCCGCAACTGATCGAACAATGCGCCGATGCCTTTGGCGCGCAAGCCGTAGTAGTGGCAATCGACGCCAAGTCGGTGAGCAGTGAACAGGTAGACGATAATCTGATTTCTGATCAGCAAATCGATGGTCAATCACACAAAAAGTGGGAAGTATTCATCGGCGGCGGGCGTGTAGCAACCGGTTTGGATGCGATCGAATGGGCAAAACAAGCAGAAGCACTTGGCGCCGGCGAAATCTTACTGACCTCGATGGATCGCGATGGTACGAAAATCGGTTTTGATCTTGAGCTCACCAATGCCATCTGTAATGCGGTTTCGGTGCCGGTCATCGCCTCGGGTGGGGTGGGGAAGCCAAAAGATTTTTTAGATGTCTTTCAGACAACAAAAGCTACCGCTGCACTTGCTGCCAGTGTTTTTCATTACGGTGAGATTCCGGTGCCAGTGCTCAAACAGTATTTGGCAAAAGAGGGGGTGCCGGTACGGATATAGTTTTCGCTTTCGTGATTCTTCTACAGAAGGATAAGGATACTTGGGGGGATTTAAGATGTATGATTTTGGATTTAAGAAGGGATTCGAATCACGAATGATGAATTCAATACAACGATTGAGGGTGGGTAGAGACGTTTTACTAAAACGTCTCATGCAATATTTGTAGACGCCCAAATTTTGATAAAAATACTGCATTAAGACGTGGCTGCCCGTATAAATGCAGTATTTTAGTTGTCGTTTTAGTCATTCTTGCAATTCGCAATTTGGATGTGAGTTGCTCATGCGTTTATGGCTTCGAAGTCGATATTTAATCAGCTGCATGTGATACAAGAGGATGTCGTCCCGATTGTATCGGGATCTGCCGAAGTGGTTATCGAATCTCAAACTTAAGGAGGC
>CAZOZW010000038.1:0-16396 GCA_964584385.1 uncultured Candidatus Peribacteria bacterium
CGCAAGGAATCTGAGAATCTCTGATCGAAAAGCACATATGTCAACAGTACCTAGCTATTGGCGACGATCGTTTCGACTACTTTTTCCACATCTTCGATCTGCTCGATGCTCGTCATCTGCCCGCGCATTTCTTTGGCGCCGTGAAACCCTTTGGTAAAGCTTAACAGGTGTTTTCTAAATTCGAGCATGGCGCGGCGTTGCCCTTTGGTATCGATCAACAGCTCGGCGTGTTTGCGGATGATCTCACCTTTTTCTTCGGCAGTTGGCTCTGTAAAATCTTCGCCATGCAAAGCGGCGTAGGCTTCTTTACAAATCCACGGGTTGCCAAAGCTGCCACGTCCTATCATCACCCCGTCAAGATGCTTGATCTTATCGACTGCATCTTGCCCCGAACGAATATCGCCATTGCCCAATATGGGGATGTGCGGATACGCATTTTTTAAATCGTAGATCGGTTGCCAGCTTGCCTCACCCATGTATTGTTGTTTTACGGTGCGTCCGTGAATGGTGATCATTTCGGCGCCGGCTTTAATAATGTCGCCGATGAATGGAATGAGGGTTGAGTCATCTTCCCAGCCTAATCGGGTTTTAACCGAAACAGGGATTGAAACTGCCTTTTTTGTGGCGGCGACGATATCGGCCGCTAAACAAGGGTTACGAATCAAATCGCTGCCGTGCCCGCTCCCCACGACTTTTTTGGCGGGGCAACCGTAGTTGATATCTATCCCATCGACACCGAAATCTTCTAAAAACTTGGCGGCTATGGCAAAGGCTTCGGGGTTTTTGCCGAACATCTGCACTATGTACGGGCGCTCGATTTTGGGGTTATATTGCACGAGTTGCGCCATTTTTTTGGGCGCGCGACTCAATCCATCTGCCGAAACGAATTCGCAAAACACCACTGCGCGCGGTTCGATGATCTTGGTGATCTGGCGATATGCCGAATCGGTGTAGCCATCCATCGGTGCCAGTGCAACGATCGGCTCTTTTTCTGCCAGTTGTTTCCAGTTGAGCGTCATATTGTGGGCGTGATTGTAGCGATTCGATTTATATTCGACAAATAATATCGAAATGTCTTTTAGAAAATCATATCTTTGAATTTGCTTTTCATTGAGGCTAAAAAAGAACGCAGTAGTCTGTTGAGTTGATTCGCCTGCTCATAGCTCATTTCATCGAATGGATAATCTTTGAGATTGAGCGGGATGGTTTGAACATAATCGCCTTGCGTAGTTTTAAAACTAAAGCGAATTATTTTGTCGTTTGGCAACATTTCACCGGTAATCTTGGTGGTAAAAGTAGTTGTCCCTTTTTCGTCTTCGAACTGATTATTGACGAGAACAAAGTCTGTTCTAAAATCTTGGATGTATTTATATTCTTGTTCCCAACTTGCTATTTCATCGACTACCTCCTCAATACCGTTTATCGCCGCTTTTTTAAAAGCCTCTATTTCTGCTGGTGTAAACTCCGGGATTATCTCTTCATAATTCTCACCGCCGTCGGTGCCGCAAAGCCCTTGTTGCCATTTTTCGTCGGTGCATTCCTCCTTGATATCTTTTTGCGCTGCTTTATTCTGCTGCTTAAGAAAATAGGTGTATGTTTGACGAAAATCATGAATTTGTTTCTCTAAATGAGCCATCGATTCGTGATTGGTCGATTCGGGGTTTAATGCCAGTGCTCCAAGGATTAGGAGTTGTTTTTTATCGAGAGACTTCATTTTATTCCGGGTTTGGTACTGGAGTAGTTCCATCAGAGATAACGCCTTTTCTTCGAAGGTTCTTAATAATGTCATCGATTTCATCTGTTGGTGGGCATAACCGTTCAGCATCTGGTTTATTCTTTTCAAAAACTCTGTAAACATAATCACAAATTTCTTGTTGTTGTCCTGAAATCAGTTCAACGGGTGGTAGTTCCGGATTATCGCCTGGAATCTTTTTGCCTTGTTCGGCTTGTGTGGTTGCTGATACTGCTAGCATAAGGGCACCTAATATTACCTCTTTATTCATAGATTTATAAAAATAGTGCGCTATTTAATTATAATTTATTGGTTTTGTCAATCTTTTTGCAAATCGTAAATCTATCGGCTTTATTCGCCAAAATACTACATACCGCTTTCGCCAACCGCCAGTGAACTGGGCGGTTAACGAAAGCTTACTTTGCTCTCGTTTTGCAAACGGGTCATACGCCGTTGCTTGGTATTACCATTTGAATGGTGGGGTAATCAAAAGCTTGTTTATAACGCTGTTGTCTTGCAGGCGAGCAGAGCGCCAGCGATATTGGCTCGCCAGTTCACCGGTGGGTTAACGAAGGCTCCTCCTCGCAAATCTCAATTTCCGATTCACCTTTTTGTAAAAACAGGCGTATAATCACACGGAAAAATTTTGATTTTATAGCGATATGGAGCAGCAGAAATATAATCCGCAGGTGGTTGAGCCGAAATGGCAAAAATATTGGGATGAGCATGAAACTTTTCGCGCAGAGCAGCAAACCCCCCTTAATCCCCCCTTATCAGGGGGGAAATCCCACCCAAAGCCCAAGTATTATGTTTTAGATATGTTCCCGTATCCGAGTGGTGCCGGGTTGCACGTCGGTCACCCAGAAGGCTACACCGCAACCGATATCATCAGCAGGTATAAGCGGATGCAGGGCTACAATGTACTTCACCCGATGGGCTGGGATGCGTTTGGCTTGCCCGCCGAGAACTATGCGATCAAAACCGGGGTTAATCCTGCTATTACTACGAAAGAAAACATCGCTACGTTTAAACGCCAGATCAAATCTTTGGGTTTGAGTTACGATTGGAGCCGTGAATTTGCAACGACCGATCCGAGTTATTATCGCTGGACGCAATGGATCTTTTTACAGATGTACAAAAAAGGTCTGCTCTACGAAAAAAAGATGCCAATGAACTGGTGTCCGCAATGTCGAATCGTTGCCGCTAACGAAGAGGTAGAAAGCGGCTGCCATGAGCGTTGTGGCGCCGAGGTCGAAAAGCGCGATCTTACCCAGTGGATGTTCCGCATCACCGATTATGCCGAGCGACTTTTGCAAGATTTAGATGAGCTGACCAGTTGGCCAGAGAAGATTATTGCGATGCAGCGAAATTGGATCGGCAAAAGCCAAGGGGTTGAGATCGAGTATCCGGTGGTTTTTGATGGCGAAGAAGAACATAAGGGAATGCATTTTCAGTATAATCCTGAACTAAAAGAGAAAGCTCGAGCGTTACGGAATAATCCAACAGCTGCAGAAAAAGAATTGTGGTTTGGAATGCTGAGTAATCGGCGATTTTTTAATCTGCGATTTCTTCGGCAAAAACCGATAGATACCTATATCGTCGATTTTTATTGCCCTGAGCTTTTATTGGTGGTTGAAGTAGATGGTGATACACATGCCGAGCAGGCTGTTTATGATGAAAAAAGAACGAAAAAGCTTGAGTCGCTGGGAATCACAGTTGTTCGTTACACCAATGATGAAGTATTAGAAAGCATTGATGGGGTGTACGACGATTTAGCAAAACGGGCGCAAGTTCGGGCAAACGAGTTGGGCAAAAGAATTGCTGAAACCCCCCACTCCCCCCTTGAAAAGGGGGGCGAAACGGCGCAGATGTATGGAGCTTCTTCAGATGAGGACGCGATACAAAACCCACGTGGTGAACTGGCAGAAAAGCACGGCGATGGAAGCCCCCTTTTAAAAGGGGGTTTGGGGGATTTTACCGAAACACCGGTAATCACCTGCTACACCACTCGCCCCGATACGAACTTTGGCGCTACATTCGTCGTTTTGGCGCCAGAGCATGAGTTTTTGCAGAAGCATCTTGATGCTTGTTTAAATAAAACCGAAGTTCAAAAATACATGAAGGAGGCGGCGCAAAAATCCGACATCGATCGCATGGCAGAGGGCAAAAAGAAAACGGGGGTGTTTACTGGGTTGTATGTCAAAAATCGCTTGAACGATAAAGATTTACCGCTTTATGTGGGTGATTTTGTACTCGCCAACGTAGGAACCGGCGCCGTGGTGGGCGTACCGGGGCACGATGTGCGCGACTTCGAATTCGCTCAAGCAATGGGAATCGACATCATCCGCGTTGTAGTAGCGCCCGATGGTGATACCGCGCCGATCACCGAAATCGACCAAGTGCAAGAAAAAGCCGGCACTATGATCAACAGCGAGTTTTTAGACGGCTTACCGATTTTGGAGGCGAAAGAAAAAATCATCGATCACTTGGTCGAACAAGGTCAAGGGACGCGCAAAACCAATTACAAACTGCGCGATTGGATCTTTACCCGCCAGCGCTATTGGGGTGAGCCAATTCCACTTGTGAAAGATGAAAACGGCAATATGCACCCGTTGCACGAAAGCGAGTTGCCGGTAACACTGCCCGAAACCGATAATTTTCTCCCGGCAGAAGACGGGCAAAGTCCGCTCGCTAAAATTTGTGATTGGGTTGAGGTACAAGGCGATGTGCAGCCCGATGGCACTGTAAAACTGTCGCCGAACGGTGCGCAAAAATTCACCCGCGAAACATCTACCATGCCGAATTGGGCGGGCAGCAACTGGTATTGGCTGCGCTTTATGGATGCGAATAACGATACAGAACCGTGGTCGAAAGATGCCGAAGAATATTGGGGTCCGGTCGATCTGTACGTCGGTGGAGCCGAACATGCGGTACTTCATCTTTTATACAGCCGGTTTTGGCACAAGGTGTTTTACGATATGGGCTTGGTAAAAACGAAAGAGCCGTTTAAAAAACTGATGAATCAAGGGTTGATTCTGGCAGAAGACGGGCAAAAGATGAGCAAAAGCCTTGGCAACGTGGTAAACCCCGACGAGATCGTCAACGAATACGGCGCCGATACACTGCGCATGTACGAGATGTTCATGGGTCCGTTCGAGCAGAGCAAAGCCTGGAACACCAACGCCGTTGAGGGTATGTTCAAGTTTTTACAAAGAATCCACCGTGTGTTTCACGATAAAGAAATCGCCGATGCCTGCCCCGGCAAAGACTTTCAACGATTGATGCATCAAACGGTGAAAAAAGTGACACACGATATCGAAAACTTTAAGTTCAACACCGCCATTTCGCAAATGATGATTCTGGTCAACGCGATGCAAAAGCTCTCGCATATACCCGAAAGCGGAGCGGTAAAATTCGTTAAAATACTTGCGCCGTTTGCACCGCACTTAGCCGAAGAATTGTGGCATGAGGTGTTAGAGCAAGATGACACCATCAGCTATGCCAAATGGCCAGAATGGGATGAAGAGCTTACCAAAGAAGATGAGATCGAGCTGGCGATTCAGGTCAACGGTAAAATGCGCGGTAATGTTACCGTTGCGGCAGGTGTTGGCAACGATGAAGCGATTGCCGCCGCCAAACAAAACGAGAATGTGCAGCGCTTTTTAGACGGTAAACAAATCGTAAAAGAGATCTACGTACCGGGGAAGATTGTGAATGTGGTGGTGAGATAAGTAGTGCTTTCTACGCGTAAATATATATACTTTTGTGGTTAGTATGTATATACTATATATGTAGTATATATAATATTTATATATAATTATGCAAAACCGAATCGAAATGCCGAATTGGCAGAACATTAGAAAAGATGTAATGGAAAGCTTTTTTGAGAAACAGTTGATGTTCACCGACGAATGGAAAAAGTTTGAGAAGCGTCTCGCGAATCCTGTCTACAAATCGTGGGATAAGATAAGATTCGTAAGTAATCTTCCTCATGGGCTCAACAAAGAGGAAGCATATGCCACCCTTACGTCGATGAGAACGGCGCAGGCAGTGAAAACCCCGATCCAAGATCAGAATAAGCGATTGTTTGTATGGGAGGAGCTGAGCAGATTCCGATTCTTTTTTGATGATTTTGCGAAGAGCTTTGGTGTCTACAAAATGTATGATGAGCTCTCGATAGAAAAACAAGATTTGCGTCGAAAGAAGATATTCGAAGGTGCGGTTGAAGAGGCAATTGCTTCTTCGCAAATCGAGGGCGCGGTAATAACTCGTCGAGAGGGTAAGAAACTCCTCGAATCAAAACGAGAACCGCTCACTTTGGCAGAGAAGATGGTTGTGAACAATTATAAGGCGATCTTGCAAATAGAGACTGAATGGAAGCACCAAAGAATGAGCCAAAGTTTGCTTTTAGAGATGCAACAGGTGCTTACCAACAATACCCTGGAAGACCCGCGACAGGTCGGCAGGTTTCGCACAGATGCCGATGAGATTGTAGTTGCTGACAAAATCAAAGATGAGGTGGCTTTTGTGCCGCCAAATCAAAAATTGATGCAGAAACAACTACAAAATTTTATCGATTTTGCAAACGATGAACTTGAAACCGATGAATACTTCAGTGATGTGCCGAAGGCGATCTTGCTTCATTTTTGGTTGGCATTTCTCCATCCCTTTTGCGATGGCAATGGGCGAACCGCGCGCGCCTTATTCTATTGGTATTTGCTCAGGAAGAATTATCTTTACATCGGTTTTTTGCCGATATCGACCCGCATAAGAAAATCGAAAATCGCATATGAAAAAGCCTTTATGCTCAGTGAACAGGATGGGAATAATCTTACGTATTTTGTAGATTACATCGTTCGCCAAATGCAGCTTTCGATGAAAGATTTTGAAGAGTACGAAAGCAATCTGTTGCGAGAGCAAAGCCAAGAAAGAGACCTGGCAAAAAAATTCGAACATTTGAACAAGCGTCAGCTTGAGCTTATTCGCTTTTTTATCGATCATCCCGATGACAAAACGACATTCAGGCGACATCAGCTATACCAGCATATTACCTATGTAACTGCTCGAAAAGATATCCTCGAACTTGAAGCAGCCGGTTTTTTAAATTCTGATAAAACAAGTAAAACCATTACTTTTACACCGACCAAAAAATTGCTACGGGTGAGCGGATCACTTTAAAACTCCACCTTTGGCGCTGCTTTAATCGCTTCTTTTTCGGCTTCGTCGACTTCAAAAAACTCAGCTTTTTCGAATTGGTGCATGTTTGCCACAAAATTACTCGGAAAACTCTCGACCTTAACGTTTAGCACCGTTACGTTGCCGTTGTAAATGCGGCGGGCAGAGGCGATCTGATCCTCGGTTTCGGCGAGTTGGTTTTGCAAACTCAAAAAGTTTTCGTTCGCTTTTAAGTCGGGGTAGTTCTCGGCTAAAGCAAACAGCGAGCGGAGCGAGCTGGTTAGCTGCCCTTCGGCTTTGGCTTTGGCGGCAATGCTGGCGTCGGGTACGGCCATGGCGGTAGCACGGGCGTTGGTGGTGTTTTCTAGCACTTCGCGTTCGTGTTTGGCGTAGCCTTTTACGGTGTTGATCAGGTTGGGGATGAGATCGTAGCGGCGCTTGAGTTGTACATCGATGCCCGACCACGCTTCTTGCACTTTTTGGCGCGCTTTCACCAAGCCATTGTACAATGTGGCGTAGGCGATTCCGGCAATCGCCGTTAATCCCAGTAACACAAAAAACATATCCATCTTCGGTAAAAACATCGATTGCAGCTTAATCTAAATAGCGCACGATGTCACTACTTATGCTTAAAAAATTATGGAGCTGGGCTTCGAGCTTTTCTTTGTCTTCGGGGTGAACGCGTACGCCTTTGAAAAAGTTCGTCTTCATCTTGCGGATCATCCGTTTTGGAAACAAATAAATAACCGTGTTGCCGCGAAATTGCAGCGCAAATTTACCCTTTTGTTGTTGCAGTTGGTTTAGTCGCACCTGCACCGATGGCGTAAGGAGTTTGATGATCTCAAGCTCTTTATCAACCTTTTTGCCGTTGTAATAGACCATGAAATTCTTGTTGAATTCGGTCGATTCGGTGTTGATCTCTTTGTTGCGGCGGAACAGATTCAAAAATTTGCCCATCAACCCTTCGGGTTCTAAGCGAAAGTCGGTTTTTAGGGTTTTGTTGAGTTGTAAAGCGTAGGCGGTTTTCGTGATGGTCTTGCGATTTCTGCGTCCTTTGCTGTCGCGGGTTTCGATCACATACTGAAAAATCGCCGCCCAGAACTGTGTTGTTTCGCCGTTCGATTCGAAATCGCCCCAAATCTCATCGAGAATCGTTTGGTCTTTGTTGCCTTTTTGGAACAGCTCGGGGTATTTATCTTTTAGCATCTGCCACTTTTGCGGGCGCTCTTCGGGGCAGAATACCCAATGGTAATCGGCGGCGATGGCAAGTTTGATCAAGCGACGCTGCACTTTGAACACGTGGCTGATGTAAATGATCGCCGGCACGAATGGGAGCAATAAAAAGAGTAAGCCTTGGCCGTCGTCGATTTGTGACACAAGATTCAACGATTGCGGTCGAAAAATCAGTAACAGTACGGTGGCGATTGCCGGCAGCGAAAAAATCAACAGATTGCGGCGCGGAATACCGGGGTTTTTCAGGTACGCATCGTACTTTTCTTCGATCTCTTTGCGTTGCAGTTTAAAGCGCTCGTTGGTTACGGTTTCACCGGTTGGGTCCCAAAAGGTGTGTTTGCTCTCTTCTGGCTGAGTTTTTTGTTTCTGCTTGCGAGCAGCACCTAGAAAATTTTGGATCATCGGTAATAATACCAACGCTTCTTCGCTTTGCGCGGCGGCAATACCTTTGAGCTCGGTGATGATGACTTGTTCATCGATCCCTTCGGCCTTTGCCCATTCGATGATTTTTTCGGGCGTGTTGCCTTTTTTGAGTTCATCGAGTACGACTTTACGAACCTCTTGTTGTAGCTGTTTATCCATTGCGCATATGGCAAATACCGTCGTTTATTCTATCATCTATTGCAATTCTTCGTCGATACATACCACTTGCGGCGGGTAGCTTTCGGCAATCATGCATTGGTTCGATTCACACACCGAGCAAATATCCGATTCATCCAACTCGATACATTGCGCCTGTTTGGCGCCCGGCAGAACATAACAATTGCCGCTTTCGCATGGCGTTTGGGCATCGCAGAAAATTGTATTTTGCGGGTCTGCATTTATTACCGGTGGCGACTGCCCGGGTATTAAACACACGGTGGTTTCACCCCAGAGGTAATACGTATGGAGTGTGCCTTTCAGTTCGGAGCAACGGTTTTCATCCGTAATTCCCTCATAAATCCGTACGGTGTATTCATCTGCTTCGCCGGGGCAGTTATAGCTACAGGCAAAGTGATCGACGATTTTTGGAGCACTGTTGTATTCGTCGGGCGGATTCATAATCCGATACAAATAGAGCATCGCCTCGCCACGTGTTATTGCTTGATCGGGGCGAAAATCCTCTTCAATAACACCATTGAAAAATCCTTGTTCTTCGGCGAGTGCGGCATAGGGAGCAAACCAGTGATTCGTTGGTACATCGCCGTACGGTTCTTCGCTCAGAGAAACGGTTTCAGGAGTATAGCCACTTGCTTCGAGCATCATCTTTACCGCCTCGCTGCGTAAAACCGGCTCATGCGGGCGGAACTCGCGATCGATTTGACATGTGCTACCAGGAAAGCCGTTGATGTAACCGTCGACAAAGAATTGATTCACATACAAATGAAACCATTGGCCAACCGGTACATCGCAAAAATACTGTTCGCCGGTTTTTGTTGGTTCAATGCTGTTTCCCAGAGTGATGATTTTGCTGAGCTCAGCCCGGGTCAGGTTTTTTTCGGGGCGAAAGGTGTTGTCTTCAAAACCGTTTACCACACCGTTTTCGGCAAATCGTACAATCGCTTGCCCGGCTTCGGTTTGCGGGTTTATGTCGGTAAAAGTACTGTTGCCCGGTTCGGTGCTCAATGCAGCGGTTGTTTCGGCGAATACTACCGAAGAGGTGCTGCCACAGCCATTTTCTGTTGTTTCGCAGATGAAATATGCATACATGCCATTTGCAAAAGCAGTAGTGTCGGTGAATTCCGATGTATCGGTTTCGGTAATGCTGAGCCATTTTCCCATCGAATCTAGTCGCCAGACTGTTATTGGGGTTTGCTGCTCAAGAGTTGTTTGCCAGGCGAGCTTAATGCCCTCGGGTAAGGCTTCGGTGGTGAGGGTGTACGTTGAGGAATCGCAAATAAGATCAAGCGGAGTAGGGTAATATTCTGGTGGAAGAATGGCTTCGCCATTAAACACCCGGCACGATCGCTCTTCGACATTTACCGCCGTGATCAGCTGTTCGTCAGGCGCATCCTCGTTGGCGCACGATTGAACCTGTTGCCAGTCTTTCGGTACATCGCACGGGGTGGGGAACTCGCGACATTCATCGGTTGTGGGGTTTTTGGCAGGAGTGATTACCTGCGTGCAAAAGCTAGTGCGATCTGCGGTAAGCGATTCTTGTGCGGTATCGATACTTATAACATTGCTGCAATAGCGATGCATGGTGTGGGTCCATACGCACACCCGGTAAAACGATTTGCCGACCGGTGGGGTGGTATCGATGAATTCGGTTGTTTGCTGGTTCACACTAAAAAAAATGTGTCCATCGGTATGATAAGTCGGGTCGGGATTCGTTTGCGAACGAATAACCTTGTACCACATAAAGTCGGTATCCCATTGGTTCCAACGGGTTATTACCGAATCATCGTTTTGCAGTTCGGCGCTAAAATTCAGTTCCGATGTTAGAACATGCTGTGCCGAGTCGGCGTGGGTGGTTGTGCTTTCGCCCAATACAAAGAGCAGGGCAACGCTGCAGATAATGGCTGCTTTTTTCACGAAGGTTTCTCAATAAATCCCCATCATATTTCTAAAAAAAAGCAAAAAAGTCAACTTGACTAAACTTAGTGTAATTCGTCAAGATACCGTTGTTATTTTTTTGTAGCAACGTATGTTCGCGATTTTTGAGACAGGAGGGAAACAATATAGAGCCGAAAAGGGCGCAACCGTAAAGGTTGAAAAACTCCCCGAAGATGCCAATAAGAAAGTGGTATTCAACCGTGTGTATTTGGTCTCCGACGGTAAAACAGCAAACGTGGGCATGCCGTATGTCGATGGTGCCAGCGTTACCGCAAAAGTAAAAGACCACGGCCGCGAAGATAAAATCCGCGTCGTAAAGTTCCAAGCGAAAAAACGTGTTAAAAAAATCCAAGGTCATCGCCAGGCATTCACCGAAATCGAAATCACCGATATTGCGGTAAAAGCTGCGAAAAAGGTCGAGAAGAAAGAAGAGAAAAAGGAGGAGAAGGCGTAAGCCGGATTTCTAGTTGTTTTGGAAATGGTGTTTTAGTGTCTCGTTGGGTGGTACGAAACATGTTTTTATGCGTAAAACGATTAAAAAAATGAAATAGCGGTCAGTAGTGTGTTGTGTCATAATCGTGAGGATTTTTGTTATGTGCATGATAGAGAATAAAAAGACGAAAAAGTTCGCCAGGGCAGGGTACAGGATTCATTTTGATCGACTAAAGAATATTAGAGCTGAATCAACAGCGATTCGCACACATAAATTTAAGTGCCTATTGCCGAATGAGGCTGATCTTAAAGTGCAGTTTGATAAAGTAGCCAAAGTGGTTGATAGTAGTGAACATGGCAGTGGAATATGGTTTATGGTGCAACTCGCTGCAATGGGTTTTTTATTGCCCAGTGCCGGAAATAAGCTCCTTCTTATGAAGGAAAAATTCGGGAGCAATATTGATCTAGGTTTTCCAGTGCCAAATCAAATTGCACTTTCAAAACTGCTTCAAACAGGTATCAATCCTGCAAATCTAGAGCGTGAATTAAGAGTAGCTTGGAATCTTGAAAAAGATGAGCCCACCCCAGATATCGCACAAGATATTTTGCAAAAAATAAATGGAGAGATTGATAAAGGAAAAAAAATCGGTAGTAAAAAGACGGGGTTCAATGATTGGGCAAAACTAATATTCGCTGAGGTGCTTAATTGCCCGATGATTGCAGAAATAAAAAAAGGCGAGGATTATCTGATATATAATGATAAATTTTTAGACTGGAACAGTGAGTTGGTGCATTCATGGCTTGATTCCAATGAAATACCTGACTGCCCATTAGCCGATGAATCTTTCCCTTGGTTGTTCAATAATATCTTACCGGCAGCTGGGCTATTAGGTGAGAAGCCTGCTGATTTAATGAACCCTTACCATGCGCTCGGTAAATTTTTAAATATGTTTCGAAACAGTACTGCCGAGCTCAAGACATTGCTTGAGAATCAAATTCCGAATCATTTTCAGCATAAAGCTCGTTTAATAACTCTGTTGTGCAGAAAGGTGCAGGAATGTGCAAGTGCGGTGCCGCTGGCGAGTGAGCATGATTTATTGGCAAAAGACTGGTCTGAGTATCGAGAGACAAATTTTTCGGGAAGGCTTTCGGGATGGATATCAAACTTTACGAATAGATTAACCGATTACGAGAAGCATCTTCACGATGAGGTAATCGATAAAAAAACCGAAGAAAAAAGAATGGGAGGGCACAAAAAAATCTTTGAAGAAATCGACAAAATTGATTGGGAATCTTTATTCCCACAGGTTCAGGGGATGAACTTTGTTGCTCTGAAAGAATTAAGGCCTAAGCTTGCACAAATGCTTGATGAGAAATCACAAACGCTTGGGAAGACAATCTTTGAGTATAATAAATATCTTAAGGAGTTTCGGGAGTTTTTGATGAAATGGAGCAATGAAGGAATTCCGCAAAGTCACGTGGAGAGTGATCTGCAAAATAGTCTCAGGCAAAACAAGTTATTAAAGAAGCCGAAGAAAGGTGAAGAAAAAGTGGAAACCGAAAATAAAATACTCGGATTTTGGAGTACCGCAATGGTGCCGGCGGCATTAGAGAATTATCCACGATTTTTATATGAAGCTGCGAAGAATCCTGAAAAAGAAATAAGTGGTGCACGTGAGCAATTGTTGAGTTTTTCTTTAGCTGGTCAGAGCCTAATTGACGAAGTTTTGAAACACAATAAAACAAGCAATGATGGTGAGAACTGGCTTGATAATAAAAGGAACTATCGTAGGTTTCTGGAAAACCTTAAGAATTTGGCTTTGCGTGCAAAAAATAAAGATTTTATATGGCGCTTCTTCGAAAAACATATCCTTACACCAGAAGGATTAAATAATGAGCTTTGGATTAATAAAAGTACTAAGATGCGATTTTTTGTAAGTGGATATGAGCGTTACGAATATGAAGAGCTACCAGTTCATTCGATCGACTATGCGAGTTTTGTGCAACTATTCGGTAATTACTTCGGTCTGACAAATACAAAAGACAAAGCGCACTTCACGGATTTTTTTAACCTAGATGGTGCAGAGAGCAACAGTGACAACGGCGAATTACTGAAGATGTATTGGGGATTACAACTGAGGAGCTTACAGCAAGGTGTGATTTTACCTAATACAATCAGCTGTTGGGATACCTTACGGCAATCATCCTTAAAAAGCTTGATTTTTGATGAAGAATTGCCAAAGACCGGCGTTATTGAGCTGGCAATGTTTCGACGTTTTGTGGCTTCGGGCATTGGATCACAAATACGTGCAAAGCTTTCTTTGCTTTCTCGTAGTGATTTTATAAATCGAACCGTGGTACAGATTACTAACGGAGGCCAATCACTTTTGCAGTATGTACCACGTGAATGGGGTGATTTCTTAACAGTTGAGATAACCGCTGATAAGGGTGCCAAGCGGCGTCGGCAAAAAAATGCATGTAGATCACCATTAGAAAAACTACAAAGGCGACTCAAAAGAACGCAGAACAATATTCAAAAGCTCTCTAGAACCAACACAGACTATGCAGTTTTGGAGCAACGAATAAGAGTGATCGAGCAGAAAATACGGCAATATGAAAATGAAGAAAAATGGGGATTTTCTGTTGAGGCACGGCAATACTTAGAAGACCTTGGTCTTTATCAAAAAACCAATGAAGAAATTGCGCAAAACATCTGGAGCATATTTATGAAGCAAGATAATGCGGTTCAGAAAAAAATGACGCGAATTTTGGCTGAAATACCACATTCTTGGAACGCTGTTTTAAAGACTAAAATGCCGATTCAAAATATGGAACCGGTTAAATCTGGATATTTTCTAGAAAAATCACAAGAAAAATCGGTGTACAACTTTTGTACCAAGAAAAGTGATTACTTATATGCTTTTCCTGTACAAACATCTGCTACGCAAAAACAATTTCTCGAAAGATTTTTGTGGGGTGATAGAGATGGAGTGTTAACAGAAAAAATAACAGGACCAAGCGTGATTTTAGAAACCGTAAAAGAAATTAGGTGGAAAAATGGCGACTTACAATTAGATGAATATGGAAAATTGCCGGATGGTGAAACTACAATGTACATTGCTATTCCTTTTCAGTTCACAAAACCGAAGGGTGATAAGAATGGTGAGATTGTTGAAGGTAAGCGCATTTTGGGTGATACCGATATTGAGATCACAAACTCCGCAGGAAAAGCTCAAAAACAAAACCGAACCGAAAAGCATTTGCTCGGTATAGATCTTGGCGAATATGGCTTTGGATATGCTGTTTTCAATCCGCTTAAGAAAAAATTTATCGACACGGGTTTTGTTGAAATACCACTGCTATTGCAAATGCGTGAAGCTGCCAAGAGTTGGAAAGACACACAAAGCAGTGGGATTTTTTCTCGCCCAACCACACATCTGGCAAAAATTCGCGAATCGGCGGCAGGTCAAGTGCGGAATCAAATTCATCGGTTGGCATTAAAATATGATGCAATACCGATTTATGAAGATAGCGTAGATGGTTTTGAAAGTGGGGGCGCCAGAGTATCGAAGCTTTATAAAACACTAAAAACCGCCGACGTAATCGGCGGTAACTCAAACGATGCCGATAAGGCTGTTCGCAAACACTTTTGGGGCATAGAAAACGCGCAAATCGGAGCGATTATTGGTGCTGCTAAGACCTCTCAAACATGTAGGGTCTGTGGGAGATGTGCCACCAGCGAAGTGAATAGCATTAAAAATGAAAATGTAAACGTGGTAAATGGCGCCATCGAAAGCACCGATATTGGCTGTAAACTTGCAAATGGCACATATAATAAGAAAGATGTAGAAAAGGCCGTAAAAAATGCACAGCGATTTGAGTCGGCTGAAGAGAAGCTGAATCGTGAATCTGGCAGAAGACATCGCGGAACAGTTGAGAAATTCGAATGTCAAATCTGTAAAGCAAATACCAATTATGAGCCGGTTGACTGCGACGCCCAGGCAGCAAAAAATATCGCACTTAAGTATTACTTCAAAATAACGGCACCTGAAGAAGCACGAAGCAACCCGGAATTTTTAACCGAAGGTAATTTTTCAAGCTTAAGGTATTTCCTTGAGAAATCGAAGCAGCCGGAGTGGCGAGAATTGTGACAAGGCAAAGGCAGCAAGCGCTACCAACAAGACAAATCGCCATGGTGGTGTTCTTTCTAGAAACTGGAGAAACGATTGGAATCTATTCATTTGACTATATATCTATAATACAATAACGTGATAGTGAGGAGTTTGTCAAAAAAAGAAGCTAGATATTTCGGTCAAAAAACGAACTTGCCGCTTCTCACTTTGCTTCGCGGCGCGACAACTCCTCCTTTTTTCAGTCGAATGTACTACTCAAGGCACCCAATCTCGAATCAAACGAAACAACAGCTAAAAGCCCGAATCGAGGAATACATCAGTCGGCACCCAGTGCGACGCTGCAAGGCGCTTAAGCGGAATGTTCAGCTTTCTAAATATATCGCGGCTACGAATACGCGTGCCGATGCTGTTTTACGCTATAGATCGTTTTTTTGTGCTATGCAAATAATAGCCAAGGCGTCTGATTGCAAAGAAAAAATGATCAACGGCTTTAAGTGTTTTGAAATACAGGGCAGGGCGCAGGGTGGTGAGGTTGTAACCATTCATATGAGAGAAGAGGTGCACGACAAAGACAAGATCTTGTATTTGATTTCTACGTTCTACAAGTAAAAAGCCTCTCCCCCATAGCATTCTGGGGGCAAGGCCTATAAATCCGTTTGGGCTTACCGGAGGTATTACTGCTTTCTGTTACGAAAGAAACCGGCTACCGGACTTAGATGTATTTCAATAATACTGAAGAGAGGCGCGGTTTTGCAAGCCAATTTTATCTATGATACAATAAAATCAAACAAAAACAAGATGCGAACACCGTTGCCACTCTCATTCATCGCCGAATATGCGTATTGCCCGCGCAGCGCTTATTGGTTACTCACCGAAGCGCCGCGCAGCCGCGATGAGAACGAGTTTATTCAAGATGGTCGTGGTAAGCACAAGGTGGTAGATGATGGTTACGTACGCAGTAAAAACGCCAAGCGGATAGAGGCAAGTGTGCGAGTGTTTTCTGAGCAACACGGCATTAGTGGTAAATTGGATGTTTTAGAGTTTCTATCTGCCAAAAAAAGCGGCAGGTTAGAGATTATCCCGGTAGAGTTTAAGCGCGGCAAAACCCGCGAAAACAAAATGCATATGCAGCAGCTTAACTTGGCAGCGCTATGCG
>CAZOZW010000038.1:16406-18345 GCA_964584385.1 uncultured Candidatus Peribacteria bacterium
CTGGCAGCATTGTGTGTTGTCGAAATGTACCCCGAAGCGGTGGTAAAAACCGGGGTGATCTATTTTATAGATGACCGCCGCCGGGTGGAAAAATCGATAACCGCAGAAACAAGAGCAAGCGCGGCGCAATTGGCAGCAGCAGTGCATAATGCTTGTAGGCATGCAATCGACCCGCAACAATTCGAGATGAAAAAAGACGGACGCTGTACGGGTTGCTGTTTTCATAGTTTGTGTTATTACTAAATATGTTTTATAATAAACAAAAACACAAACCATGACTCTGCTGACCGAAGGAAAATCCGTTTTATATTTGGTGCCGCGGCGCGGCGATAGTTTAACAGTGAGTGGTAAGAATTACGTTATACGAGACACCGATGATAAGATCCGTAAAAAGATACCCGCTCTTACCGTACGCGATATTCTCGTATTCGGCGAAACCGATCTTGCGGCTAAAGTTATTTCGCTGGCGCAAAAAAATGGTTCTGCTCTGCATTTTTTAACAGGGGGTGGCAAGTTTTTGGGTGCGGTACAGTTCGATTATTCAAAAAACATTGTGTTGCGCCAAGCACAATTCGCTACCCGCGAAGCGGAACAAACACGGCTTGCCATTGCCCGTTCTTTTGTAGAAGCAAAAATCCACAACCAAAACGAAGTATTCCGTCGCAGTAAAAACCCCGTGCGGCTCGGTTTGTTGCCGAATGCAACCGGTCTTGCCGAGTTACGTGGGTACGAAGGGGCTGCTGCCAAACGCTATTTTGAGGCACTTAAGAATGCAAACGTCATTAAAAACCCCGACTTTACATTTGTTGGTCGTGTAAAGCGCCCACCAACCGACCCGGTGAATTGTTTACTCTCTTTTGCGTATTCATTGCTGCATTCAGAAATGCATACACAATTGATGATTGCCGGAATAGACCCGTATTTTGGGTATTTGCACGATCAGCGGTTTGGGCATGCGGCGCTTGCCAGTGATTTTGTCGAGATTTTTCGCGGTCCGGTTGAGCACTTTATCATCAAGGCGATTAATCGTAGAGAATTTACCACTGAAGATTTTGCCGAAGAAACCGGCGGCGCCGTTAAATTGGTGGGGGAGGGCCATGGCAAGTTTTTTACCAAATGGACGCAGTATTTTAGAGTTGAAAAGTTTGAGAATGATTTAAGTCTAACGGCAACAATCGAGCGTGATGTACGAAAATTTGTTCATTATTTAATGGGTGATGATGAAGAATTCATTCCTTTTTTGTGGAAACAATGAGACAGCGATTTTTTCTGGCATTCGATATCTCAGACGATAAACGGCGCACCAAGCTGAATAAAATACTCGAAAAATACGGCGTACGCGTACAGTATTCGTTTTTTGAGTTTTGGCTTACACCGGCGATGAAGCGCGAATTTATGAATGAACTCAAAAGCAAGCAATTTCTCGACGGGCTAGAAGGGGAATCAATCCTAATTATGCCAATACCAGATTCTTTCACCGAAAAAATCGAACGCTACGGTGGCACGGTCGATATCTTCGATCAGCATTGCATCGTCTCGATTTGACTTTATCACCAAAACAAGGGATATTGGAGATACGCACTTTACATTTTGTTTCGTGCTCTACTCCGTTTTGCGGAGTAAAAGTGAATCTTTTTGAGGAAAGGGATTCAAAATAAGAATGCCGCCGGATCAAGAAAACCTTCGGTGGTTTTTCTTAAAAACATGCTTGATCTTTAACAATTCGCTTTCCTCTGCGACAAAATAAGATTTTTGCTACAAACAGGGTTTTCTGGTCTGTAAACCGCTTTTTACCATGTATAATCAAAAAACCAATACCACCGGCTTTATTTGCACTTTCGTAAACCGCTTTATAAAGCCAAATCTGCTCTTTAAATCCCTTTCCTTAAAAAAGACTCGCAGAAACATAGATGAATCTCATCTGTCAAGCCCTCACGAA
>CAZOZW010000039.1:0-3261 GCA_964584385.1 uncultured Candidatus Peribacteria bacterium
AAATCGTCGAACTCAAAATTTTTCGCAAGGAATCTGAGAATCTCTGATCGAAAAGCACATATGTCAACAGTACCTAGTGTTTTCAAGACGGAACGAGTCGTAAATCACCCAAAAAAACGGGCTTCAGGCGAAGAAGCCTGCTTTAAGCCCATATTTTTAACTGAATCATCTGCTTAAAAAAATATGAGTCACTGTTGCCAAATATGCCATCAAAGCGAAATCCACAATCTTTTTTACAGGGCGCGTCAACAGGCATGTAGAGCCGGTTGCAAACCGGCACCGGCGTGCTGAAATGCTCGGCGCTGCAACAATGAATCTCTCACTTTTTTGAATTACCAAAGTACTGAATCTCTGGGCTTTCGAAAAAAGTCACCCAAGCGCATTCCGCCTCAATAATCCAAAGAGCGCGCGAGGCTCCGCCATACTCATCCAGGGTATGGCGGAGCCCTTCAGTCACACTCCGATTAAAAGGGGGGATTCACCAAAAGAGAACAAGTGAAAATCGCGTACTTATTAAAAATACTACATCAAGGCGCAGTTTAACGCCTTAATGTAGTATTCTCATTCAATAATTCCTCTCTCTCAGTCGCAATCAATACAGCGCCATTCGATTACCGCATTGGTCGCCGGTCCGTCGAAAAAGCGCTGAGCGGTGTATTTTTCGAGGTCGATCAGAAAGCCGCTGTTTTCCATGTTGCGGGTGCAGCAACCATCACAATCACTATCGGCACACATATCGAGCACTTCTACTTCGAGTACTTTTCCTGTTTCGCGGTTGCGCACCTGAAATGTTTTGCCACGGTATTCTTGAAAAAATTGTGAGTGTACGGCGGCAATATTGCGTGCCTTTACCCATTCTTCGGTCTGCTTACCGTTAACGCCGGCGAACATGCCTTCCCACTGGGCACCGTTGTACAAAACCGCTTCTTCCCACGAGGTGGGGTAACTTTCGAACCAAGTCATATCGGCGAGCTCCCAATCGTCGGGATTATAATCTACTGTAATACCACCTAGCGAAGGCGATTGGTCATCTGCCTGGGTTGGCGTTTCAATCGCAGCCGGGGTTGAAACCGTTTCTTGGTCGCCAAAGGCCTGTATCTGCCATTTGCTTTCCTCGCAGTTCGCATCTTCGCAACCGCAGTTCCACTGGTTATTGCTCCAGCGGCAGCTGTAGGTGATGAAATAATTCGGTTCGCTTAAGTCAAAATCACTTGGTTGTAATTCGGCACGACCAGAGGCAACGATCCAATCGGTATTTGTGGTGCCGTTGCTGTTATCGGGATTCTCGCCTTGCAATGTAAATGGCTTCCAGCCTTTATCGTACACGTAGCCGGTTGAATAAACGTATTCAAAAGCCGAGTCGCCACCAACCGAGATTTCGATTGCATCATCGCTGCAAAAAGCACTTACTAACAGTTGGTTGGCTGATGAAAAAACATTCCAAGGTGGCGCAAGCGAGGTGTCATCGACCATGCCCGAGTTGGCGGTTATTTGATGACAGCTGACCGAGGCTGCCGCTTCAACGCGATTCGAGGCAAAATTCTCAAGCAAAAAAATCGACGACAGAACGAGTAAAAGTGCGCCAATGCGCATGGTGAATAATAGAGAGGTATTCGATTTCATGATTCGTTAAATAGTATAATCTGAGACAGGGTAGTAGATTATATATCGAAAAACAAGCTATAATAACTAGTCGGTTAGCCGCTCTTTTTTGTTTAAGGCGGCAATGTGTTCAAGGGCATTCTCGGCAGCAGCAACTTCGGCTTTTTGTTTACTGGTGCCGTTGCCCTCACCCATTTTCGCATCGCCCACAAACACCCCGAAAATATAATTCTTTTCGTGATCGGGTCCGCTTTCTGAGAGCATTTTGTATTCGGGAGTGATCTCGAGTTCTTCTTGCGCCCATTCTTGAAAACCCGATTTTGGGTCGACATGTAGGCGTTTTTCTAACACCTCCGGCAGGCGGGGGAACAAGTGGGTTTGCAAGAATTGTTTTGCGGTTTCGTAGCCGCTGTCTAAATAAATCGCACCGATCACCGCTTCGAACGCATTGGCAAGAATCGGGTTTTTTTCTCGCCCTTGGCTGGCATCTTCACCGCGTGAAAGGCGCAAGAGTTCACCGAATGATAGATCTCGCGACACCTTGGCGAGCGATGCTCCCGATACCAAGGCACTTCTTAACTTCGTCATTTTGCCCTCTGGCTCATTGGGGAATTTTTTGTACAAAAACTCCGTCGTGATCAGCTCGATCACCGCATCACCCAAAAACTCCAAGCGCTCATTATGAACGACATCGGTATTTTCATTGGCAAAGCTTTTGTGAGTAAAGGCTACTTCGAATAAATCTCCATCGTTGATCGGAGTGCCAAGCGCCTTACTGAGTTCTTGCTGATTCATTCGCTCGCTTGTTTTGCCTTACTGTCGTTGTCCTTCGAGATCGAACTAAGCACTCCGTTGATAAACCTTGGTGCCGATTCATCACCGAATTCTTTTGCCAGTTCCACGGCTTCGTTGATGATCACTGCTACGGGTGTTTCGGTGAACATGATCTCGTAACTGCCGATCTCTAGTATCGCCCGTTCAACCGGATTCAGCTTTGCAATAGGCCATTCGGGCGCGAACTGTTCGATTTTTTCGTCGATGCTTTCGCGATTGTTCAAAACGCCATCAACCACTTCGCGTAAAAATTCGTCTTTATGTAAACGAGGGGCGAATTCGGTTTTTATGTATTCTATTGCTTCGCTGGGTTTTTGTTCGGCGAGCAACAAGGAGGTAACAACCTGAACCGCTGCCTGACGGGCAAGGTGGCGTAGCTTCACGAAAATTCCAAAAAAGAAGGTGGATTATGCCTGAATACGTGTGGTATCGTCTGCAGTTGTTTTTTGAACGATGACCTGACGACCGCGATATTTACCGCACTCGGCGCAAGCATGATGACTCCTTTTCGGAGTATTACACTCAGAACAGATAACGATGTTCGTCTCGTTTAAAATACGGCGCTGTTGGTCTTTTTCGTAGTGTGAGTAACGGGTTTTACTGTAAGATTTTGCGGTTTTCTTTTTTGGTACAGCCATGAGTAAAAAATAGCCATGGTATTTTGGAGGATTTTTAATGCGAGCGCAAGTTATTTTTTGTAATGCGGAAGTATCCGGCCGTTCATATATTCGATTTACTGCAATCATTTGTTGATTACTATTGGTGCTTCACACTTTTTAGAGCTAGATCGACGAGCCTGCAGCTGAAGCAAATCGTTACATTTCT
>CAZOZW010000039.1:3298-4613 GCA_964584385.1 uncultured Candidatus Peribacteria bacterium
ATTTTCGCCATAATGCTATCCTTCATAAGATATGTGATTTTTTGCGATGATGGCTATCGTCTTCTGTTGCGCCAAAATAATTGCGGCTATGCTGCTGTCGTGACGTAGAGGCGCATTGCATTGCATCTCTACCGCTCGTTTTCCTATTTTATTAGTGAGAGGCTGTTTGTCGCGAAGAACCAAGAGTGAGAAACCAGCTACAAGCTGGTTCCAGCATTAAGATACAAGCTCGATTAATGACCTTCTGCATTCTGGATTGCTTCGCTCCTGCCACCTTCGTCAAAGACTACAGCGGACACCGCGCAATGACCCGCCTACGTCTGAAGATATAGTGGGCAGGCGCAAGCGGGAAATTGATTTATATTTACTCAGTAAAGACGATCACCTACGCGCCCTGGGCAGATGATGCATGATACTTGTCCAAGTCTTTTTGCATAAATGTGATTCCTCAGGAAATAAATATGGCATTGGTTAGAAGAAGCAGCTGACGTAGGTACTCCACTGTTAAAAAAACGTAGCATCATAACGTCCAAGCCACAGCAATGCATCATCACGATATTTACTTACGTCTTTCAATGCTCGGTGATTTGCAAAAAGATTTGGACGAGCTTGTGATATTCCCTTTTTCTTCTGACAAACGCAATCGCCAATCTTCGTAAAATCCACTACCCCTGCGGACCGAACAAAAACATCATCGCCGCACTAAAAATTACAAGCCCGAATACTAAAATCGCGGTAAATTTAATAAAATCCATGGTTACCCAAAATGATAATTCTGTTTTCTGCCATGTGCACTTAAGCCCTAAGGGGAACTCGACAAAATCGCCAGCGGCAAATCGTACCGTTTCGCCATTTTCTGTCGTCACAGTTGCCTTCCCCGATACAATCAAACACTGTTCGGATTCGGTATATTCCCACGGGAACCGAGATACTTCTTTTTGCCAGATCGGCCAGCTTTTTACCATGGTTTTTTGTTGGTCTGACGGTTTTGTGACATTGATTTTCATTTGCTTTTGTAAAACCGAATTCGTTTAAATTATGTCAAAAACTGTATTTATTAGCAATTTTTGATTATGATAGAGAGAAAATGCATCTGTTAAACCTGAGCCAATGACACTCGAAATCGCCATCTTTGTTTTTATCGCTTCGGCGCTCGCTATCGGCTATGCCGGTACCAAGCTTGCGAAAACCGCCGATCAGCTCGCCGATGTTACCGGGCTTGGCGAAGCGCTGGTGGGGGCGGTGCTACTGGGGGCGGTAACTTCACTCTCTGGTCTTATCGTCTCAATCTCCTCGGCAGTTACAAATCATCCCG
>CAZOZW010000039.1:4623-18043 GCA_964584385.1 uncultured Candidatus Peribacteria bacterium
ATTTGGCTATCAGCAATGCGCTCGGTGGTATTGCCGCGCAAATCTTCTTTTTGGCGATCGCCGATATTTCTTACCGCAAGGCGAATTTAGAACACGCTTCGGCATCGTTCCAAAATATTATGCAGGGCGTTCTGTTGATCGCGCTGCTCTCGTTTTTAATGGTGATGCTCTCAATGCCAGCCGTTGATGTATTCGGTGTTCATCCGGGATCGTTGCTCCTTATCTTATTCTATTTTTTGGGCGTGCGTCTTATTGCCCACGCCAGTAAAAACCCGATGTGGCGTTCACAAAAAACCCCCGAAACAGTTGAAGATACGCCCGATCAGAACACTATGCGGCGCAAGTCGATTCGAGCAGTTCTTATTAAATTCTTGATAATGGCGGCGATTGTTTCGGTGGCGGGTTATGCCATTGCCAAATCGGGGATTATAATCTCAGAATCCACTCAGCTGAGCGAAAGCTTTGTTGGTAGTTTGCTTACCGCCGTGGCGACATCGTTGCCCGAGCTGATCGTTAGTCTAACGGCAATCCGCAATAATGCCCTAACGCTCGCCGTTGGCAATATTATCGGCGGCAATACATTCGATGTGATAACAGTAGGGGTGATCGATATTTTTTACCGCGATGGCTCTGCGCTGCATTCTACCGATTCTCCTCAATTCTTACTCGCACTTACTTCGTTGATGACGGCGATTGTGGTGATGGGAATGATCCACCGCCAAAAATACGGTTTTGGGCGTATAGGTTGGGAAGGAGTTATGATCATTATTCTCTTCGTTTCGGGCTATGCATATTTGTACATGCAATAACCTTGGACGATTCTTCTAATTTCCCATCTTAGTGGTCAGCGATATACGGAGTGATTTTTGCGTGGTCTTACAGTGCCCCTGAATTGTAGTAGACAGGGTCTGTGCACTGGTCGTAGCTGGCACCGGTACTCATTACTGCCGGGCTTATGCGAAGGTTCGACGAGGTCATGCCGTCATTCGGGATCAAGCACTGATTGATCGCCGCATCGCCGGTCCACAACTGAAAAGCTTTGAGTAGGTCGTATGCCCAAGCCTGATTATCGACAATCGGATCGCCGGGGACATAATCGATTTTATCGAAGGCAACGCAAACCGGGGCTATTGAATGCGATTCACCTTTTGGTTGCGGCCACATCTGGTGCTTTGCCCTTATAGAGTGAACCGAGCTTGGTATTGTAAGTGTGCTAATAGAGGTATCATGCAATATCTCAACCACAGAATCGGCGGTGTCTACAATGTCGGAGGTTATATTCGTTCGAAGGATCTCATTTTCGCTTGAATCTCGTAATGATAGGTAGTACTGCTCATTCGATTGGCTTGACGCCCAAGAGTGATGTGCATCATATGAAGCCGCCAAAACACGATAGTCTCCCGGTTCAAGGTCGAATCGGTATGAGTTTGTATATGATGCCGGCTCTGAGCTGTCGGCCAGCAGTGTTTTTCCGTCAAAGCGAAGAATCTTACGGATTGAAAGGTCATCAAACGGGCAGTCCATTTTATCTACTAGAACCCGTGCTTCGGTAAACGGCGGAATCGCACTCGGTGCGGTTTCACCCAGGGTTGCCGGGGTATCGCGTCCTGGAAGAATGCCGTCGATCAAAGCGGCGGTTGCTTCGAGGTGGATCGAGCTACTAAGACCAATTTGCACGTTTATGTAATCGGCAATGTTCGAAAGCGATGTAACGCGCAGCGGATCGGCAGCAGGCAGACTGAGCACGTTTTTAACATCTTGCAAAAACCCTTTCACCTGTGGGTTGCCCGAATCGTATAAAGCTAATATCTGATCGGCACTAATAATTGTACCACCGGTTCCGCTGCCGCCCTCAAGCCCCAACAGAATCCGCTTGATCACTTCGACAAAAAGTGATTTTGCCGCATAGTCTCTCATCATAACATCGGTTTCAGTTGTAATATCGTCATCGTCGATGAACGCATGGGTGGTGTGCGGTGCAGATTTTGTGATTAAAACATCTGGTGGGCTTGCTGTGGTAAACGTGTTTTGTGCCATATGCGGATACGAGGCCGGGGTGATTTGCGTGGCAATACTGTAGTTCGAGTCGGGGCAGAGCTGTTCGCAATCGTTCATGGCCAGCTGCTCACCGGCAACACTATTGCTCACGGTAAACAGGGCATTGCGCTGGGTAACCGCACCGATCGAAAAAGTAAACAAAGAACCGGGCGGCATTGCCTCTGGTTTTAAGCCGGTTTTATAAAACGCGTCAACCATAAGATCTTGCCCAAGGCTACCCCAAAGCAGGCTTGAGTGCATTTCGAACAAATAGTTCCCCATGTCGTTTGCCGGCTCAGAAGGAGAAAAGCAAGTACCGTCGCCGGGCTTGAGCATTCTTCCATCAGCATCGAGTTCGGGGCTGAACAAAAACACTGCTACTTCTGCAAACGATGTGCAAGGCGTCGGTTGGTCTGCTTATAATCGCCCGTTTCCACTCAAACCCTTCGTCATCGATAATTGAGCCAATTGTGCGCCAATCTTGATTTGCATCAACATTCGATACAAAATCGGCGCACGAATCGATCGCCAAAGCAGATGTGCCCGGTATTACGAGGGCAACGAGAAATGCGAGAAAGAAAAGTGATTTTTTCATAGTTTGTGTTTTTCAAATATAATTGTACTATATTATTATGGTTAAGTAAATGATCAGCTTCCTAACAAACGTTCGTTCGTTTCTCATCAAAGAACTGGTATCGGTTTACCAGAGATAACAAAGAACATCTCAATCTGCCAAGGTTCAAATACGTCTGCATCCCCATTCCCGCGCCAACAAAGGCAACGCGGCTATCGAATTCATGTGGCTCGTTTCTACTGCGCTTATCTATGTCATCAGCTAAGCTATCGGCTAAGTGATTTACATAGAGTTCTTTTGACTTATTTTGGGTCATAGTAAAAGTAAATTGTTACGCGTTCTCATGATACAGTTTTCGATTTCGAATATCGGCAGCAGTTACGCCATTCCGAAAGAACCCGATCAAATCATCCGCATCTTCGAAATGAAGAGCCTCAACTTCCCCAGAATAGAGCGAGCCATTGAACTTGACTCTATGCTGCGCCGAGTTCTTCAGCGCATACCGCACCGCTTCACGCGTTACCTCTTGGTTATACGGTACCGGTGATTTATTAAGAATACTTTCGATGAACAACCGGAAGTTTGAACATATTCTTTCCGAATCGAATGCCTCCAACCCCGGGTATTTATCGATGAACATATTCTGTATCTCTTTCGGTTCGAACCCTGCTGCTTCGAGCCGGGCGAACTGCTCATCGGTGATCTCGATCTCAATCTGCTGTTCGGTCTCGTTTTCCGGTGGGGGTTACTACTTCTTTCATGGTGGTGTCAAAAAGGTGATTTTACAACATTGTAATTTTATGAAATTACCAAGCGGATAATTAAAATGTACTAAAAAACAAAAATTGAATTTGTAAAACGAAAATCTACGTATTTGCCCGCTTTCTGCTGCCGTAATCGGGCTACAAATGGTATAATAATGAGATACTTACCCATTTCGTGCGAGAACTGTTTGCTGCATTTTATCGGCTGTGCCTAAGTCTTCGATATAGAATCCTCTTAAGCGGAGAGGAGGTTTTGCGCCAAAACAAGCCGTTTTTGATCATGCCGAACCATATTGCACTGGTCGATCCGCAAATCCTTTTTGCGGTGCTGAGCAAATACACCGCACCGGCGCCGGTTGTGGCTGAGATGTATGCCAATCTGCCGGTTGTGAAGCATCTTTTTAGGTGGCTCGGTACTATTGCTGTTGCCGATGTTGGTGCTAACGCCAAGCCTGCCGAAGTACGCGAGGCATTTTCGGGAATCATCTCCGCTTTGCGAAACGGGCAGTCGGTTTTGCTTTACCCCGCCGGGCAGATCGCCGGCCAAGGAGCAGAGGCGTTGTTCAACCGCCAAGCGGGCTACATAGCTGTTTCGCAATTGCCGCCTAACACGCGGGTAATTGGTGTGCGTACCCGCGGCTTGTGGGGGAGTATGTGGTCGCGGGCGTGGCTCGGTAAGTCGCCGCCGTTTGTGCAAACGTTCGTAAAGGCAATCGGCATCATCATCGCCAATGGTATTTTCTTCGCACCACGGCGCGAAGTACACATCACTTTCGAAGATATTACCGAAAGCACGCAACAAGCCGCCGCGAGCGATTTGCAAAAATTCAATCGTTCGCTCGAAGAATTCTACAACCAGCCGGGCGAAGAGCGGGTCAATTATCTTTCGCACTTTTGGTTTATGGATGACCCCGAGCGAAGTTTGCCCGAACACATCGAAGGCTCGGTGGCGGCAATGCGTTCGGTGGCTCCCGTTAATATCGCCGAGATCGACCAAGTAGTGCTCAAACGAGTACAGCAGATCATCGCTAAGCAGCAAGAAATCACCAAAGCCAAGGTACAACCAGGTGCCAGCTTAATCTTCGATTTGGGCTACGATTCGCTCGGGCTTGCCGAATTACGCGCCGTAGTACTAAGTGCTTTTCAGCAACAAGCCAAACCACCGATCGAGTGCCTCAAAACCGTCGCCGATATCTGCCAAATGGCCGAAGGCAAGATCGTTGTCGAGCTTACTGCCAAGCCGTGCACCCTACACGAACATACAGCGAATGCATCGGCATTAAAAATCGACAAACAGCAGCCCCTAACCGAACAGATTCGCAGAGTGTGTAAGCGATTCGGCGAATCACCTTTTGCTTACGATGAAACCCTTGGCACCTTGAGCTGCAAAGATTTTTACCGCAAAGTAATCGTGGTCTCCCATATTCTTAAAACCGAATTCAACGATAAGCAAATCGGTATTATGCTGCCAGCTTCAACCAGTTCTGCACTGCTTGTGGCGGCGTGTTGGTTTGCCGGTAAAACCCCGGTGATGCTCAATTTTACCCTTGGGCAAAAGCATATTCTCTCGTGCGCCGAATCGGCTCAAGTAAAGCATATTCTTACCGCCAAAGTCTTTCATTCGAAAATTCGCGAGCAACTCCCGTCAGAATTAAAAACGAGTTTTGTGTTTCTCGAAAATCTTCTCCTTCATACTTCAAAAACCAAAAAGCTGATCGGTCTTGTAAAATCTTTTGTACCGATTGGTTTATTCCCCGAGCAGTTGCCCAATGAACCAGCGGTGATCCTTTTTACATCGGGCAGTGAAGCAGCGCCAAAAATGGTGCCGCTTAGCCCCCAAAACCTGCTTGCCGATTTATGGGGTACGCTTCAAAACATCAACGTAAAAAATAGTGAAACGTTGTTTTCGTACCTGCCGCCGTTTCATAGTTTTGGCTTTACCGCTGGTATCGTTCTACCGCTGATCAGCGGTTTACGTGTCGCCTACAGCCCCAACCCAGGCGACGCCGCCGAGGCGCTGCGCGTAATAAAAGCCGCCAAGGCAAGTGTTATTCTTACCACACCCACTTTTTTGCGATTCTTACTCGATTCCGCCAAACAGCAAGACCTTGCCTCACTCAAGCTCGCTATTAGCGGTGCCGAAGCTTGCCCGGCACCGTTGATCAAAAAATTACAATCCCTCACCAACAAAAAAGCCGAATTACTCGAAGGCTACGGCATTACCGAATGTTCACCGGTGATCAGCATCAATCCTCCCGGCAAAACAAAGGTCGGCAGTGTTGGTTTGCCGATCAAAGGCTTATTCGCACTCATCACCGACCCCGAAACGTTTACCACCATTCCGGCGGGCGAAAGCGGTATGATCTTCGTCCACGGACAAAGTGTGTTCAACGGCTATGGTGGCAATGCTCAAAACAATCCCTTCGTCGAGATCAATAATCAACAATGGTATAAAACCGGCGACATCGGCTACATCGATGAAGATGGTTACTTGTTTCTTACCGGGCGACTTTCGCGCTTTGTTAAAATCGGTGGCGAGATGATCAGCTTGCCATTCCTCGAAAATATCCTCTGCAAAGAATTCAGCTCCGATTCCGCCGAACCCGAAGTGGCGGTAGAAGCCATAGAAGACAAAAAACAGCCAAAGATCACTTTGTTCACCACGCAAGCGATCACCAAAGCGCAAGCGAATACAGCATTACAATCAAACGGGGTCGCTAATATTATGCATATCGATGGCGTAAAGCGTGTTGAGGCGATTCCAACTCTTGGCACGGGAAAAATCGATTACAAAAGTTTAAAAAACCTCACATGATTTCACAGTTCGCTATCTATCGGCTTAATGGTGCGCTCATTACCAAAGCCCAAGCAGAGCTGCCTGCCGAATATCGACAGGAGTTACGCAACAAGCCGAACTACCACCAAAGTTTGGCAGCACGATATGCGCTCAATGTTTTGGCAGATGAGATGGGAATCGAGGACTTTTTGCCCGAGCACGATAAGAACGGCATACCGCGCAAAACCGACGGTTATTACTGGTCGGTGTCGCACAAAAAGCATGTCGTTGCCGTCGCCCTTTCCGACGAGCCGATCGGTATCGACATCGAAATCCCGATTCGGCGCAGTGGTATAATGTTCGATGAGTTCGACGACTGCGAATGGCAAGTTTTGGGTGAGATGAATTGGCTCAACTTTTATCGGCTCTGGACGGCAAAAGAGGCGCTGGCAAAAAAAGGCTTTGCCATGCCCGAAATGCAACTTGTTGAAACCAGCGGCGATGAGCTAAAAATCCAATGGCAACATCGTGATTATTTGGTAGAAAGTAAGCCTCACCATGAATTTTATTTTGCAATCGCGTAAATGGAAAAACTCAAGAATCCTGCTTCGCGCCGCAGTTTGTATTGCTTTTTGGCAACCATCTTTTTGTGGTGCTTGTTTTACGGCGGAGTGAAATTCTTCATGAAAAATATCAGTAAAGAGTTTTTCGATATCGACCCGGCGATCCTGCTCGAAAATATCGCCACTTTTTTAAGCATTGGCGCCACCATTGCCTACGTAACCGGTGGCGCACTATCGAATATGTTCACTAAACGTAATCTATTACTCGCCATTACGGGGTTGGTGAGTATTGTCCTCTTTATCGAGTATACCTATGGATTGAGTAATTACGCATTGCTCGCGATATCGATGATTATTGCCGGGTTTGGCTATGGCACGTTTGCCATTTTACGCACCATCATCACCTATATCGAAATCGTGCGAACCAAACTGCCCGACACCACCGTCAATGGCGTGGCGACGATTTGCTTTGTACTTGCCATTATCCTTGGTGCGTTTTTGAGTACGCTTCTGTTCGAAAAAATCGGCAATAATGTCTTTTGGGTTTTTCTCTTCTTCCTCTTATTGGCGATGATACCGGCGTCGCAACTCAGGTATCCGCAATTCGAGCATCGTCGGCATCTCAAAGAATCGTTCACCGGCTTATTCGCCGATGTTTATTGGATCGGGCGGCAAAAGGCGATCGTACTCATCGCCTCGGCTTCGATGTGGGCAACGGCAACGGTCGTCAGCTTAAAATCGATTCCGTATTCAATGAACGAGTTCGGCATTCCCGAGTCGCAAAGCTCGCTCGTGCTCGTCTTTTCTTCGCTGGGAGTGATCGTCGGCAACGCGCTTACCGTTAACGTCAAAAACCGCTGGCTCGTATATCGCTGCTTTGCGTATTTCTTCGCTTTTTTGGTGTTCTTTTTCTTTCATATCGCCGTCAGTTTTCCACTGATCATCGCTTATTCTTTGCTCGTCGGCATCAGCATGGGCGCAGCCACTAATCTTGTTGATTCACATTATCTATCGTTTATCGGCAAGGCGCATAAAAAAGAGAATGGTTCGGCGATGCAAGGTTTTTTGATCAACTTCTCGGTTGCCTCACTCCTCTTCGTTCTTCATTATCTTCCCGAATCGTACGTGTTTCCGGTAATGGGTACGCTCGTGGTGGTGAGCACGTTCTTGATTCGTCTGAATCTACCACAACTAAAAGACAAATAGGCAGAAGGAAAGACTACAAAACTAAAGCTACTGCGTCAGCTACGCCAGAATCCGCTCTATGCAATTCAAATACTACTGGCGAAGATCACATCTTATTTTTTCAGACTTTCTGAATTGTAGGGATTTGGTCTTGTAAAACAGCGCGAACAGGCGCAAAATAGTGAGGCATCTTTTCTTTTTTTAACAAACAGATGGCAGCAACGTTCACAGATGAAAATTTTAAGGCAGAGGTTTTAGAGTCTGAAACTCCGGTATTGGTTGATTTTTGGGCAGCCTGGTGCGGACCGTGCCAAATGATGGGCCCGGTGGTAGAAGCACTCGCCGAAGAGTGGGATGGCAAGATCAAAGTCGGAAAAGTAAATGTCGATGAATGCCCGAATACCGCTCAAGAATATGGTATTACCAGTATTCCGGTATTTAAGATCTTCAAGGGCGGCGAAATCGTCGGCGAAGTAGTGGGTGCAACTTCAAAAGAAGCGCTCGCCGAAAAAGTCACCGAAGCAACAGGGGCGTAATGTTTCTTCTGGGCGCAAAATCAAAAGAATACTTTTTGTATAAATCCCCCTTACCCCCTTTAAAAAAGGGGGTTTCAAAGTATTCTTTTGAATAATTAGACATTGCAAAGAATAATCAATGCGCGGGGAGTGCAAACTGCCCGCGTTTTTTGTCGCTGACAACAATCCCGTTTTTTAGGGCGATTACTCGTGGTTTTAAATAATTCACCAAGTCGCGGTCGTGCGTAGCAATAATTACAGTCGTTTCATCCTCTTGATTGATCCGCTCCAAAATCTTGCCGATCTCAAGTGCATTCGGCGGATCCAGGTTGCCGGTCGGCTCATCGGCAACTAAGAGTCTTGGCTTGTGCACCAGTGCCCGGGCAATGGCAACTCGTTGGTTTTCACCACCCGATAACTGATGCGGAAACCGATGCTCACAGTGCGATAATCCCACAATCCGCAAAACGAGCGGCACACGGGTTTCGATCTCATCGTTGCTATTCCCGCAAACCTCCATCGCAAAGGCAACGTTTTCGAATACCGTTTTTTGCGGCAACAATTTAAAATCCTGAAAAATAAAACCAATCGAGCGGCGCAACATTTGTCGCTCGCGTCTGCCAAGCGCACTCACATCAAACCCATCGATCTCGACCACGCCTTTATTCGGAATTTCGGCACCAAGCAGCATGTGGATCAGTGTCGATTTTCCCACACCCGAATCACCGATCAGCGCGACCATTTCGCCACTGCTAATCTCAATGTTCAGCTTTTCGAAGAGTGTTCGAAGCCCGTAGTATTTCGCGATGTTCTGAAAGCGGATCATTTTTATCGATTATCGGTCTATTGTGCCATAAATGCGATGAAAATGCCAGTTCAATGGTGGGAATGATGTATGAGTGTAGGCGCTTAGAGATAATCGAGATTGTTAGGAAGAGCTTTGATTTAGGATGTATGATGTAGGAATCGCAACCCACCTACGCTAAAACTACGGCGGCCAGGGTGGTTTTTGGCGCGGACTGTCCTGCGAAGTAATACGCAGCGGGAAGCCTCCTTTACCAGACTACGCCAAGGCTTCGGCGGCCAGGCAAAGGGGAGTGCAAGGGGGATTTTTTCTTACTCAAGCGATATCGAGAAACGAACGAATATTTCTTCGTACTGTTTTTGGGCACAAAATTTCGTGCCCCTATCGACAACCGTCATATTCGGGCTGTAGAGACGTTTTGCTAAAACGTCTCTGTAAATGTTTGAATTATCTCGATATCAAATCACGTCACCGTAGAGACGCATTGCAATGTGTCTCATTAATCGTCTCCATAATCTCGAAATCGTGCCACGCATTCGTAGAGACGTTGCATGCAACGTCTCTATAAACGTAGGTGTGTGTTGAGATAAAACAGTACGCGTATAACAACTTATTACGAAGCATCTCTCAATACTTCATTTGCGCAAAACTTTTTTCCATTAAAAAGTAAAAAGTAACAAAAAATATTGACAAAAATGACAACAATTAATCATAATGAAAGATGCAAATTCGCTGAACCCATGATTGAAAAACGAAAAAAAATCGGCTTATCTCAGCAAGATATCGCCGATTATCTTGGGCTGTCGCGTCCGACCATCATCAAAATCGAAAAGGGCGAACGCCCGCTCAACCCTGTCGAAGAACAAAAACTGCGGCAGTATTTCGATTCTTTTGAGAGCGAGAGCTCCCAAATGCGCATCAATATTCCACAACAAAAACTCGAAAAATTTAAACAAGTGTTGTTGTATATTCTTGAGAAAGTTGGTGCTAAGCCGAATGTCGGCATGACAGTACTATATAAACTTTTGTATTTCACCGATTTCGATTATTACGAAAAGCATGAAGACCAGTTGATGGGGTTGACGTACATTAAAAACACCCACGGTCCCACTCCGCGCGAGTTTGCGAAAGTCGTTGAACAAATGATAAAGAATGGCGAGATTGAAAAAGTAAAAAGCACGTATTTTAAGCATCAACAAACAAAGTATCTGCCACGTAAAAAACCCGATTTGGGTATTCTAAACGGGCGCGAGCTCGAAATGATCGAGTCGGTATTAGATCGATATTCCGACAAAACCGCCACCGATCTTTCAGAAATGACCCATCGCGACATGCCATGGATGGCAACCAAAGATAAAGAAAACATTGAATATGAGCTGGCGTTTTATCGCTCGGATGAGTTTTCTGTACGTGAATACGGCGAGCTGTGAATCATAATCAGATACACATTGAATTGGCAGCCAAATTCGAAAAGGAGTTTGCGAAGTATCTCAAAAAATACCGTTCTCTCAATAGTGATTTCGAGGTACTGCAAAGGGCAATCAAATCAACACCAACCGGTGATAAGTCAAAGCACTGGGTGATTTTGCGGCAGCAGGGTAACAAGTACCTGCTCAAAGTCCGAATGATGTGTCGGGCTTTAAAAGGTTCGCAGTTTCGCGTCATCTATTTTTACGGTGGCGAAAAAATCGAACTCGTGTTTATCGAGATATATTTCAAAGGCAAAAAAGAACGCGAAGATCAGTCTCGTATCGACGAATTCTGGAAGGCACGAGTAGAGACGCATCGCGATGCGTCTTCTCTTTACCCGTGAGTCTCGATCTCAAGCTCAAAATTCTTCTCGCTTTCGACGTATTCTTTATTCACACCTGCAATACACATCAGCTCTATGTCGCTATCGGTTTCGAGGTATTTCGGACCGTCTTTTTCGGCTTCTAGTAATTCGTGTCCGCGGATGATTTTGGCAGCGCAGCTCATGCACGCCCCAGCATGACAAGAAAACGGGATTTCGATGCCGTTATCGGCGGCTTCATCAACCAGGTTTTTTTCGCCCTGCGGGTGAAAAGTGCCAACGTGGTTACCAGAGGAATCTTTAACAATACAAATGACCATTTTTCACTGTAAATATGCGAGTTGCATTTTGCTGCATTTATTCACGAGAAACAAGAGCACTTTTTTCAGGCTTGCGTACTCGAAAAACCCACTGATAAATCTCATTTTGGCTACAATCTACTCAATAAAAGCCATCCCAAACATCTTCTTTTGCTTGGCAGAGGTGCTTGATCAAATCTATCACTGATCGGTCATCGCGTTGTATGCACTTTTCGATCTGCCGGCGGATTGGTGGGGTGATGCCAATGCCTTCGGTGCCTAGGTGATTGATAACCTCTTCAATCGTGCAAAATTCTGTGTTCGAAGCTTCTGATTGGGCTGTTTCCCGATTATCTCGCAACGATTCCATGTTTACAAATAAATCTCACGTGGTTTGGCGCCGCGGGCTGGGCCGATCAATCCTTGTTCTTCGAGTTCATCTAAAATACGAGCTGCTCGCGCATACCCGACCGATAATCGGCGCTGCAACAAGCTGGCACTGGCTTTGCGGCTTTGGCGAATCACTTCTATCGCCTGCTGGTTGATGTCGCCGCCGCTTGAGCTGGCGAACTCGGGCAAGCCGCCAAAATCTTCGCTTTCTTCGGCTCCTGCGGTAATACTGTCGTCGTATTCGGGTTGGCCGCTTAGCTTTAGTCTGTTGATCACACGGTTGATCTCTTCGCCGCTGACAAAAATCCCCTGAATACGCACCGGCTTGGCAAGTGAGGCGTTTGAGAACAGCATATCGCCTTTACCGAGCAGGTCTTCGGCGCCGACCGAATCTAAAATAGTGCGCGAATCAATCGCGCTGGTAACCGCAAAGGCGATTCGCGTCGGGATATTCGCTTTGATCAAACCCGTAATAACATCAACCGAGGGGCGCTGTGTTGCAATGATCAAGTGCATGCCAACCGCCCGCGCCATTTGCGCCAAACGGCAGATCGCCGCTTCGGTGTCTTTTTTGAACTGGCGCATCATCAAGTCTGCCAATTCGTCGACTACCACCACGATCTTCGGCATTTTCTCATCTTCATTCTTGTTGTATTCTAATACACTGCGGTAGCCCTTATTCGCGAGTTCACCATAGCGCCGCATCATCTCTGCCACTGCCCAGCGCAGCGCTGCCAAGGCTTTATCGGCTTCGGTGATGACCGGGGTGAGCAAATGCGGAATGCCATTGTATGGCGAAAGCTCAACCCGTTTCGGGTCGACAAGAATCAGCTTTAAATCAGTAGGGGAGTTTTGGAACAGCAGCGACATTAAAAACGCGTTCATCGCCACCGATTTACCGGCACCGGTGGCACCCGCGATGAGTAAATGCGGCATATCTGCCAAGTCGGCGACGACCGCCTCGTTCGAAACATTTATACCAAGTGCTAAGCGTAACGAACTTTTAATCTTGCCGAATGGCGAACTCTCTAAAATCTCTTTTAAATGCACGGTTGTACGTTTTTCATTCGGTATCTCTATCCCGATCAAATCCTTACCCGGAATCGGTGCTTCGAGCCGAAGTGAAGGGGTTGAAAGCGCCAGCGCGATGTCGTTTTTTAAGCTGGTGATCTTGGCGAGTTTTACTCCTTCGTTCGGCGTGATGGTGAATTGCGTCACCGTCGGCCCGGTGTTGGCAGGGCCTTTGGTAGCGCCAATACCGAATTCGGCAAGTTTTTGGATGATCAGATCTTCTTTTTTATCGAGTTCTTTTTGCACCGTCGTAATCTGGTGACGCTCGTTCGAAAGCAAGCTCAGTGGCGGAAACTCCCACTCGCCCACAGTGGCGACAAGTGGCTTATCGGTTTTGCTCTCTTCTTTTTGCGATTGAGCGCGCCGCATTTCTTCGCGGCGGCGTTCGGCTTCTTTTCTATCGCGCTCGATGCGGGCGAGGCGCTCGTTCTCAATATTCACATCCGCCGGAGTTAATTTACCGGTTGCACCTTCTTCTTTTGGTTTTGCTGTTTTTACGCTTTTTGCAGGTTTTGGCAACAGTAGTGGAAAAAACCCGAATATCGCCTCGAACAACATCGAGATCGAAACCGGAAATGTCATGATCATTCCTAAAATGGCAATCCCCGTGAGTAAGACGATTGCGCCAACACTGCCCAAATACACCTGC
>CAZOZW010000040.1:0-5154 GCA_964584385.1 uncultured Candidatus Peribacteria bacterium
TTATATCTTTTTTATCTTTTTTATTAATATCTTCTATAAATTTAACTGTCTTTTGATCTTTTGCCATACCGGAATGTTATACACTATGGTACTTATACCAAAATCTTATCGAAATGTATTTGTTAAGTTGTTATTCAAAAGTTCTAAGATTGATTTGACCACTTTCGGGTAAGAATAAATTGAACCTTTCATCTAACCCGAAGTGATTATGAGAAGACTAACTGAGGCTGGAACCGGCTTGTAGCCGGTTTCATATGTTTGGGCAAACCGTGATAACCCATCCGGCTGAAGACCAGTGATTCGGTTGCGTTCACTTATCAAAAGTCTTATAATGCCATCCTTTTTTAAAGCATCTCGTGCCTTCGGTAAAAGTCTCACAAAACCTCAATGCATATCCGCATTTCATCACGATGACCGTACAACGCTGGTACTACTTGTTCGATCGTCATAACCGTTGGCAGATACTGTTCGATTCACTCCACCATTGCCAGCAATACAAACAACTCAAGGTGTATCATTGGGTGTTCATGCTCAATCACATCCACCTTATCGTCGCCTCACCCGATGTCTCGGGATTCATACGAGACTTTAAGCGCCATACGACAAAAGAGCTCAAGCAAAACATCATTTCCACCGAACCGAACATCATCGAGCTTTTTCAGGATGACACCGGTAGATGTAACATCTGGCAGAGGGCGAATACCCCCAAGGCAATCGAGAGTGATTACTTTTACCAACAGAAAGCGAATTATATCGAGCACAATCCGGTCCGTAAGACTTACGTCGACCGACCAGAACAGTGGCGTTGGTCATCAGCTCATCCGAGCAGATTTATCACGTTAGATGATATTCTTGTTGGTTGACAGATATTTTCTTCCATAGCACCAAACGGGAGGAACCGGCTACAAGCCGGCTCCAGCTCAAGACCATATTTTTTGGCTGGCAGGTGGATTATTGCAGAGCGCCTAACATGAATAGCTGATTACAAATCGGCACTGGCTTTGTTCATGATGCTCAATCTATGCGAACAGCAACTGAAGCTGATCGCTTAATCGTTGCAATCGGTCAAACATATGAAACCGGCTACAAGCCGGCTCCAGCTCTCATAGCAAGAAACAAAAGAAACCGGTTCAAACCGGATCTCGCTTTGAATTCGATTCATTTGTAAATTCCTTCACTTCGATTCCAGTACATTAATGCGTGTTTTTACGCTATAATCTACTGGAATTTTCATGATTTCTGATACTTCTTATTCATTGTTTAACATCGACTATGCAAAAAATCATCTACTCATGGCAGCAGCTTGAAGCAGATGCGGAGCGATTGGCAGAAAATATCGGTAAGGGAAAATACGAAGCTATCATCGCGATTACCCGTGGTGGTTTGATTCCGGCGTATTTTCTGGCGAAGCACCTTGGTATCCGCGTTATTCATACGTTATGTCTCTCGAGCTATGAAGACCAACAACAAGGCAAAATCGATTACCACACGATTGAAGGGATTCATGTTGAGATCGACCCGGTAGTGGTTGGCAGTAAGAAGATTTTATTCGTCGATGACATTGTTGATAGCGGCGAGACAATGCGTGAGATTAGAAAGCGCTTTCCCGAGTGCTCGTTTGCAACACTCATAACTCGCGGCAAAGAAAACCCCGATTATTTTGTGCGTGAAGAAAATGCTTGGGTGCAGTTTCCGTGGGAAACCCCCGGCGACTAACGCTGCAATATAATGATTTTCGGATATCAATAATTGCCGAAGGCTCATTCACCCCCCCCCTTTCATAAAGGCGGAACACAAGGGGGATTTATAAAAAATCAAGTTGTTGCTGTACTAGTCGTTTGCTGTTGGGTCGAACTGGCGATCTTGTGCGTTGTAAACATCTTCGGCAACGCGATCGAGATCTTCAAAACATTCGGTTTGTGCTCGCTTATTGCCGATCTGCAAGCACCTGCGACTCTCTGTGTTGTAATCGAAATCTTGAATTCTTGCGCGGCGCTTTTGTCGTTCTTGCTCTTTTAATGTTTGGCGCAGTTCTACAAAGCAATCATTTCGCTCTGTGCGATTTGAAATCTTCTGACACTGCATTCGCAAAAGTGTCGGCGAGGCATTTATAATCCGTTCGGTTTTCTTCTGTGCTTCGCTTTTATAGTATTTTTGTTTTCGTTCTCGCTGATCGGTTTGGTACTCGTTATAGCATTTGGCTCGGTCGAGTAGGGTTTTTTTGCCTTCGCATTTTTTCAGCTTTAGTTCGGGTTCGGTTGTTTTTTTCGTTTCTGCCACTTCTTGTTGTAGAATTTGCCGTTGAACCTCTTGCTGGCGAATTTCATTGAGCTTTGCAAAGCACGTCGTACGCAATCGAATGCTGGCTATGGTTTGGCAATCGTCGGTAGTTTTGGGATCAACAATGGCATTTGTTTCGGTTTTGATCTTAAATTCGCGCTCGGTCAATCTTTCTTCTAGAATTTGATAACAATGATTTCGCTCTTGTCGATTTGTCAGCTTGCGGCATTTGTTGCGCTCGAGCGTTGGCGAAAAAACCTGATTGGCATGTGATTGCTCAAAATCGACTAAGATCAAGCCAGTACAAGCAAAGATGAATGTGCCGATAAGAAAGATTGTTGTTTTGATGTTTGTTGGTTGAAACGTTTTGGTCGATTACACGAGAGTTTTGATAAAATCTAAAACTTCGTTGACATGATTTTTTACTTTGACCTTGCGCCACTCTTTTACTATTTCGCCGTCTTTTATCACGAATGTGCTGCGCTCGATGCCCATAAAGGTTTTGCCGTACATGCTTTTTTCTTTCCAGCCACCGAGTGCTTCTATCAGCTCGGCATTTGGGTCTGAAATAAGTGGGAATGGCAACTCGTACTTGGTGCAAAATTTTTCGTGCGAAGCGACTGAATCTTTTGAAAGACCATACACCTCTGCTCCAAGTTCTTTGAACCGATCGTATTCATCGCGAAAGTCTTTTGCTTCGAGCGTGCAGCCCGGCGTGTTGTCACGCGGGTAGAGATACAAAACGGCTATTCCGCTAGATAAATCGTCATTCGTAATAGAGTTGTTATTGCCGTCTTGTAACGAAAAAACAGGGAGTTTCATGGTTTAGAAAAAGCCGACAAAAGCGGTACCAAGTACCGAAACCGCTGCCAAAACGGCGATGAATGCGGCGACGAATCTTTTGGTTTTACTGTGAGCCATTTGTTTTATAAGAGAGAAATCGTTTGTATTTGAGCATATTCATCCGCCATTATGCAACCCCGGTTTATTCAACGATAATAAGTCGCCAGGCTTCGCGCTTGATATTTTGTTCATCGAGAATCGTCAGTTGAACATTGTATTCTCCCGGGTCTTGAAAGGTTTTATAGGGTGCCATTTCGCTGCTGGTGGTTCCATCATCAAAATCCCACTGGTAACTATTTATCGTACCTTCGGAACAATGCGGATCAAAGCGTACCGAAAGTGGCGCCTCGCCAAATGAGCGATTGGTGCCGATGCAGGCTTTTGTTGATTTTTCGCGACAAAACACATCTTTAGTGGTTTCGGCGACATCGTTTTCGGTATAGGCTTTTAGTGTTACTGTAAATACACCGACAGCATCGTAAACATGAGTCACTTGAGCACCCGTAAGTTCCGATTTCGTACCATCACCAAAAATCCACTCATAGCCACGGATGTTGCAATCGGCACAGGATGAAAGTGAACCGTCGAATTTTATCGTGCATGGTACTTCATCATCAATTGTCTCTGTGAGGATCTCGGCATTCATTGCCGGCTTTTCAGTAAATACTTCAAGCCCCACTTCGTCGGTGTTCCCTTCGCTGTCTTCGACTTTTAGAGTGACATTGAATTTTCCGGGGTTACGGTAGACATGAGTTATCTTCTCGCCGGTCCAGTCGATCTCATCATCTCCATCAACATCCCATTCATAGCGGATGATGTCGTTATCACTATCGAACGATCTTGAGGCGTCAAACTCGATTTGAAGTGGAGTCGGCCCGACGATCCTCCTTGACCGTTCATTGAATTCAGGGGTGGTTCGAACATTTGCCTCGGGCTTGCTCGGTGCCGCTGCAATAGAAAGATAAAACCTGCTTGTTGCTTCGTTATCCTGATCGTCGGAGAGGGTGAGTACAACTTCAACCTCGCCGGTTTTGTTAAACCCTCGGGTAACCGAATCGGTATTGAACGTTCCGGTGCGATCGGAGAATTTCCATTGATATTTGACTATTTTTCCCATTTGACTTTCAGACGAACCAGCATCGAAATTATATGGGGTGTGCTGGCTTACTTCAAAAACATCTGCTTCTAATTGTTTTGGCTGTGGCTTTACCTCATAGCGCGGAATAATTACATTATCGGGGCGAGGCAGAAGTGCAATCGTTTTGTTGAACCGGTATACACGCTGATCGTTATCCACGATCACCAATTCTACATCGTAGCTGCCATCTTTTTCGTATGTATGAGTGATAGATGGTTGAGTCGTGACCTTTTTCTCATCACCTTTGCGCACATCAAAATTCCACTCGAACCGCATAATTCCATCGTATGCCTTGGCGAGTTCACCGGCGTCGAACCGAACTTTTGCAGGGGCGTATTCGCTGGCGAGCTCGGCAACAAAGGTTCCTTTAGGAATGGTAAACTCAAATTCTTTTTTGATCGGCATGTCGTTCATATCTGTCGTGTAGGCAGTGAGGATTATTCGATGACTCCCCGGTTTTCGAAAGTAAAAAGTAACGGTGTCACCTTCTTCTTCGGTGGGGCTGAATTCGCCTACACTCCATTCGAAATATTCCACTGTTTTGCCAAGTCGAGCAAGGCTGGTACGAACATCTGCTGCCGAAAAGGTAATATACATTGGTGAGCGAAGTTGCTCGGTTATGTCGTCTGGAATCGTTTGGCGATGAGAACCGAGCTCATCGGGCAATATAGCGATAATACTGCTCGAGTCGCGTGCCGGAACTACTTCGAGCGCGCTGACATATTGAAACATGCCAAGCCAAGCAAGCACCGTTACAAATTGTAGACCAATCGAAACGAACGAAAGGATGAGGGCACTCCTTCGCTGACTTTTCTGTTCTTTGTTGCGAGAAAAACCAAAAAATAGTGTGACGGTTATCGTTAGTAGTAAAAATACCGAAAATGCTCCGAATG
>CAZOZW010000040.1:5164-17483 GCA_964584385.1 uncultured Candidatus Peribacteria bacterium
CCATTTACGACTTTTACGAGAAAACTTTTGACCGTGCTCTCGTTTTGCCCGAAAAACTGCAATACCGGGTTGTCGATACCACCAACGCTCAGGGTGAAGATCAATAGTGTTACTAAAATGATGAACAGCAAAAAGATCGATGCGAACAACGCAGCCGGGCTGATCTTGATTTTTTTGCGATGTTTCTTTTCTTTTTTTGGTTTTTTCTTTTTCAATTTATTTGAGCTTACCTGTGTTTGTTTCAGATACTCCTCTTCTTTGAGTTTTTGTAAAAAAATACTCGGCTTTTCATTTGGGTTTTGTTCGCTCATTTTTTATTTTTATTTCTTACTATTATAACACTTTTTTTTCGCTATTTAAAGGAATTGCAGGTTTTTACCAATAAAAAAAGATGAGCCGAAACTCATCTTTTTTTCGTAATCGGGATGGTCTTACATCATGTCATCTTCGATTGTTTCGGTTTCGACTTCGAAATTCGTCGGCACATTTACCATCACCATTTCCATGGTGGCTTTTATTGCACGGTAGAACTTTGTAAGGTCGATGATCACTTCGGGTCTTGGGAAGCTGATTCGCATTGAATCATTCGTTATGCTGGTGCGGGCATCGAAGGTAATCAATAACTCGGGCATGTCGGCGGTTACCATTTCTGCCGGTACGGTTTCTTCGCTGATCTCGATCGTCATATCGGTAGTGATAAAAACGATTGCTCCGTTACTGACCAAGAAGCGGATCTCGCCTTCGAGTAGGGGCTGGATTGTTTGCCAAACCATTGTAATCTCTTCTGTGTTTCGCTCGAGCTCGCGCTTAATCTCTGAGTTCAATGGTTCTGGGTAACCAAACAGGTCGACTGCGGTTAGCAGAACTTCAACATCAAGGGCAGACGGATCGTTGTGCGGCATTAGCGTATAGGTGCTTCCGTTGCGCTCAATCATCATCAGGTTCGAATCGATAGCGATGTCGATCAGGTCGTGCATCAGTTTTCCGGGATCGCGCATGATCTCTATGCTTTGTTTGAATTGCTCTGCCATCATCGAAATTTGAGGATTTGCTGAGCTTGCAAACATGTTCACTAATTCTTGGTAGTTAATGGCAACATAGTTGTTCTGCAAGAATTTAACGAGTTCGAAGTAGCCTTCTGCCATATCTTTAATAGTTGCGGTTTCGGGGGTTTGTACAATGTTCAAACTTAAATCGCGGATGCGACCCCAGAGGAGTGTTTCGGTATCTTCATAGAACATATCGAAGCCAACGGTGAAATCACCGGCAACGGGAGGGAGGTTTGGTTCGTATGTGGTGATCGGCGCCATGTTAAAGCTGATCTCGTAATCGCCGTGGGCTTTGGCATCGTTGCTGTAGCGAGTGCTCTCCCCTTCGACGGTTACTGTCATCAGTTGTGAGCCATCGAGTGTTGCGGTCATGGTTCCTACTTGATTTGCTTCGTAGTTGCCATTAAAGCTTCGTTCGACCAATGTGCCGAAATCATCTTGTGTATTCGCCAGAGAGGTAACCGGTGCGACCGAAAGAGTGAGTACCATACAAAACAGCACTGAAAGAAGTTTTTTCATGAAAATGATAAAAGATAAATCAGATGTAGATTATACTTTTAAAATTAGAAATCAAGTACCTTTTTGTTGTGCAAAAACCGCTGAATAATGGTCAATTCGTAGGCTTGACTTTATAGGATTCGTACCGGAGCTGACCGGTTGGACTGTACGTTGACCCGGCTTATTCAAACCCAGTGCGCTGCGCTTTGATCAAATTGCCGAAAACACCCTTGTTCTCGATCAGCTGCTTATAGCTCCCTTGTTCTATTATTTTGCCATCTTCTAATACCAATATGCGGTCGGCTTTCCGAATAGTGCTGAGCCGATGGGCGATGATAAATGTTGTGCGGTTTTGCATTACTTCGTTTAGCGCATTTTGCAATTCGAGTTCGGTTATGGCATCGAGAGCGCTGGTGGCTTCGTCTAAAATAAGGATCGGTGGGTTTTTAAGGATGACGCGGGCGATTGCCAGGCGCTGTTTTTCACCACCACTCAATTTTACGCCTCGTTCACCAACGATCGTTTGCAATCCATTCGGCAGATTCTCGATAAAACCCCAAGCGCTTGCTTGCTTGGCGGCAGCGATTATCTCTTGCTCGGTGGCGTTGGGCTTGCCGATTTTAATATTCTCTTCAACCGTACTGTGGAATAAGAAGTTTTCTTGAAATACAATGCCGATGTTTGCGCGAAGTGAGTCTTGTGTTACGGTTTGAATGTCATAACCATCTATCGTGATTTTGCCACCGGTTGGTTCGTAGAAACGGAGTAGCAGTTGTGCAAAAGTCGATTTACCGGCGCCGGTATGCCCTACCAGTGCTATTTTTTCGCCCGCTTTTACTTCTAATGCTATGTTTCGTAAAGCATGCTTATGTTTTTCATACGCGAATGATACGTTCTGAAACCGTACTTCTCCCGCAATGCTTGCCATTTCTTTTGCCGATGACCGATCGGTGATCTCGGGCATGGTATCGAGTATTTCGTAAAAATCGCTCACCGCGTGGATTCGCCAAAAGATGGTCTGGATCTGCCACATCATCTCTTCGAGCTTATTCAAGAGCAAAGACGCAAAGCCGACGAACATCACGATCTCACCGATGGTGGCGGCTTCTTTTAAATAGAGCAGACCCCCGAAGTAAAAAATCGCCACCATGATCACCGTTGCAGATATGCGGGAAAGAACCGTGAGGATCGCCCACCAATATAAAATGGGAATTTGGGTTTTTAGAATCTCATTTTGCAGATTTTTAATATTCGCGATTTCGGTTTTAACCCGCGAGAAGCTTTTTACAACCGCAATATTCGAAAATACATCACCGACGATCGATGATTCTTTGGTGTATTCTTTTTCGAGGATTTGTTGATCTTTATTCGCTTTGACCAATACCGGTAACGCAATTACCAGAAACAATGCCGATGAGATCAGCAGGATCGATGCCAGACCGAGATTTAAATAGATGATCAGCGGGATCAGAATAATAATCAAGATGATATTCGGCAGCAGCAAGCGATAGAATTCGAGCCGGAGCCAAAAAATCGCTTCACTGCCGCGGGTAAAGTTTTTGAGGGTTTTGCCCGAATGGGTCGAGCCATGGTGGCGCATCGATAAGTGGCATACGTGTTCAAAAAATCGTTGGCGCGATTGCACATAGCCAATATGACTCATTTTATCCGCCAGGTATGATAAATACGTCCGTAGCCCTAAGAACACGACTGCCAATCCAATCCAGAAAAATACCACGTTGAGCAATCCGCTGGTATCTTGATCTGCATCTTTCGGGTCGATCGCGATCAGCGTATCGATTATCTCTCGGAAAAAAATCGGTTCGATCAGGCTGAACACACCAAACAGAATATTGCCGAACAATATGAAGAGAATCATCTTTTTTTTGTCGCCGATCCATAAGGCACGCAGGTAGGTTTTCACAAAAAGTAATATGATAAGCAGGCATTTTTACCACTTGTTTTTCGTTTTGACAACACCAAATTTTTCAGAACAACCTATTATTCTTTCGATTTCGTTTTGAAATATGTATCGAAAAGCTACCTTGCAGCGGAATTATATTTATAATGCACATAGAGCTTGTCTTATTATAAAAAAAGCCTGCTCGTGGTTGAGCAGGCAGCGTCTTTCTTGTTCTTTTTCAACTATTGTTTCGAAGCTTGCTCATTCTCATCGCAATCTTCGATTATTTGACCAGTGGCAAGCATAATCTGTACTAGAAGTTCTTCGAGAAAGGTAACGCGCTCTTCAAGCTTTGAAATTTTCTCATCTGCGAGAACCTCTCGTTCGTTGAGTTGAGCGTAGGCATCTTGTTCGTAACTATCGGGGTGCTGACACATGATTTACGTACTCCTTTGGAGATGCAATGATAAAGACAGGTGCCGATGAACTCGTATGATTTGCAGAAACATTGCGAGTATCTTCAGGCGTGAGACGCACTCATGCAAACACAGGTGTGTTGATGAGCAAGTGCATTCTGCTTCTTTTTTTGTTTGTTTTGCAACATCTACATTTGCTTACTGCGGTATTGCATCAGCATCGATCCGAACAGCATCGAAAACCCAACCAGTAGCATCATCATCAACGGGCCGCTCCCGGTGGTGCGTTTGATCTTTTGGGCAAGGTCATCGCGCGGTGGTTCTTCGCTGCTTTGCATCCGCGAGACGGGTGCTGGTCTTTGTTGCTGCGATGAAGATACGCTTCCCGATTGCGATTGACTATTGCCCGCTTGCTGATTTGTACCGGCGACATCATTTGCACCTTCTCCGACACTTTGCACAGAAAAATCACCACGACGAATCGCGCTTATAGAGCTTGATAGCCCCGGTGCGCAATCACCCATTGAAACGACCCAAAAATAATATTTGGTATTCGAATTTATCTTTTGTGTCGGAAAGTTAATCGCATTTACAACGGGGATATCTATCGCTCCAAGTTTATTACCCGGCTCGGTCCCCCATGCCAGCTGTAATTTATTGACCTTAGAATCACTTGGTGAGTTCCAACTGAAACGCATATCACCTCCTGTTTTGTTTTCGACCGATAGATTGCTTGCCGCTTCACAACGATCGAGTGAGTCATCTTCATTCGGTTTGGTGGGTGCTGCTGAACGTCTGGTTCCGCCACCGTTTGAGCTTCTCGAACCTGAACTTGAGCCACTGCCTGAGCTATTCGATGAACCACTACCGCTGTTTGAACTGCCACTTGAGCCCGAAGAACCGCTGCCGCTACTACCCGAAGAAGAACCACTGCCACTGCCAGATGATTGATTGGTACTAACCGTAATACTCATGATGCTTGAGGAAATACGTGGGGCGTTGCTCGGTTCGATACAAACGACAATGGCTTGATTATTGCCTACGCCGATAATATTGCCCTGTAACGTGACTTCGTTTTCAGCATCTGCCGTTGGATAATTGCCCGTGAGCAAAATCGTGTTATTCGTACAGCTGTCGCGACGTATTGAAAAGTTTCCGGTTGAGCCCGACTGAAAACGAACGACAACCGATTGGCTTTCGGTGATTGCCGATGGTAAAACACTTGCCTGAACGGCGCTCGGTGGATTGCCGCCATTTAGTATGACTGGTGACGTGCTCAATAAGATGTTCGTATTGTTCGCATCATTGACGATGACCTGTGCACTATTACCAATGCTGATCGTTGCTTCTCCTGCAGCAATTCGTTCTACCATAAAACTGGCGACCAAGCCGTTATTCGTCGTAACCGGTTGATTACTCAAGAAAACCGCCGAAATAGTACCACTGGCATTATCAACCGTATTTTGAAGCTGATTGCCGAATACACCTCCTGTTGTAGTGATATTGTTATCCACGATTTGCAGAAGATCGACCGGAAAATCGATGGCGAGTTCGGTGCTCGTAACATTATTGCCGACCGAGCCGGTATCGAGCCGTACTTGTATTTCTGTCGTGTCGCCGACCGCAATCGATGACTCGCCTGAGGTAAGCCACAATGCCGCATCGATGGCTGCTGCGGTTGGTGTTGGAGGCGGTGGCTGATCATCATCGTCATCATCGGGTGGTGGGGTTTGGTTACTGCCACCAATGGTAATGGTTACCCCATTGGCGTTTTGAACGACATCGCTATTGTTGATGTCGTTGAGTAAAACGTTATTCAATCCGTTTGCCAACTGAATTGTTGCTTCGCCCGCCGGTGCTGTGGGTTTTATGTCCATCTCGATCGTGCCGATCAATACATTGCCGCTGAGTGGATCATTATTACTGCGAGCACGTACGATCTCGATCGTACCGGCGCCGTTATCAAAATCTCTTACGTAATCCGAATTAAAAGCCGAGCCGGTAAAATTCAACCCATTCACTTCAAAAGCATCGGTCGGAAAATTCACGAACGAGCTAATGGTTTGGATTCGTTCATTGTTTTCGGTAACCAGATCGTCAGTTGTGAACTGTATCAGAACGGTAATGGAGTCGCCGGGTTCGACAGTGGTTTCTGAGGCGGTTAGGTACATATCTACTCCGCCCGAATATGCAGCTACCATTTGTGGTATTGCTAAGAGGGCGATTAGCACCGCACCGGAAAATAATTTTTTAATAGGTATTGATTTCATTCGATGATTGAGAGAACAAGTGGTTTGAGTCCGGTTTTTTTGGCGGTTTCGGTGTTTTCGACGTTTGGTAGCAGCGCGTGGAGTTGATCTGGTTTGAATCGAATCACCGTTTCGCCGGATGACATTGGCTGGCTTGGGGTTACTGAGAATTCAATCAGTGGGATATTTTCGCCGAAGAAGCCATTCGGGTTGGCGGCGGTGAAAATGAGCTCTCCATTTTCATCATCGATTACTGGTTCTATTATCGCATTGCCACTAAGGTCTTTTACATTGCCGATTTCAATTACTGCCGGGTTATACTCGAGCGCAAATTCCACGGCGGTTACCGCTTCGTACTGTGGGGTTATCGTTACTTGGATGATTGATGAATCGTTTGCTCTGAGTTGTTTGGTTCCACGATTTACCAATGCAAAACCGGTTGTACTGCTGTTTGGTTTTTCGAGGGGGGTTTTGCCGGTACTATTTATCGTATTCGAAACTTTTATGTTCGAATTTTCTTGTTCTACGCTCGCCGTGCAGCCTGAAAGTGCCAACAAGGTAAAAGCCAAAAGTGTACATGTAGTTTTCATCATCGTTTCCAACCAGAGGCAACATCGTTGACATCCTGAATATCGGTTTTGTCTAAGAACAGTGGCGGTTCGCCGCCCAGGTCACCGCGGCGCAAGATGTGCACCGGTGTTTCGCTGACCTGCCCGTTATCGTCGGTGACTCGCAAAATCACATCTCGCTCATCGTGAATCGGTTGATTGTTCGTATCGATCAATTGCGGTCGAAATATCACCGTGTTGTTCGTGCCGGCTTCGAAGGTGCCCGCGTTATTCGGAACTACTTCCCAGGTAAACGGTGGGGCGCCACCACCCGGTTTTAAAACAAGCTTTTCACGCCATGGCAGATGAAAACCAATACTGGAATCGAACCCGATCGAAACCGCCGAACCGGGAGTATAGCCGGTGAGCATTTCGCTGTGATACGGTGGTGAGATCGGAACGGCGTTGTTGATGTCGCAATCGGCGCCCATTACCTCTTGTACGCGTAATACATAAATGCCACCCGGCACTGCTCCGCTTGCCGAAATCATCACCTGATCATTGTTGGCAAAACTTACTCCTGTGATTGCCGGCTGCGCGATATCGGTACTATTGAGCTCGGTGCATTCGGGGATCTGTGAACTTGAATTACATGGTACTATGCTGTAATTGCCGAGATCGGCGGTATTATTGCCGGATTCTGAGCAGAGTGCGGTATCGAAATTTATGGTGAGGTTGGTTTCATCGGTAAAGTACACATTGCTCACGGTGGGGTGCGAGCTCCATGCGAACACTTGGCTGTATACACCGGGCGCTGGTACCGAGCTCATATTCTGGGCGTCGGTAACGTTATCGACCCGAACGATGTAGCTGCCTCCCGGGGCGAATGAAACTCCATTCGGCATGGTGATGCGAGCAACCCTGAGGTCGTCGATCGTTCTTTCTGCGGCATTCGGTTCGCCAAGATCGCTCAGGCTGCCTTGGTTCATCTGTCGACAACCGTTGACATCGCTGACATTGCTATCGCCCGAGTCGGGTGCCGGTACATGAGGGCCACAGTGATACACATAGTAATTGAGTGGGTTTTCTGCGCTGCTATTGCCTTGCCCCGCCATTATGTCGGCGCTGAACTCTATTTCAACGGCATTCGCGGCTACGGCATTGGTGTAGTCGATTTGTAATACGCTTCCCGCAATATCCGACGGGATGATGTCGATCGTACCCGGGTTTTCGCCGGGAAAGGTTGGGTTCCCATCCGCCATGAATCTGCTGAAGTCGCCATTGCGTATGGTAAGCAGAGCATTGACATTGATCGGATACGTGCCATCGATCGGTTCTTGATCGACCCGAAATTGTAAACGGACGAATTCGGCACTAGCTGCCATTAGCTCGCCAATCTCACTGCCGGTTGGTGCCCCGGGGGTGTTATTGGTTTCGGCAAAAGCTTCGGGGGTAATGTACACTGAAAGGTCGGTCACGCCTGCAAGGTCGACGGTCGGCTCTACATCAACATGAAACCCAGGAAAGCTCGATACCGAGTCATAGACTAAAAATGCGGGTATATCGGTGATTTGGAATTCAACGCTATCGATCGGCTCTGTTGGGTCGTTGGCGGCAGCAGTGATGCCAAGAGGCAGATCGGTAATGGCGCCCACGGTACGCGGTATTTGCCATTCGGTTGAGTCGATGGTGTTTTCGATGAACCAAAGATCGAAACTGGCTTGATCGGTGTAGAGGATGTCGGCACCCAAATCTTCGGGGTTTGCATATTGAAGGAGTTTGCCGCCGACCACCATTACCGCTAAACAGGTCAGGGTTACTGCAACGCCGGCTAAGAATTGTCTTTTGGTTCTTATCATTTAGTTCTGACGATATGCTTCAGGAAGAATGCTCTGTGGTAAATACGGCATTGGGTTCACCGGTTCTCCGTTTATATGCACCTCAAAATGAAGATGCGGACCGGTGGTCATCCAGCCGGCTCCTCTGGTACCCGGTGCGCCACCACTTAAGGCGATGGGGTCGCCACGGCGAATGAGATCGCCTTCTTCAACCAAGAACTCGGTAATATGACCGTACACCGTGGTAATATTATTCTTATGAGCCACCACAAGTGAGCTATAGCCCATGCCATTATCGTTGACTTTATACACATAGCCGAGCGCCGGTGCGTAAATCGTGGTGCCTTGCGGTGCCGGAATATCGATTGCGTAGTGCTTTGTATTGAATACTCCTTCGTAGGCTTTATCTAAAAAGTATGCCGATATTCCTCGCTTGGGCTCGATAGGCCAGCTGAATAGCTTCTCTCCTTCGTCTTCGAGTAAAAAAGCTTCACCGACCGCAAAATCTTGTTCGGCGGTAATCTCGGCATTGCGTGACTTTTCGGCGAGTAATCTGCGTCGCTCGGCTTCGGTTTCTTCGAGTTCGCGTAAGGTGTCTTGCAGCCATTGTTTATCGCGTTCGAGTTCGATGATCTGCAGCGCGGTTTGTTCCATTTCTTGCTTACTCTGCTGAAGTAACTCTTCGTAGATATTCTCGTTGTCGATCGCCATTCGACGAAGTTTGTTCTTTGCCGTGATCTGAGCGGCAATCCGTTTTTCTTCGGCTACTCGCTCGCTTTGCAAAGCCGAGAGCATGCTGCTTTCTCGGTTCAATGCTTCACCGGTTTTTACGAGTTTTGCCTCGGCACGTTCGATCGCGAAAAAGATCTTCCGTCCGGTTGCCTCCAGTGCTTGCAATTGCTGATTTCGCCATTGGTTTTCAGACATCGACTCACTTGAAACAAGCAGTCGAACAATATTTTGCAGCTCACCACTGCTTGAATTTAGCCTGTTCTCTTGTTGGAGTAATGCGAATAGTTCGACTGCCGTGTTCTGCTGAATACTCTTTTCGGCGGCGATGCGATCTTTTTCTTCGGTAAGATCGCCGATCCGCGCAATTCGGCGTTCGATCTGCTCTTCTATAACCGCCAGTTCTTTGCGCGCGCCATCGATCGAAATCTCGAGAGCGATCAGTTGGCCGCTCAGGGTACCGATTTGACTGCGAATAGTGGCAATTTGTTGCTCGGTTTCTTCGGCGATCTGTAGCTTCTCGTCAAATTGGAGGAGCCCGGTTTCTATGTTCCGGTCAAGCTCTTCGAGTTCGGCTATTTCTTGATTTATCGGCGGCTCTTCGATGAAGCCCGATTCTTCACTAAAACTTTTGAACGTTTCGGCTATGCGCTCGAGTTCACGCTCTTTCTGCATTTGCGCCGATCTTATATCTCCACTTACACTGCCACTGAATGCCACATTCACCATGAGGGCGAGTGCCATTAGTTTTCCGGTGCGTCGTAGCGATTTGATATTCATATTTTTGTTTCTGATTATTATAGCTTTTTTCGCTGAATTTAGCAATTGCCTGCGCTGCTTTTTTACCGAAGAAATAACGCCCCAACGTTTTGCGATTCGGCGATGTTCTGGCAAGATGAAGATAATGAATATTTGGCAATCGACCGAGTGGGCAGAACTTCAAAAAGCACAAGGGAATGCTGTGTTTACGATCGAGGGGGTTCAAGTAATACAGAAACCGCTCCGCTTCGGATTCTCGCTTTTTGAAGTGGCGCGTGCGAATCCATCAAAAATCTTTTGGAGCAAGCTCGAATCGAGAGCAGCCAAAGAGAATACCGTCTTTTGTCGATTCGCCGCCGAGTTGCCAACAAGTAGTACCTTGCCGTTACACCAACAAAGCTCATCTTCGCGATACCCGAGTGCGACGAGGGTCATCGATCTGAGCCCGTCACTCGACGAGATATTTGGGCAATTCACCTCAACGGGTAGGCGCCATTGTCGAAAAGCCGAAAAAAGTGGAGTTGAAATCGTTCCATCAACAAACACAGAATTATTTACCGAGCTTTCACAAATCACCGCCAAGCGCGATGGTTTTGCCGCTCATTCAGCATCTTACTTCGATAGTTTTTTGGAGACATTCGCCGAGAATTCGATTTTGCTAGAAGCTCGTTTTCAAAACGAAGTGTTGGCAATGGGTATTTTCGTGATCAGCGGTGCAACGGCATATTATTATTATGGTGCCAGTTCGAACGAATATCGCGAGCTGAACGCGCCTACCTTGCTTCAGTTCAAGGCTATGGAGTGGGCAAAAAAGAAAGCGGCTACCTCATTCGATCTTCTCGGGATCGCCTCCGAGAATAAACCGCATCATCCACTTGTGGGCGTAACAAGGTTTAAGCAGAAATTCGGCGGCAACATCGTATCGTATTATCCGGAAAGTGATATTATTTACAAACCACTTGCTTTTAAAGCACTTTCGTTGCTCAAATATATCCGCCAAGCCCTTATCCGCCAATGAGAATCATCCAGCGCGCAACGAAGTATACGACAGAAGATTTTTTTCGATTCTTCACGCTTTGGCCAAAGCAAGATATCTTGCTTTTTCAGAATGATTCAGATTGGTATTTATGCCCGAACCCCCGCTTGATCTCACGGGTCGTTGGCGATTTGCAATCGAGCGTTCTTCAAAGACAAATCAATACGATTGAAGAGCGCTTTGAAAAGCGAAAGAAGTCGTTTGTAAATATGGTTTCGCAACATGTTTTCCCCGGTGGATTGCTGGCTTTGTGCGATTATCAACCTGTATTAAACCGCCGAAAACAACACGGAACAGAACAAGCGAAAACCTTGTTTTTCAACGTCGAGAATCTGCTTCGTTTAGATACTAAAAGCGGAGAAGTGAGTATTATCGGTGAACCGTTCGAGGTCGATTATATTGAGAGATCGATAAAGAAGATGATTCGTAATCGACGTTTACCACAGTATTCGCTCGGGCCATTTTCGCGGAAGTATCCGCAGTATGTTTGGCAACAGGGTTTTAAAAAAACCATCGATGCGATTTCGAAGGGCGAGGTTTATCAGCTCAACCTGACCGAACAATTTTTTGCACCTTTTGCCGGTAGCACGAGGGCATTGTTTTGCGAGATGATTCGGAGAATTAAGCCTTTTCAAGGGGCATACCTAAAAATGAGCGATCAAACCCTGATGTCGTGTAGCCCCGAAAGCTTTTTGCGGTATAACGGTACAGCGGTTGTTACCGAGCCGATCAAAGGTACTGCCGCGCGTGGAAAAACACGATTAGAAGATGAGAGGCTTTTTAAACAATTACTCGATTCACCAAAAGAAAGTGCCGAATTATTGATGATCACCGATCTCCTCAGAAATGATCTGAGACAATTCGCTCAGCCAGGATCGGTACGAGTCGACAAGCTACGCGAACTCCAGAAAACGCCGTATGTGTGGCATACGTTCTCACGGATTACTGCCGAATTGGCGCCTGGGGTTTCGCAACTGAAATACCTATTGGCGGCTTTACCCGGTGGGTCGATTGCCGGTTGCCCGAAGCAAGCAGCAACAGAGATCATCGATCTGCTGGAGCCACATCGGCGTGAGATGTTTTGCGGAGTATTGGCGATATTCGGGTACAACGAAATTGCCGAATCATCGATATTAATCCGCAGTTTGGTTGCTCAAAAAAGTACTGTAACGTTGCAAGCCGGTTGCGGTATTACCATCGACTCGGCAAGGCAGAACGAAGCAGATGAACTTATGGCGAAGGCGCAGCCGTTTTTCGACCTGGCGAATGCTTCTGCCACAAAATAATCCAAAGA
>CAZOZW010000041.1:0-15776 GCA_964584385.1 uncultured Candidatus Peribacteria bacterium
TTTTAAGTTTTTATCACGCTTTGCTCCCTGCCTTCACTTTGGCGGCGCGTACCAATGAATCGCCGAGCATGTAGCCGGTTTGATATACCTCAACCACCGTATTCTCGGGTTTGCTGTCATCGGCGGCGATGACTTCGTGTTTTGCCGGATCGACCGGGACCTCCACTTGATCGATGCGGCTGACACCTTCGTTTTCGAGAGCGGTGATCAGCCCGGTAAACGTCGCTTCAATACCGGTTACAAAATCGTTCTTTTCGGTAGGTGCGTTTTTTAGCGCAAGTTCAAAATGATCTAATGTCGGAATAATCGCCTGCAGTAATCCTTCAGCGCCAATACGGGTTAGGCGGACGCGATCTTCTTCGGCGCGGCGGCGCACATTCTGTAAATCGGCTTGGGTACGGAGAAGCGCTTCTTCTTTTTCGGCAAGCTGCTTTTCAAATTGTTCCAGCTCATCGGTAGTTTCAGTTGGTTCAATATCATTTTCTTCTTCTTTTTGCTTCATTGCGCAGTATTAAAAAATTGATTCAGGAGTTCTTGCATCTCATCTAACTTGGTTTGCCCTCCGAGATAGCGGTTCAGATTTTCGTCGATAATCGAGATAAAATCAACTGTTCCTGTATTGATTGGATAATTTTTTGCAGAGCGTGCCGCTAGATCAAACGGATTTTCGTAAAGAATGTTTTTTCGTGCGGGGATTTTTCCGGGACGATTTGCGTAGTCTTGCATGTTTTCTTCTTCGAGAAAGAACGCCGCCAGCCCCCATGCTTGATCGGCATAGTTCGACCTTTTTGGAACAGCCAGTGCCCATACATCACTTACAGTAACGGGGTTGTCGGGGTATATTTGTGGAATCGAGGCGACCGATATCTTATCGCGATCGATCGTAATATCGGGATTGGTGGCGATCTCACGCATAATGCGATTGTAGAGATCTTGGGTGCCGAACAACACCGCGACCTGACCCGATAAAAAATCTTGGACGGTTCTGCCGGTGCCGATATTTCTATTATTCCCGAGTGTTTGCTCGTTAATACTCAATAAAAGCTCAAGAATATCGGTAAGGTTTTGTGCTCGATTCTGCGAGACTGTTTCGGCTTGCAGTAATAAAGCCGCAATCAAACGGTCGGGATCAAGCTGATTATTGCGGTCGGCGAAAACCACAAACCTGCCTCGATCTGAAGAGAATTGACGGAACTTTTTGGCATTCTCTAGAAACTCAAACCATTGGCTGCTCGGCATGCCGCCAACGGTCACTCTGTTGTCGTTGAGCAGTAAACGATTAACAATAATCACCAGGGGTTTCATCGAAAGCGGGGCGCCGTATATTTTTTGATCATCGATAAAGCCGTCACATGTGAATCGATAGTAAAAATCGTAGCATTCATCAATCGTAAACAGCTCGTTTGGTGCCGGTACAAGATGGGTTTGTAACGAATCGAACCAGCTGTTCTTTACAAATACCAAGTCGGGCGAATCATTTTTTGTAATCGCGCTTGAAAGCGCATTGTAATATTCGGCTTCGTTTGAAAAAGTACGTACATTCACCTTTACCCAGTGGAGTGTTTCACGAAAGTGACCAAGGGCTTGTTTAAAATCTTCTTGTGCTTCTTCGTAAAACCAAACGTTTAGCTGAAACGAAGTGCGGTCTTGAAAAAACGGACCAATGTTTTTCGCCCTTTCTCTTTTTAATCCCGCGTAAAAGTCTTTGAGCCAATTATTGTAATATGTATGAGCATCATCAATCGATGCTAATACTTGAAAACTCGCCAGTACATGATTCCCCGGAAGGCTTTTTTGAGCAATGATCTGTGCGTCTTCTAAAATCGGTGCCGGAGACATAGTGGTTGCTATCGCTATCGCTATCGTGAGTATTGAGTTCATCGCGCTTTTTGGAGAAAACCGGTCGCTATTTCTACCGCTGCCACGTTGCGGGCGAAGTCGATGCGCATCGGCCCTAAAACTCCCAAATAGCCGTCGTGGTTTAGAGCTTTGAATTTCGTAACGATCAGCGAACACGATTGAATCGCCGGAATCACATTCTCCGACCCGATAAAGATTTTGGGCTGATGTCCGATATTCAGCGAGTCGAGTACGGTTTGAAAATTTTCTTCAAGCACTCTAAAAATACCGCTCGCGACTTCGGGGTCGGCCGAAAACTCGGGCTGACGCAGTACATTCGAAAAACCCAAAAAGAACATGCGCTCGGCGCTGGGCACGGTGGCGAAGGCAACGTTTGGAGTCATGCCGGTTAAAATACTTACCGTGTCGTACACGTTTTCATCTGCGCGTTTTTCGGCATAGTATTTTTGCATCCGTGAGACGAACTCTTCTTCTACTGCCGGTCGCACCGTTGCTACATCGAGACATTCGGCAACATAGAATCGAAACCCCGATTCGGTTGGCACTCTGCCCGCAGAAGTATGCGGCGAGCGTAAAAATCCTTCTTCTTCGAGCTTACCCATTTCGCTACGAATGGTGGCGGGCGAGAACGGAAAATCGAATGCTTCTTGCAAAAAACGTGAACCCACCGGATTGGCGGTATCGATAAAACTGTTCACTATTGCCTGTAATATTGTTTTGCGCCTTTGTTCCATCAATAAACATTGTATTAAAATATGGTGGTTTTCGCAAATGCCGACAATAGTGCTCTTCGGCATTTCAAGATTGCATTTTGCGATATTTTTTTGCATACTGGCTACAGATTTGATTCTTGATAGAAAATTGAACTTTAAACAGATTCTCCGTGATTTTAATCGGCTTGGTTCAGGTGCGCGTACTGTTTTTTTCGGGGCTTTTACAATGTTCATCTCCGCTTTTTTGCCGTGGTTTCAGGTCAATACCCCTCAAATCGTCAGCGGCGATCAGGTGAGTCGATTGCCCGAGATAAGCAACGCATTCGGCAAGTTTGCGGTTTTTGGGGTCTTATCGGTAATGTTTGCGAGCTTGGCATTACTTGTCTTTGTGCAGCATTTTTTTGGTGGACGAAAAACCCTCGGGTTTTCGCATGGAAAGTGGTGGCTCTTTTTGGGAGCCGAGATCTTATTTGTGCTTATTATCGCCTTATTCGTTTTTTCATCCGAAATGCAGACCGATTCATCGGCCCGCATACGGTTCGGATTACTGTTTTCTCTTGGCGGTGCTGCGGCAATGACTTTTGGTGGTTTTATCACCGAAAAAGCATTTCAAAAAGATGATGCACGCGCGGCATTCTCTCCATACGGAGAATCATCGATGGGGCCGACAATCCGCCCCGAAGAGCCCCAACTAGGGCACAATGCCCAACTTTCTTTTTCGGATACCCATGAGCGGGGATAGTCAGTTTTATGCCGATAACGAAGCCGATGCGGTAGCTCCGGCAGAAATCGATCTTACGATCGCACACACGATTCAGCCGAATGCGGTTTCCGAAGAAGAGTGGCCTGATCAAAAGATCATCTTCTTCTGCCATGATTGTGAAAAAGTTGTTGATGTAACCAAGAGCAAGAAGAAGATAAAATTCATCTGCAAAGAATGCGGAAATCAAAATACTTCGTTCGGTACTGAAAAATCGGTGATGAATTTTTTTCGAATCAACGAGGCTGGGGAGAGGAAAAAGTAGTGTCTGCTCGCTCGGGATGTCCTTTTGGCTGAATGGTCGTACGGAGATCAAAGATCAGATTTAAGAATTTGGATTTAGGATTTAAGATTCGCAACCAGTCTCCGCTAAAGCTGCGGCGAGCAAGGCGGGTTTTTCGTAATTCTTGCGCATCGATTCTTTTAACGTTTGGAGAGATATTTGTGAAACGTTTCGATTGACGAAAGTGTGTTGAAACAAGATTCTGCATCGGAGAGTTTTATGCATTCTGATGAATCGGTGGTAAGCAAGGGTGTGCTTACATGTCGCCCTGTGCTTGACACGGGGTCTATCGAAGAAAAGATTGTGGTAAGATATTTCGGGTCATCAAAATAGAATTATGGAATGTGTTGTCCTAATTCTTGACGTGAATCTTGAGCGGGCAATTGTAAATCGCCTTGAGAAGCATGATGAGCAGGGAGTCTGCTCACAGCAAGGAAATACTCAGGGTTGGGTTTTAGGTAATCGACATGTCGGATCCAGACATCCCAGCTCCGGCGGAGTCATCAAAATTGAATTATAGATGATGTTGTCTGAGATTTGAAAAAAAGAGATTATAGCGTGATTTTGCGCCTTAATATACTTTTTTCTATTTTGCGCTTTTTACTGCAAAGATTAACGCTGATGAAGAATTAATAGTCGAAACATCAATACATCTAATCAAATCTATTTGAGAAAGATTCTCAGCCCGAAGAATCCAAATATCAATTTTATGTTATAATGATACGCCACAGTGCGATTTTGCAAAAAAGCTTTGCATTTGCGCTAAAAAACGCTTTACAATCTTTTAGCAAATTTTCAACTAAACAATGGCTACAAAAAGCGATCCTCGGCAAGAAGCACTTAAAACCGCTCTCGCCCAAATTCACAAACAATACGGCGACGGCGCGATTATGAATCTTTCCGATGCCGGCAAGATGAAAGTCGAAACAATCCCCACCGGAGCAATTTCGCTCGATTTGGCGCTGGGCGGCGGTGTACCTGCCGGACGGATCGTTGAGATCTACGGACCGGAAAGCTCGGGTAAAACAACAATGACTTTACACGTGGCAGCCGAATGCCAGAAAGGAGGCGGTCAAGTGGCGTTTATCGATGCCGAGCACGCGCTCGATCCGCAATATGCCGAACGCATCGGGCTTGATCTTTCAAAATGTATGATCAGCCAACCCGATAGTGGCGAAGAGGCGCTTGAAATTGCCGAATTGCTCGTGCGCAGTGGCGGTGTCGATTTGGTGATTGTCGACTCGGTAGCGGCTTTAACGCCAAAAGCAGAAATCGAAGGAATGATGGGCGACAGCCACATGGGCTTGCAAGCGCGCTTGATGAGCCAGGCATTACGCAAATTGACCGGGGCTGTTTCAAAATCGCATTGTACCGTTATTTTCATCAACCAGTTGCGCCAAAAAATCGGCGTGATGTTCGGTAACCCCGAAACAACAACCGGCGGAAACGCACTTAAGTTTTATGCCTCGGTGCGACTCGACATCCGTCGTATTGCCAAAATAGAACAGGGAACCGGCGACGATAAACAAGCCACCGGAAACCGTGTGCGCGTAAAAGTGGTAAAGAATAAAGTGGCACCGCCGTTTAAACAAGCCGAGTTCGACATTATGTTCAACGAAGGAATATCTCGCTTGGGTGATTTGCTCGACACAGCGGTTAAATTCGAAATCGTGAAAAAAGCCGGGGCATTCTTTTCGTACGGCGACACCCGCTTGGGTCAAGGTCGTATGAATGCAATCGACTTCTTGCGCGAGAATCTGCAATTGGCAACCGAGATCGACAAGCTCGTGCGCGAGAAAGCATATGGCAGCTTAAAGGCAGAGGCGAATGTGGAACAAGCAGATGAAGCTGAAGAAAAGGCGTAGTCTGTTTTCATAAAATCGAAAACTCAAAAACCCCGTTAAACTGACGGGGTTTTTGTTTGTGTTATTTTTTGCGCTGCAATCATATTTACCAGTGCAGTGTTTTTGCTTGTCTTTTTTGCCCGAGTGGGAACAATGGAGTTTGTGAAAAAACACCGGAAAATCGTCGAGCAGATATTAGAATGGTACGCCGCCAACGCGCGTGATTTACCGTGGCGCAATACGAAAGATCCCTACAAGATTTGGGCAAGCGAGATCATGTTGCAACAAACCCAGGTTTCGCGGGTGATAGATTATTACAAAAATTTATTGGGGCATTATCCGTCGGTGAATGATTTAGCAAAAGCCGAATGGGATGATTTTTTGCCGATTTGGCGCGGGTTGGGTTTTTATTCACGCGGTAGAAACATGCTTAAGACGGCAAAGATAATTGCCGAAGATTACAACGGCGAGTTCCCACAGTCGCTGACCGAATTACAAAAACTGCCGGGAGTTGGGCCATACACGGCGGCGGCGATTATGAGTTTTGCTTTTGATCAGCCGGTAGCCGCTATCGATACCAATTTAGAACGGGTGATTCAGCGAGTATTTGGCTGTACCAAGCAGAGCATCGATCCGCGGGCGAAGGCATTATTCGCTGTTGACCAAGAAAAAGGGGCGGCGCTAAACCATGCGCTAATGGATTTGGGTTCGGCACTTTGCAAAGGGCGTAAGGTGTATTGCGAACGTTGCCCGCTGCAAAATGAATGTCATTTTTTACAATCTGGTACTAAACAAGAGTGGGAGCAAGGCTTGCTCAATATAAAAGCCGGCAAGATTATCAAATCGAAAAAACCGGCGATCGAAGTGGCGGCGGCGTGTATTCACAAAAACGGCAAATACCTCATCTGCCAAAAGCCGGTCGAAAAAGGCGGTGGATGGGAGTTCCCCGGTGGTAAACGCGAAAAAGGGGAAGACTGGCGACACTGTCTTAAGCGTGAGATTGATGAAGAATTAAAGATTGAGATTTCGGCGAGGCCGCATTTTTACGAAGCCACTTGGGAAGACGCGCAATATTTTTGGAGAATCCGTTTTGCGCGATGTCAAATTCTAAAAGGTGAGCCGGTGCTGACCGAGCATCAAAAACTGCTGTGGGTGCCGGTCGAACAACTTGGAGAGTATAACTTTCCGGCGGCGAATGCCAAGGCGATCGAGCGACTCAAGAAATTCAAATCGTAAAAAAGGAGGCAACAACCGTGTTCTTGCCTCCTGCAATTGCTCTATTCTAGGGCTTCCCGACTACCAACTGCACATTTCGTGCACCGTTGGTTTTCCTTGTGATCCAAAGACTATCAGCGTAAACGCCGACTCATCAATTTTTGTGTAACCCATTTTGCGTTTCTTATTGCCTCCTCCACAATTTCAAATGCTTGGCTCGTACCGACATAGTAGGTATCGCGACGGCCCTGCAGGCGATGCAGCCAAAAATAAAACTGCTTTTCAACAAGGCTGCTTTTAACATGCAAAAAGTAGTCTCGCCATTCTTGCAAGAACAAGCTTGCTTGTAGCGAACCCCCTTGCATGGCGATTTCACGTGCCAAGTTTGCAAAAATCAGCTCGTCGCTCGCATCCCATTCTGCTAGATGATACCCCTTACCCTGAAAATCGTTTCCGAGTCCGGGGAGGCCTGTCCAGACATTGACATTATTGATCGCTCCTCGTTTAGAGTTTTTCAAAAAGTACAATGCCTCGTTGGGTGCAATGCCGTTTGCTGCAAACGCGCTTACGAAATATCGATTTTGCTTAAACTGATTAAGCAATGCTTTTTCGCGCCAATCCATATCCAGAATTTTCTGGCTTGGGTTAGCGGGCAAGCAACCACGACTTTGTCGAACCATGTTTCACCTTCATCTATCGTACGAATTCGAACCCCATGCTTATTTCGCCTAATATCTTTCACCTTCGTGCCCAATCGAATATCTATACCAAGCGATTGCGCCAAGGCATTCGGCACACTTTGAAACCCTGTGGGGAAAACAAAGCCGTTTGCCACCTGCAGTCCACTTTGGTTTACACCAACCAAATACGGTAGGAATTTCAGATAATATGCTGCTGAGTCTTCTTGTGGGTAGCCATAGCCAAAGCCCACAAAGACTGCTTGCACTAATTTAGCAATTGGCTCAATACCGTTTTGCCGAGCAAACTTGTTGAACGGCACCGATAAATCTTTTGGTACAATCCCGTAAACGGGAAAGCGAATGTAGAAGCCATAACGCTTTAGAACTTTAGCATAGTTTTGCGCTGCTTGGGCGATCTCGCCGCGAGAATATCTCGATGACAAGAACCCCTCTGGGGTGTACGCCCTTCCATCTGCAAAAATACGTGGTGGATTCGGTGTTGGGGCGATTGGTATGTTGAACCGATTCGCCAGAGCGATGGTGTTTTTGTACTGTCTAGTTATTAGCACAGCACCTAAATCAACCGGTCCTCCTGGAGTCGGCAGGGTGAAAATCTTACCGCCAACCCGCTGTTCGGCTTCGAAAATCGTCACTCGAAAGCCCATATTTCTGAGCTCTTCGGCAGCGGTTAAGCCAGCAATACCAGCACCGATGATAGCAATTTTTGTATTGCTACCACCCTTACCGAGCATCAAGCTTGGAAAGGTAGCGCCAGCAAGTCCAACACCGCCAACTCTGACGCTATTTTTCAATAACTCTCTACGCGAAATTTTATTCGCCATTTTCATCTCCTACTTCGTTTAAATAAACCTGTCACAAGGAATAACAGGCGGGAATTCCACTCACAAAATTGTTGAGTTCGTAATTGAATCAACAAGATATGCGGGTGGAGGAACACCTGCTATTCGTAGTCGATGTTGTAAAAGAGCTTCATGCACTATCTAATATTACGGTTTTTATGTCAACAACAGAACTTTTATGTTTTAGTTAATTACACAATTTAATTTTGTGTGAAATGAAACTTCTTGACACTCTCAACTGGCGAGTGCTAAAATTGGCACTCGGATGGTAGAAGTGCTAAACGCCGCCGTACGAGCGGGGCACAACCAACATCAATATGTAATTTCTTTTCTTTATTTACATTCACTATGGCAAAAACAATCACTCCTTTGTTTGCCCGGGTTGTGGTTCAACCAAAAACTACGGAAGAAACCACCTCTTCGGGAATTGTTCTGCCCGACACGGTTTCGAAAGAAAAACCGATGGAAGGCGAAGTTATTTCGGTAGGAACCGACTGTAAAGCCGTAAAAAAAGGCGACATGGTCTTGTTCAAAAAATATTCGCCAACCGAAGTCACTATCGACGGCACCGAATATTTCGTGCTCGACGAAGAAGATATCCTCGGCAAAATCGCATAATCATTTATTATATTTCTCTTTTTGAATTCAAATGGCTAAGAATGTTCAATTTTCAGATGAGGCTCGTAAAGAGCTCTACGCGGGTGTTAAAAAACTCGCCGATGCGGTACGCATCACAATGGGGCCCAAGGGGCGAAACGTAGTGATCGAAAAAAGCTACGGAGCACCAACTGTTACCAACGACGGTGTTTCAATCGCGAAAGAAATCGACCTAAAAGACCCAATGGAAAACTTAGGTGCGCAGCTTGTAAAAGAGGCCGCCAGCAAAACCAACGACGTTGCGGGAGATGGTACCACCACCGCTACAGTGCTTGCTTATAGCATGATCAGCGAAGGGCTGCGCAACATTACCGCCGGGGCAAACCCAATGGTGGTAAAAGCGGGTATGCAAAAAGCGGTTGATGCCGTGGTTGCCGAGCTTGAGAAAAAAGCAAAACAGATCGGTAAAAAAGAAGAAGTGGCACAAGTCGCTTCAATTTCTGCGCAAAACGAAGAAGTGGGCGAACTGATCGCCGAAGTGATGGACTTGGTCGGTCGCGATGGTGTGATTACCGTAGAAGAGGGTCAAACCCTTGGTTTATCGAAAGATGTTGTTGAAGGGATGCAGTTCGATAGCGGTTATATCTCGCCATACATGGTGACCGATACCTCACGCATGGAATCGGTTTTCGAAAAAGCACATATCCTCATCACCGATAAGAAGATCAGCTCGATTCAAGAGATTCTGCCGCTGATCGAGGCGTTGGCGCAATCGGGCAAAAAAGAGCTCGTGATCATCGCCGAAGACATCGACGGTGACGCCCTTGCCACTTTGGTGGTCAACAAGATCCGCGGAACGTTTAATACACTCGCGGTAAAGGCACCGGCGTTTGGCGATCGTCGCAAAGCGATTCTAAAAGATATTGCTGTTTTAACCGGCGCTACTGTTATTTCAGAAGAAGTCGGATTAAAACTCGAAAACGCTACTGTTAACGATCTTGGTGAAGCACGAAAAGTAATCGCCACGAAAGACGACACCACGATCATCGAAGGATTAGGTGACGCGAAAGATGTTGAAGCGCGCGTAAACGAGATTAAGTCTGAGATCGATAATTGCAAAAACGACTACGACCGTGAAAAAATGCAAGAGCGTTTGGCACGACTTTCGGGTGGTGTGGCGATCATCCGCGTGGGGGCTGCAACCGAAGTTGAGCTAAAAGAACGCAAGCACCGCATTGAAGATGCCCTCTCGGCAACTCGTGCGGCGGTTGAAGAAGGCATTGTCGCCGGAGGTGGAACCGCCTTGCTACAGGCTTCGAAAGTACTTGAAGATACCATGAAAAAAGCCGCCGATAACGACGAGAAAGTCGGGATGCAGATTATCTATAACTCACTTTCATCACCGGTTCGTCAAATCGCCGATAATGCCGGAAAAGAAGGTGGGGTGATTGTCGAAAAAGTTCGTGATGAAAAAGTCGGTGTTGGTTTTAATGCTGCCAGCAGCGTATTCGAAGACATGTTCTCTGCCGGTATCATCGACCCGAAAAAGGTAACCCGCTCGGCTTTGCAAAACGCTGCCAGTGTGGCATGGGTTTTCCTCACCTGTGGAGCAGCGATTACCGAAGTGCCGGAAGAAAAACCGGATCCTGCCGCCGCGATGGGTGGCATGGGCGGAATGGGAGGCATGGGTGGCATGGGCGGAATGATGTAATCCACTACCGCTTGTTGCTTAGAAAAAACCGCTTCTGTGAGAGGCGGTTTTTTTGGTCAACGAACAGTAATCAGCTAACAACTATCGATAATCAGTCATCGGATAAGATGAGGCGGGTAGTAGTCTCGTTAACCGGCTAGTCCACTGGCGGTTGGCGAGACGGAAGGGTGAACAGGAAGCGGTTATCAACTATTAGCTATCTGGGAGCGGGGGATGGGTTTGGCACGGAGCGTCCCCCTTTTTGAAGGGGGATTAAGGGGGTTTTTGCTTAAGGCACAAGCCGTGAAAGCAAGATTATCAGTTTTTCGTGCAAGTACATCTATCATGATTCTGATGCAGATTCCAGTATATTAATGCGCGATTTCACGCTATGGTCTACTGGAATTTTATAAGCCGCTTGCGGGGTAGGGTTTGGCGCGGAGTAACCCCCTTTTTCAAAGGGGGCTGGGGGATTTTATGAATGAATATGGATGAGAAACGTTTTGGACCGGGTTGCCCGTGTTCATGTAAATTGAGTAATCGACTCCTTGCTCCGATCACCTACCCTGTAGGACACCCGCTCAGTTGCTCATTTCGTGCCGTAACGAAAACCGCCAGTGAACTGTGTGGTTAACGGGACTCGATGGCGCTTATCTTTCCTTAAAATACAGAATTTAATCTTTGAACAGTCTTTGGCTTAAGTTCATTCCTCTTACATGGTTTTCAAAGGTTTCTGTTGAGCGCAAGACTCAAAATACAAGAGCATGTCACTGAGCACTCGATGCGGAGTCCATCGGAGTTTTTAATGAATCACAAAGCATGAGAACTACGAGACCTATAGTACCAATGCATCCTTGTTTTTGCTGAATCCGAAACAGCGTCATGCTCCTTTCTGAGAACAATTGTTTAATGGGCTCCGGGTCAAGCCCGGAGTGACATCTTCAAGTTATTTGATTGTGGTACTTTAATTTGACGTTTTCACATTTCATGTTTGGTGTTTTTCGTTCAGCGAGAATACGGGATTTTTTCTCGCCCGCCCGAATTCTACCAGAGAATATACCATGTAAGCTATTACAACAGTGACAAGCGACCCCAATTAATCCTGAGGCTGATCTAAATGACCTTCGCGAATGATAGTGAACTCTCCGGTTTTCGTATTAAGATCGTAAATATTAAAGTTGGTGCGAATATAGAAACCGGGTTTGTGTACCGCTAAATTGAGTGATGCCGAGCCAATTGTCTCATCGCTGCGGATGCGGTGAAAAACGCCACTCGGCCAGACGAGCATTGCCGCACCGTCGTAAGTAATCTCATCGTTTTTTAATACCTGCTCGGGCGTAACGGTGAACGATTCCATCTGTCCGTGTTTTCTGGTGTAAACATCAACGTGGCGCTTACCGTGCAATACGATTAAATTATCATCTTGCCAGGGGTGCATGTACCATGGCCGTTTTACATCTTTAATCGGCCCCGGTGAAGTGGCACCGCCGTTATGAATCACGCGGTCGATGGCGTCGATCTTCGGCACTAAGCCAATCGGTACTTCGTCGAATCGAACACCTGGCGTTTGGCGAAGTGGCAAGAGTGGGATAATACGATACAAACCTTCGATTTCTTCGTAAACGTTGGGCGCGGCTGACATGATGATGGTTATAGAAAACGAACTCTTTTTTTGATGTTATTGAAGCAACGAATTGATTTCCGGTGCATTGTTCTTTGATGCGCCAGAAATGTCAACGCAACGATTAGCAGATTTGCCACCACTTGCTTGTTGGCGAAGTTTTGATGATCAAGAACGAGAAAACGGCGAAGCCTCTTATTCTTGTTTTACTCGAAATTATGAGGCTCTGCCAAAAGTCTTTTTGTGTTAGGATTTTTCGCCCCTTAGCGCCGGAATAAACTTGCGCATGTCTTTTAAAAGTTTTGCGTTTGGGTTGCAGCGCATTACCATGCCGTCTAAGAACATCAAACTTTTGATGATGCCGAACATGCCTTTTTCAAATTCCATGCCGCTATTAACACCGAGCTTGATCGTTTGCATCATTTTTTTGGTAAGACTGATCTCTGCCACTGTTTTATCGGTAAAGTCGCCGTAGAGTTCTAAAAACTTATTTTCAAAGCGATTGTACTGTTCGCCGGTGAGTTGCTTTTTTGCCATTTTATTCAAATAGGTCGCCGCTTGTTTGTAATCGTATTGTCCTAGGCAGTCGAAAAAATCTAACAGATTGGTGCTGATCTTTTTACTTACGGTGCTGATCGCGCCGGTGTCGATAAAATAAATATCATCATCATGGTACATAATGTTACCCGGGTGGATATCACCATGAAAAGTGCCAACGCCAAAAATAAAAAAACCGTGGATTTTAAACAGCTCCAATAAATCCTCATAATCGAGTTCGCCGTCATCGAGCAGCTGGTCGAAGGTTTTGCCTTTGACGAATTCGAACACGAGCACGTTTTCGTCTGAAATCTCTTTGTACACTTTTGGGAACTTAAGCCGCTCTAAATCGACGCGGGTTTTGTTCTCTTGGTGGATTTTTTTGAGTGTTTCTTGTCCTTCGATCTCATTTTGCATATTGAGCTCGTTGAGCGTGTATTCTTCGATATGATGCAAGACACCGATCGGGTTGAAGACTTTTTTGAGTTTGGGGTAAAAGAATACAACGAATTTGGCAAAGGCTCGTACGCCTTTTACTTCTTTTATAAAACGCTCTTTAAAATCGGCCTTTACAATTTTTACCGCCACTTGTTCGCCGTTGTATTCGGCGGTATGCACTTGCCCGATAGAAGCCGAGGCAATGGGCTTTTTCGAAAGATTTTTCAATTGCTGGCGAATCTTCGGGTCGATTCGTTGCAGCACCTCTTCTTCATCGATTGGGGTTACGGCATCGTAGAGTTTCGAAAGCTGGGTGCAGGTTTCGCTGTCTAAAAAATCGATCCGTAAGGCATGTACTTGCCCGATTTTTACCGCCAATAAACCCATCTCTTCAATCTTTTTGACATCGACCTTTTTTTTACCGTAGATCATCCGCAGCAGGCGGAGAAAGCCAAACCAATTCATCGCTTTTAAAACATCAAAGGTGGTTGTGTGTTTTTTCGTTGATTTTTAGCTGACTCCAGTTTTGTTTCAGCTCCTCGTTTTTGCTCTTGTAGCGATTCGCAAGGTGGACAGAGCAAAATTCAGACGCGGTTATTTAACATACACGTTCTTCGATAAAAACGGCACACCGTGCTCTTTGCAGATCATATTCGCGGTGATTCGCCCCGATTCGTAAATCGTCGGCAGCCCAGAGCCGGGATGAGTGCCGCCACCAACGAGGTAGCAATCTTCAAATTCTTCGAACTTATTATGTGGTCGCAAACTCAGCATTTGCGTAAGGTTATGCGCTAGGTTGAACGTGGCACCTTTATAGACATTAAAGCCGTGCTCCCAATCGTTGGGGGTGATGACTTTTTCGTATTCGATGTGTTCGCTTAGATCTTTCATTACGGTGCGGTCTTGCAGCGATTGTATAACTTGGTCGCGAAATTCGGCTTTGTGTTTTTCCCATTCAATCTCGCTGAATTGATTCGGCACCGGCACTAAAATATAAATCGCCGATTTGCCTTTTGGGGCATCGGTGCTGTCGGTGACGCACGAGTTACGAATGTAAATCGATAGATCATCCGGTAGATCTTTGCTATCGAAAATATTGCGAACAAAGGTTTCGTAATCTTTCGAGAACACAATGCTATGATGCGGCAAATCGTATTGCTTGCTCACCCCTAAGTACAGCATAAAGGTTGAGCATGAATATTTCTTTTTGGCGAGTTTCGCCGGCGTATACTTTTTTTGATGCTCAGCTGGCACCAGGTTACTCATCGCATAGGCGAAATCGGCATTTATCACAGTGCTGTCGGCATACACTTTTTTGCCGTTTTCGAGCTCTACTCCCTTTACGGTTTTGTTCTCAATAATCAATTGTTTTACCGCAGTCGAGGTGTGTACTTTGGCACCGTTGCGCTCGGCGACTTTTTGCATTGCGATCGAGATCTCGCTTAATCCGCCGGTGACATGGTAAATACCAAATGCGTGTTCTAAATACGGAATAATCATAAAAGCGGCGGGGCAATCCCACGGAGACATGCCAAGGTATTTTGCCTGAAAGGTGAACGAGATTTTTAAGTCGGGGTTGTCGAAATATTTATCGAGCTCTTGCCACATCGATTTGCCAATGCTCATGTATGGCAGCGCCTTAAACAAGTCGCGGTGAAGCATGGTTCGATAATTACTGTATTCTTTTTGCAAGCAGGGGAGCATCATCTCAAAGCGTTTTTTTTCACGTTTCATCATAAGATCATAGCCTTTTTCATTGCCGGGGAATTCTTTTTTGATGGTTTCGCGCATTTTGTCGGGGTCGGACGTAATGGTGATATCGCGATCGGCGAAGATGAGCTTGTACATCGGGTCGAGCTTGATGAAGTCGAGAAACTCGGCGCTATGAGTGCCGGCTTCTTCGAACACCTGATCGAGCAAGAATTTCATGATCAAAAAGGTCGGCCCAATATCGAACTTGTAGCCGTTTTTTTGAATGCTCGCATTGCGACCGCCGACGATATCGCCCCGCTCAAAAAACTCTACATCGAGCCCGCGGTACGCCATTATCATGCCCGCAGTAAGGCCGCCGGGCCCGGCGCCAACGATGATTGCTTTCTTTTTTGTCATAACATAATTTTACAGCAGCGCATTTTTACGCTCATTTTTAAGATAGCACAAGAGGCGGCGGGTCAACCATCAGTTATCAACCAGCAGTCAGCAGAGATATGAGATATAATCTAGATTTGGATCAAATAATCAAGATAAATTCCAGTAGGTTATAGCGTGAGTTCACGCTATAGTCTCCTTTTTTTCAGCAAAATCACCTCGGTCTCAAAATACACACAGATTCGTTTCCCCGATCGAAGCATCGGGGTCTGGCGATGTCTAGATTTTTTGAAAGCTGAACGGCGGAGCCCCTCAGTCTCGTTTCACTCGAAAGAGGAGACTCTGCCGGGAGAAAATTTTATCATTCAATGCGCTTCCCCGGTTTTTTGCTTACGAAGATGACCTCATCGTCCGATGCACAGAGTTGACAGGTAAAAAACCGCAAAAATACCGGGGTCTGGCAACTTCATAGCGAGAGCTAGAGTGATTATGCCGATGGTCTCTTTAAAAGCCGCACTTCACTCCATTTAAAGTGACTAGGTACTGTTGACATATGTGCTTTTCGATCAGAGATTCTCAGATTCCTTGCG
>CAZOZW010000042.1:0-15571 GCA_964584385.1 uncultured Candidatus Peribacteria bacterium
GATCGAAAAGCACATATGTCAACAGTACCTAGTGTTTGCGCACCTTTTCGGTCACATTGAACTCCATGCTCCGCCCGAGCGCTAAATGCGTCTGTGAGACGATCGCCGGAAAACTGCCGAACAACACAGTGGCAATCGGCAGCAAAATCCACTGATAGATCACCGATAATCGCCCGATTCGCCGTGGGGGCGCCGGCACTATTACAAACGTTAAGATCATCGATACAAAAATACCGCATAGCGCAATCGCAAATATGTTTGAGAGCAGGGCAGAAAAATGAATCCCGAGCACGGTTTCATTCACACTATCGTTATAGATGCGGATGATCGGAACGACGATCGCCAGAAAAAACGCAGCGGTCGCCCACATATACACGCCTTCTACTAAGCGATAGACCTGTAAAACAGTGCGCCAGAGTGGCAATTTTTGACCTTTTTCTCGAATGCCGATCGCCATGTATGCCACATCCGAACTCCCCCATGCCCAGCGCCGCAACTGATGAAACTGACCTACAAGACTTCTGACCAAGGTTTGATTTAAAATCGCATCTTGAAAGATCGGTAAAAACACGGGAATCACTTCGTAATCGCCATCGAAATGCAAATAACTGCGCCAATATTGTCGGCCATCTTCGACGATTGTCGTGCGATCCCAAAAATCCATATCGACCAAAGCCGAAAGTGGCTGACTATGACTCGAAAAATTCCGTAAACGATCGGGTCGTCCCGATTCGATCAAATGCCAATAACTCGAAGACAACGCTACTACACGATTGATGATCGGCACTTCCCAAATGTTATTAAAAAACAGCGGGATTGGTTGAAACGCTTTTTTATGTCGATTCGGCTCCACCGAATAATGATAGGTAAGACAATTAAGCAGATCGGGATGAAAAATATTATCGGCATCTACGGTGGTAACCAAAACCCGCTCAAGTTCTACCTTCGCCTCTTTAAGCGCCACAACCGCCTCACGTGCGGCAAAGGTGATGTTACCGCCTTTTCCTTTAATCTCGTTCGGCAGATCGGCAGGATGCTCACTCCACAAAAACCTACCGAATACACCAGCAAAACGTTTTTGTAATAACTCAGCATTTTTACGTCCGTTTTTGGCATCGCGCTCTTCGGTTGCCAAGCTGACCCAAACATTTTGGAGTTGAAAATTACTCTCGGCAATCGAGCGGATCGATTCTTCGAGTACTTCGAATGATTCTTTATAGGTCGGTACGATGATGAGATGGATCACATCTTGAGGTTGTACTGTGGCGGTTTTTGGAATCTGGTCTTGCTTTTTCAACCAATCGACCTTTAGGGCCTTGCGATACTGAAAGTAGGCGTACAACAGAAAATATGAGTATTCGATCGCACGCAAAAACCACAGAAAGATATAGAGGAGCATGAAGATGATCACCGCGTCGGGAAAATACGGGATTAAGACAAATGGTAGAATGAGCGTGGCGTATGCCAAGAGTGCGGGAAGGATTTCAAAAAATCGACGATAGGCATATGACATGGAGTTGGACACAGGCGAGTGGTAATATTATGAGAATGTAAAACAAACTATTTTCGATGATGCATGCACGACAACATGATTCTCAAAATGGCTGTTAATTCTCATTTTTCGGTTTTTTTTAGCCTTTTGTCAAAAAAAACAAAAAAAACAGTTGACTCAAAACGTCTTCGCAATCAAAATATCGTGGCATTTTTTTTATAAGTTGAATTCTGCTGCATCGTCGAATCAATCCACTACTTTAAATCCTATCCATCAAATCATAGAAGCCGAGCAAAAAGCCGAACAGGCGTTAAGCGAGGCAAAGCAGAATGCCGATATAATAACGAACACTGCCAAAAACAGTGCCACGGCCGATGCCGAGGCAATGCTTGAAGCAGAGCGCAAAAAGGCGAATGCGGCGCTTCAACAAAAAAAGGTCGAAGTACAACAAGAATATGCAAAACTCTGTGCCCAAACCGATAGCGAGGTAGAACAGTTACTCACAAAAGCCCGCGCCAATAAAGGTGCCGCGGTCGATTTAGTGGTAACAGAGTTTACGAATATGTTTGGCGCAAAATAATGGGAAAAGCACGAATGATCAAAACCGGCCTGATCGTAAGCCGGAACAAACTTCCGGCGGTAATCGATGAACTCCAAAAACATGGTCAATTCGAAGTGTCGAAGGTCAATGACTCAGAACATGAAGTGGCATTGCTTCCGAAAGAACTCGAGAATGTAGAAGTGAAGATCGCCGATTTGGAGTTTTGTATCCGCCTACTCGAGCCTTTTAAGCCAGCACCAGATACATTTCGACAAAAACTACTCGGAACACAAATCGAGTCGACCGAAGAAGCGGCGATGAACGCCGCCGGGCAAGATTTTTCAGAAGTGATCGAAAAGTGCCAACAGATCGAAGAAGAAGAAAACCGCCTCGACACAGAACTCAGCCGGTTTAAAGAAACCCGCCTTGCTTTGGATGTTTGGCAAGATTTCTCTCTGGCGCTTGATTTTGCATCAGAAACGCCGGCAGTTAGATTTTTCATCGGCTCTGTCGATACAAAAGAATATGTCGACTTTGAGCACAAGATTAAAAATGTCGAATTGACAGAACTTAAAAAAATCACCACATCGTTGCAAAAAACGAATTTCTTTTTAATTGTTCATCGTAAGGCACTTACGATCGCTGAAGAGATTCTCGAAGAATTTCGATATAGCGAGATGGATTTTGGCGATGCGCGTGGAACCGTAGCAGAAGAATTAAAAGAACTGGAAAACAAGATCAGCAAACTGCAATTTCGCAAAGAAGCACTTGCAGCCGATAAACGACTACTCTCCCGTAATCATCAGCAAATGATGAAGCTCGCATACGACGGCTTATTGTGGCAACGCGAGAAAAAAGAGGCATTACAACACGCCGTTGGTACGAACTCAACGGTTATTCTTAACGGCTGGATGCCACACACATCATTTTACGATGTTCGAGAGAAACTCGAAACAATCACACCGAACATCCACATGTTCGATATTGAAAGCTCACAAGAAGAGGAGCAGCCTCCGGTGATGTTCTCGAACTCATCGCTCGTGAAGCCGTTTCAAAATGTTACCGGTTTATACGGTACACCAGTGTACCAAGAAATCGACCCAACCCCGTATCTGGCACCGTTCTTCTTTATCTTTTTTGGCTTCTGTCTAACCGATTTTGGCTACGGCGCACTAATGGCAATCACTATTTTGCTCGCCTTAAAATATGTTCCGCTCACTAAAGACATGCGCGAGATGATGCGCCTGCTCTTGTTCGGCGCATTCTCAACGATGATTCTCGGCGTACTGTTCGGCGGTTATTTTGGGCTCACCCCCGATCAACTCCCCTTCTTCAAAAACCCCGAAACCGGCTTGTTCTATGGTCAGATGTTCGATCCGATCAACGAGCTGGTAACAAAAGTGATGCCCCTCGCCTACGGTATGGGGGTGTTGCAATTAAGTCTTGGCGTGGTACTCAATGCCATCAACCACTGGCGAAGCGGCGATAAGACCACCGCGATTTTTGGCAGCGGTTCATTACTGATGATCTTACTCACCGGCATTTTATGGTTCTTCTTTCCGGCTGCCGCACCATGGGCATATGTATTAGGATTTTTCACACTCACGCTTGTTATCGGGTTAATGCCGCGCAGTGGAAACATTGTGGGCAGGGTTTTACTGGGGCTGCTCGGCGTGGTGAACGAAGCGATTTCTTGGCTTTCTAATGTTCTTTCATACTCGCGACTCTTCGCCCTTGGTGTTGCCACTGGTGTGATAGCGCTCGCATTCAACTCTATTGCTACCACCATTGGTGGGCTTATGCCACTTGTTCTCGGTATTCCGGTGATGGTTATCATCATCCTATTCGGACACTCACTGAACATGGGGCTTAATATCCTGGGGGCATTCGTTCATTCGGCACGTCTTCAATTTGTAGAATTCTTCGGCATGTTCTTCGAAGGAGGGGGGAAGGAATTTAAACCGCTTACTCGTAAAAAACAATATTTGTTTGTTTCTGAATAATTTTTTCTTTTTTCTTGATTCCTATGGAACCAATTCTTTCTTCCGGCCCTGCGCTTGCCGTTTTGGGTGCCGCTACCGCTGCCGCTCTTGGTGGTATCGGATCATCGATCGGATCGGGAAAGGCCGGACAAGCCGTTGCCGGAGTAACCTCTGAAAAACCCGAATTGTCATCGAAGCTCCTTGTTCTCGAAATCCTCCCTGGTTCACAGGGTGTGTATGGTCTGGTTGCCTCGTTCTTGGTAACGATCTTCTTCACCATCGGTGATGTAACACCAGCTATTGGCGCACAGATCTTCTTTGCCTCACTCCCTGTTGCCCTTACCGGTTTATTCTCGGGTATGTTCCAAGGTAAAGTAGCCGCTGCCGGCGCTCAGATCATTGCGAAAAACCCCGATAAAGCAGGTATGGCGATCACCTTCGCGGCGATCGTAGAAACATTCGCGATTTTTGGTCTTCTTATGACCTTCATCCTTTTCTTGCAGATTCAAGCTCAAATCGCGTAATCGTTTATAAAACGACCACGCATCTGTAGCAGAAATATTTTCTATTCTTACACCATGGCGTTAGCAAACATCCTTCAGCAAATCAGCAACGATGCCGCCGAACAAGCGGCTGCAATGAGCGCAAAAGCCGAACAACAAGCGGCTCTTATCGCCGAGCAGATCAAAGCAGAAGCTGCTGTTGCCGCCACAGACTTGAAAGAAAAAACGGCAACGAAAGAAGCCGCTCTCAGCAAAAAGATTCACAGCTTAGCTTCCACCGAAAAACGCGAAAAGGTACTCTTCGCCAAACGAGAAGTGATTTCCGAAGTATTTGACGAAGCAAAACAAGTGCTTTCAAAATTACCGGCGCAAAAAAAAGAGATGATCCTTGTGCAGATGTTAAAAGATATCGATGAACCGAAAGGAACCATTGCGCCAACAAAAGGTAGTGAGAATGCGATTTCAGAGGCGATTAAAAAAGCTGGCAAAGATTTTCAACTCGGCAATCCTGTCGCCGGGTCTGGCGGTTTTATCTTTCAATCGAATAAGGTCGAGATCGATTACAGGTTCGACACCCTGCTTGAGAGCAACCTGCAAAACCGTCTCGAAAAAGAGATTTTTCAAAAGCTCTTCAACTAATTATGTATTACTCGGCTGATTTCACCACTGCATCGGCTCGCTCACTCGCTCTTTCAGATCGGCTTTTGAGCCTTTCACAAGTAGAACGCATGCTTTCGGCAGAGAATGCTGCCGAAGCATTTCGAATCCTGCATGATATCAGCTGGGGCGCAGCCACCGAAGACTCGCAAAAAAGCGAAGATTACGAAGCAATGCTGCGTAACGGGCTCTACGAGGTAAAAGCGACCATCACCGAAGCATCGCCCTCAGAAACACTGAGCATGTTTCTCTTTTTACCGTTCGACCTTCAAAACGCAAAAATCGCACTCAACGCTCACCGTAAGCAACTCGATTACGACTCGATTCGAGGTGGTCTTAGTAATCTTTCATATTTTTCTCGCCGTAAAGCCTACGATGCATTACAAGGCGAGCAATATCATTTTTCGTACGACTTTTTGGCAAACGCCCTCAAGGCTGCTGCCAAACTCCTCGAAACCGACCCACAAGCGATTCTACAAGCAGAGCGGATTTTAGATGTTGCAGTGCATAAACGCATGGCGAGCTTGGCACTCGAACTATCGAATCCATTGCTCGGTGACTTCTTTCGGGGTCAGATAGATATTGAGAATATTAAAACCCTGTTGCGCTTACCAAAAGGTGAAGATGAAGTGTTCTTTTTATCGCCGCTTACGGCGGCAGGCTATGAAATGCTCGATAAAGAAACCGCACTCGGCAGGCTGGAGTTTTCGGTACTAAAGCCGTTTTTACAAAAAGGCATGCAACAAGGAGCCGAAAGCAAAACCCTGATCCAAAGTATTGAGCTCTCCATGGAGGCCTCTCATGTCAACTCATTATTTTGGGCAACAAAAATCGAACCGTTCGGTGCCGACAGTCTTGTGCTCTTGTTTTACACGAAATTACGAAATGCCGAGATCATTCGCACGATTTTGGTCGGCAAAAGGAGCGGGTTTTCAAACGAGGTTATTCGCGAGATGATCGCACCGTATTTACCATTTCTTCCTGAAAGATGAGTTACTCTGTGGCAATTATCGGGCCAAAAGAAGAAACACATGGTTTTGAGGCGCTCGGCGTAATCGGATTTGACGCAACCACCGCAGAAGAAGCAAAGGCGGCACTTTTTCAGATCAAGAAAGGCCTATCCCCCGAAGCAAATGGCAAGAAGTATGCGATTGTGTTCGTTATCGAATCGTTGATCAAAGAAATATCTACCGAAGATTATAACAAGCTCTCATCGGGAGCGCTTCCATCGATTATCCCGATTCCGGGAAACAGCGGCAGCAGCGGGTTCGGCAACGAAAAAATCCGTCGCATCGTCGAACAAGCCGTTGGAAGCGATATTTTTGGCAGCTAATACACTTTTCTCTATTTTTCTCATCTACAATGAGTAGCAAACAAGGAATTATCAAAAAAGTATCAGGACCACTCGTTGTGGCCGAAAACCTGGTGGGGGCGCAAATGTTCGAAGTGGTACGCGTCTCCGACGAGAATCTCGTTGGTGAGGTAATCGAGCTCAACGGCAACGAGGCTTCGATCCAGGTGTATGAAGATACGTCGGGCATCGGCCCTGGCGGACCGGTGGTTTTAACCGGTCAAACCCTTTCAGCCGAACTCGGTCCGGGCTTGCTCGAATCGATCTATGACGGAATTCAACGCCCGCTCGGCCTTATCGAACAAGAATCCGGCTCGGCGTTTATCGCCCGCGGGATTGATGTACCGGGTATTTCGCGCACCAAAAAGTGGGATTTTGTTCCTACAAAACGTTCGGGCGATAGTGTTGATGAAGGAGATGTTTTGGGAACCGTACAAGAAACAACACTTATTGAACACAAGGTAATGGTGCCGCCGGGAATGAAAGGAACCATCAAATCGATTTCTTCGGGGAGCAAAACCGTTGAAGAAACCGTAGCCGTGATCGAAACAGAAGATGGCGAGAAAGAGGTAGCAATGCTACAAAAATGGCCGATTCGAAAACCACGACCTTTCGCGCAAAAACAAGTACCGAATAAACCACTCGTAACCGGTGGTCGTTCGATCGACACCATGTTCCCATTGGTAAAAGGCGGAGCCGGCTGTATCCCTGGGCCGTTCGGATCGGGAAAAACCGTCACCCAGCAGGGTTTGGCGAAATACTGTGACGCGCAAGTAATCGTGTATATTGGTTGTGGGGAGCGCGGAAACGAGATGACGGAAGTACTGCAAGAGTTCCCGCATTTGGTCGACCCAAACTCGGGCGAACCATTGATGAAACGCACGATCATGATCGCGAATACTTCGAACATGCCGGTAGCGGCGCGTGAAGCTTCGGTGTATACCGGAATCACGATCGCCGAATACTACCGCGATATGGGCTACTCGGTGGCACTAATGGCCGACTCGACCAGTCGTTGGGCCGAGGCGATGCGTGAGATTTCGGGGCGACTCGAAGAAATGCCGGGTGAAGAAGGCTATCCTGCATACCTGGCATCACGCACGGCCGGTTTTTACGAACGTGCCGGTGCCGTTACCTGCTTAGGTGACGATAATCGCGAAGGTGCGTTAACGGTTGTAGGAGCGGTATCACCTCCCGGTGGTGACCTCTCGGAGCCGGTAACCCAAAACACACTCCGTGTTACCAAATGTTTCTGGGGGCTCGATGCCTCGCTCGCTTACAAACGTCACTTTCCGGCGATCAACTGGCTTACCAGCTACTCGCTCTACACCGACAACATCATCGATCATTGGAAGAAAAATGTTGCCGAAGACTACCCAGAGATCCGAAAAGTTGCGCTTGAGATATTGCAAGAAGAATCGAAGCTCGAAGAGATTGTAAAACTCGTTGGTATGGAAGCATTGTCGAATCGAGAGAAATTGGTTCTGCTTGTCGCTAAATCGATCCGCGAAGACTTTTTATTCCAAAACGCCTTCGACCCCGAAGATGCCTATACCACTCCAAAAAAACAATACGGTATTTTAAATGCGATTATCGAAGTATACAGAGCCGGTCAAGAATTGATCGAAGATCCTGAATTCGAATTTAAAAACCTTGCTAACCTCGAAGTATTACAAGAAGTTGCCAAAGCGAAAGATATTCCCAATGGCGAAGACGATAAATTCGCCGCTCTGAAAAAGCGTGTTCATGATGAGATCGCCGGTCTGAAGAGCTAGAAGTTATGTATTCGATGATAAAGAGAGTGGTAGAAATGCCGCTCTTTTTTTAATCTTGGATTGCAAAATACTACACTAAAGCGGTAACCCACGCTTAAAGGTAGTATTTTTCCTGAGGGGCTTAAAAAGCGGTCGCCTCAACCCTAATGCAAAACGAAGCAGTGCTCAAAAGGAACAACTGCCATTATATTTGAACAAGACATGGGCAAGCGAGACTTGATTGTAGTATTTTTAAGGTGGGGAGATTACACTCCGCTTAAGGAAGAGACGCATTACTATGCACCTCTTCGTCACGCTGAGAGAAAATGTGCAAAGTTGATTATGTCAAAACCAACCGCGGAGGGTATTTTGACTCAATGCGAGAATAGGTGTCACGAAGGGCGTCGCGACGATTCGGAAAAAGCTCTGCTTCGGAATCAAAGCAATTACAAAGCTGATTATTAAACTGTAAAATACTGCATTAAAACAGGGAGCTACGTCTTAATGCAGTATTTTCGGATTCTCTGAATCGATCAGTGCTCGCTTTTGCTTTGCCGTAAGTGATTTTATTTCGCGCTCGCGCTTTGTGGCGGCAGAGCGGTTTTCATGATTTTCGGAATACACCAATGTAACCGGTTGGCGTGCTCTGGTATATTTGGCGGATTTATCGCCGGAGTTATGTTCGGCGACACGGCGCTCTAAATTAGTAGTTATGCCGGTATACAAAGTGTTGTCGCGACAACGGACGATATAGACCTGCCATGCAGAATCCTGCGCTTGAGATGAGGCTACTTCTCGCATAATTGCTTGAGATTCTGCAACGCTTGCGGCCAGCCATCATCAAACATTTTCTGAAACACCGGGTCGGTCTTATTGCGAATTTTAAGAAGTGTCTCACCCCCCTGCTTCTCAAGGATGTATTCTTCTTGCGAGCCAATCCATTTTTGCCCCATTTCATCACCATCAACTTCGTTCTGCTCTTTATCGACCATGCCGATATGCGTTGCCAACACGTTTTCATGCGGTAGAAAAATATCGATTCTTGCTTTTGTGCCGCCAAAATCCGGGTCGAAGAATAACATCTCACTCCTCTCGCCCCATTCACCAATAAAGGTAGATTTCGGTGAAAATGCCTTCACCCATTGATTATAGGTTTCTTTTTGCAACATGGTTTGCCAAACCTTCTTCGGCTCTGAGCTAATCTTCGTTTCGTAAAATAATTCGATCATGTCTATAAAAAAATTAAGGTTGAAGATGAAACACTTCCCAGATGTGTCCGTCGAGATCGGTAAAACTGCGACTGAACATAAAGCCGTAATCATCGGGTTCGCGGTGGATTTTGCCGCCCGCTTCAATCGCAGATTCGAGCATCGCATCAACCTGTTCACGATTTTCGACCTGCACGGCAAGTAATGCACTTATTGCTTGGTTCGGATCGGCGACCGTTTTTTCTTTACAAAACGTGTGAAAGAAATCTTTCTGCAGCAGCATTATGTTCGCCGATTCGCCGATTTCGATCGCTAACGCTTTTTCGTCACAAAATGCTTCGTTAAAGGTAAACCCGAGTCTCGTAAAAAACGTTCGGGCTCGCTCTATGTCTGCCACCGGCAGATTCGGGTAGATAGCGGTAATCATGTTTGAAGTTGAAAATGAGTCTCACTATTATAGTCAGAGATATTCAAAAACCTCAATTTATTTGCGATTGAGGACGAATATCTCGCGTCCGACGATTTGCTGCGGTCGGCGGTAGCGAAACGGTCGCCTGATACCAAACTCCGAGAAATCGTGCAATTGCCAATGTTGCTCGATTTGTTTAATGAGCTGATGACAGTATGCATCACCGGTTTTTGTCTTCCAAAACGGAAAACTGATCACACATGTTTTAATATTCGTAAATTTGGCGAGCTCGGGCAAAAACCCTTCGTACACCGGAATAACATCTGCTAAAGCGGTTTTTACCTGGTTCGATGTTAATGGTAATTGGTAGATCGGACCCAAATACCCTTCGCTCACAATAGCTTCTGCATCAATCGGTGTTTCAAGTGGCTTCGTCGCATCGTGTAAAAAGATATGCGCTTTTGCAGTGTCTTGATACATCGATGCATTCGCCAAAGCCGCCGCCACCATTTTTGGGTTGATGTCAGTGCCAACAGCATCAACCCCAAGCCGCATTGCTTCGTTTACAACAGTGCCGCTCCCGCAAAACGGATCCCAGATTGAAGATGGCAACGCGCCGCTTTGTGCCGAGAGGCTGAGCATCATCAACGCCAGTTTCGGCGGCAACATGCCGACTTGCATATCGCGCACCGGTTTTTCGTAATCGCGCTTGGCGAATTGTTCAACATTTTGCGCTGCTACGGTTTTGCACACTACAGATTGCTGATTAGGAGATGAAAGCAAAACGATCTCAACCGTATTTGCCTTTGTAAAAACGCCTTCTTTGTGCAAAGTGCCAGCATCGAGGTTGGTAAAATCGCGGTTGAAGATGCGCACCGAGCGCCCCTTGCGGGTGAGCGTTTTTTTGATCTGTGTGGCAGCAGAACGCACTTTTGCAGGATGCGGGAATACCGATATACCAAATTTTATCTTCCCCTCGGGGAAGATCGAATCGAGGTAATCGGCGATACCCGGCTCAGACATGTAGGATATTTGCTCAAGAATGCGGATTGTACCGCCGAGTTGATCGATCAGGTGCTGCGGTTTTAAAATGCGCCGACCGGTCACCTCTAAAAAGTCTGGACAAGTTGATTCAGATATTTTATATTCTGGCATCCGTAACACCAGCTCCCCCAAGCTAAGCTCGGCATTGCGTCCCTTTTGAAAAAAATATGTCTTCTGCAACTGATTTGAAAAAAAGAAACTACCTGGCGTATTTGCAATTGAGCTCACTGCTCATCTTGGCAATGTTGATCGGAATGATCGGCGGTATCTCGCTACAGAAATGGTATGCGATTCGCTATCGCGAGCCGATTAAGATCGGAGATTTTTCGGACGAGATTTCACTGTTAACGTTTAGCAGCATAGAGAATGGACAGCTCAAGGGCAAGCTCGAAGGCGAAGAAGCGCGGATTGTGATTACCGGTGCCGATGAAGTGGTTTCGGTGTTTGCGGGAGATTTTTCATTTGATATCACTGAGATCCTCCCCAACCTCAAGCAGATTCCGGCGCCCGACGGGATGGCTTTCGCTGCCAGTAAGAACGGAAAATACTTTTATCCGCTCGATTCACCGCGAGCCGCCTTGATCAGCGTAAAAAACCGGATATTCTTTGCCAGCCGTGAACAAGCACGAAAGGCGGGTTTTCATGACGGGAAACTGTAAGCGGATCGAGCAGTTTTTCGAGCACCACAAATCAATATTTTGACAAGAACTTACAATTGACACATAATAATATTTCGCGAATAATAGCTAGGTATTTTTTAATCTGAATGAATATTCTCTCATTTTCAAAAAGAGTGATTTCTCTCTTTTTGTATTCAGCAGCCGCAATTATGATTTGGCAGCTGAGCACCGCAATCACTTTTGCCGCCGAAGGCGAACCGATTACCGATTGGCAGCTGAAGAACAGCAAGCAGTTCCGACTCGAAACCCCTGTTGCCGGTAAAAACGGTAATACTGCCACGAAGCTGGTAAAATTCTCATCATCGAGTGGTACCGGTAGAATGGAAAATGAGTGGATGCCCGCAAGTCCTAACACAGAATATACATATACCTACAGCTATAAAAGCGACCGTTGGAATAACACCAAGGTCTGGCTAAAATTTAAAAACGGAAAGAGAAAGCAGGTGATGATCGGTCAAAACATGCGCAAAGCACCAGACTGGAAAGATGTAACCCTTACATTCACAACCCCAGATGACGTTGTTGAAATGAAATTTCGCCACGAGTTTCGTGTTAAAGGATACTTGATCGTTGACAATGCCGTACTTCAAAAAACCGTTGCAGACGTGCCTGTCGACGACGACGAAAACGATGAGGCGCCTTCTACGGGGAATGAAGGCAATGAGCTCAGGAGCTGGAAACTCGGCACTTCGAAACTCGTAAGCCTTTCAACCGAAGCGAATAACGACGGAACACTGGGGTATGTTTTTAAAAAACTCGATAACCAAAAAGTAAATCGTCACATTAAAACACCAGATATAGCCGTTAGTGGCGGCAATCAGTACTCGTTGAACTTCGCGTCGAAAGCGAATCAGGTGTATTGGGTAAAAGCACGCTACACCCTCGAAAACGGTGAAAAGAAATTGGTGACGATTGATGTTAATCGAGCAAAGAACGAGAACTGGCAGACCGAATCGATTCAATTCACAACCCCCGAAGACACCGTAAAATTACAGCTACGATATGTCCTTCAGTACGAAGGATATGTTCATATCAGCAATCCGCGCTTGGTAAATCTTATTCCAAGTGAAGATGACACCGAAGCTCCAACAGGCTCGATCACCTCACCGAATAATGGAGATACGGTTGATGGCACGATTGAATTAACAGCCAACGCAAGTGATAACGATCAGGTCGCAGGTGTGCAATTCGTGCTAAACGGTGCAAACTTCGGTACTGAAGATACCGCTTCTCCGTACAAGACGAATCTCGATACCAGCAAGTTGCCAAATGGTTCACATACCATTACGGCAACCATTCGCGATGCCAGCGGCAACACCGCAACAGCAAGCGCAGTTACGATCAATGTCTTAAACGATTTTGTGCCACAGGGCGACAACCTGATAGTAAACGCTGACCTTGAACAAGCCGGATTAGACGGCAACCCACTCTACTGGTACCAAGGCGGATGGGGCGATAGAGAAGCCGAATTCACCTACCCCATAGCCGGTTACAATAGCGATAAAGCTGCTCTGCTCGAAGTTAGTTCTTACAATAACGGAGACGCAAAATGGTACTTCGAAGAGGTAGCGGTGACCCCGGGTGAAACCTACGAATTCAGTATGCAATACAAGGCGAATGTTGATGCGTTTGCCACTGCTCAATACCGCTTACCTGGCGGAGCTTTTAGCTACGCCGACATCGGCAGACCGCTTGCATCGAATAACTGGACCCAATTCAAAAAAAGTTTTGCCGTACCGGCCAATGCCGAAAAAATGACGATCTTTGTGCTCTTGAACCAAAACGGAAACGTAACCGTTGATGATGTTAAGCTCTCGCAAACCGCCTCGGGTGCGTTTTCCGAGGGTATGATCAGCTTGAGTTTCGATGATGGTTGGGGCTCGCACTACACCGAAGCAATGCCACTGCTCAATGCAGCCGGCATTCAAGGTTCGTTCTACATCATTACCGATGAAATGGCAGCAGCCGGTGGTGGTGGCGGAGATGCCGCAGTAGCAAACGGTGACTTCGAAGCAGGATCTGCCAATGCCCCCGAAAGCTGGTCTAGCAGTATTTATGGTAGGAACGAAGCGAGCTTTTCTTACCCGGCAGACGGCTATGAAGGCGGCAAAGGAGCAAAGGTTGAAGTACTTAATTACGTCGATGGCGATGCGAAATGGATTTCGAACATCGTTTCGATCGTGGGCGGAAACACCTACACCTATAGCGATGTGTACAAATCGGATGCAAAATCACAGATTCTGATTGAATACCGCTACCAAGAGAAACCAACCTCTTACCACTGGATCACCCATTTGGATGCTTCGCCAGAATGGAAAGCATGCAGCGGTGAATTCATCGCACCCGCCGATGCAACCGGTATGCGCGTATACCATAGCTTGGTTGCCGTTGGCGAACTTACGATCGATAATGTAAAAATAGAAGGTGATGGTCTTGGCGGTACCGGCTCGGTGGTGAACCCGAGTGGCTACCTAGCTGCAGACCGCATCATCGAAATGGAACAAGCCGGGCACGAAATTGGCTCGCACACTCGTAGTCATGCCCACCTTACCGATATTTCAGAAGCAGAAGCACGCGACGAGATCTTTGGCTCACGCCAAGCCCTACTCGATGCCGGTATACAGAATGTGAACTCATTTGTGTATCCTTATGGTGAATATAACGCCGAAGTCGTGCAAATGGTGCAAGACGCCGGTTACGATGGTGCGCGTATTGTCACCCGTGGCTACAACAACGCGAGTGACGATGAATATACTCTGCGAATCCAAGCGATTTACGGATCAACCACTATTGAGGAGGTTCGCCAATGGATCGCCGAAGCAAAAGCTTCAAACACTTGGTTGATCTTTATGCATCACCAAATCGATGACAGCGGCAATTTCTACGGAAACAGCCCCGAAATGCTCCAAGCGATAATCGATGAGATTAAAGCACAAGACCTAAAAACGGTTACCGTACGTGAAGGCTTGAACATGATGGACAAATAAGCATTAAGCAGAAACGTTCAAAAAGCCGTCCCGAATACAAACGGGACGGCTTTTTTTGTCATCCAAAAAAATGAATGCTACACTATGCGTATTCTTTTCGTGAATGATGATGAAATATGTAGGCTTGATATTCGGCTTTTTATTGATCGGTTCACCGGTGCAGGCGGCAGCTTTTACCGATGTCGATGAGAACACAGAGTATGTTGAAGCGATAGGATATTTAGCAGAACGTGGGATTGTGAGTGGCTTTGGTGATGGCAGATTCGGTCCAGAAGAGACATTAACGCGGGCGGAGCTGCTCAAGATATTACTTGAGGCGGATGAGGATTTTGATGTAAATAGTTTTGATGGCGAGCTGGATTGTTTTGCTGATGTTTTTGGGTATGAATGGTATGCGCCGTATGTGTGTTATGCGAAGAGTGTGGGGGTTGTGGAAGGGTTTGGGGATGGAAGTTTTAAGGCGAATGAAGAAGTGGCATTGGCGGGTGGGGCGAAGATGATTGTTGGGATCCTTCAAGAAAAATATGTAACCCTGAAGCCTTTTGCGGGTTATAATGATTTGGAGTGGTATTTTAAATACATTGCCCGCCTGACTGAACTTCAACTTCTACCAGAAAACTTTGATGACCTCGACCAACATATTCGGCGAGCAGAGTTTGCCGAAATGGTAAAACGCTTGATGAAAAGTGAGTTTGGATTGCCAAGTTTACAGCTCGAAGATCTGAGCATTGTTACTAAGCCGGATTTCTTGAATGAGCAAAAAGATATACAAGCAGATGATTTTCTATCGCAAAACCTAGGTATTACAATCGATGACATAGATGCTTCGATATCGCCTTTCGAGGGTCGAGTCGACAGGCTTAAAGTACGTGAAACAGGAACAATCGATATTCGCACAGAAAAACACAAGCTCTACACCGTGGATTTTCGCATCACAGATGAGGGTGGCGATTCTTACCATGC
>CAZOZW010000043.1:0-258 GCA_964584385.1 uncultured Candidatus Peribacteria bacterium
TTGGCAAATCGACCTTTGCCCTGCAAAGCGCACTCAACATTGCCAAGGCAGATATGAACAAAACCGTTTTGATCGTCTCGGGCGAAGAATCGGCATTTCAAGTCGCCTCACGTGCCGAACGCCTAGGCGGCAAACCCGAGAATGTGATTATCAGCGCCGGCTTTTATGTCGAAGATATTCTCGCGACCGCAGCCGCCGTAAACCCAGCCCTGGTGGTGGTCGATTCGGTACAAACCTTTTCGGCGGGCAGTTTGCCAA
>CAZOZW010000043.1:275-7634 GCA_964584385.1 uncultured Candidatus Peribacteria bacterium
CACCGGTTTTACTAATCGGGCAGGTTAACAAAGGGGGCGAAATGGCAGGGCCCCAGCTTTTAGCGCATTTGGTAGATGCCGTATTGCAGTTTGAAGGCGAAGAAGACCACGAACTGCGGATTTTACGCGGGCTGAAAAATCGCTTCGGATCAACCAGTGAAGTCGGTGTTTTTGCAATGGCAGAAAACGGCCTGCAAGAAGTGCAAAACCCCTCGGCGGCGTTTTTAGAAGGGCGGTTACCACAAGCCATTGGCTCAACGATTTTTCCGACGATTGAAGGGCAGCGCCCGTTTTTGGTTGAACTGCAAGCGCTTACCCTACCAACCGCCTTTGGCTTACCAAAACGCTCGGCGAGCGGCGTTGGTTTACAGCGCCTGGCATTATTACTGGCGGTTTTAGAAAAGCACGCCGGCGTTAAGCTGAGCAGCTACGATGTTTTTGCGAATATCGTCGGTGGGCTGAAGATAACCGAAACCGCCGCCGATCTTGCAATCGCCATAGCGGTTGCTGGCTCACGCGCTAAAAAACCGTTGCCAGATTCTATCATGTTCATCGGCGAGATTGGGCTTTCGGGCGAAGTGCGTTCGGTTACAAAGCTCGACAAACGCCTGAACGAAGGCGAGAAAATGGGTTTTACCAAAGCGGTAATACCGGCGGTGCAAAAGAGCAAACTAAAAACCAAGCTAGAACTGGTACCGGTACGAACCGTGGGCGAAGCGGTGAATGCGTTTTTGAAGTAGAAAAGAAGACATTAAGGCGCGAGAGTGCGCCTTAATGTCTTCTTTTGAGAAACAAGAGCAACGACTTCGGCACAACTACAAATGTACAGGATCTGGTGTCTAATTACCCGCACCAAAAAGATTTGTAGCTAGTCTCTCTCGTACAACGTGTTCCATTGACGTTTTGCGTTTTTGATATCTTTACCATAATGTATGCATAATTATTAATGAAAATGGCAAGTAACAATTTAAACCAAATGCCCAACAAGTTAATGGCATTTATTCTTCTTTTCATATTTTTCACATCAGCAGCAATTGCCACTGAAAAATTCGATGCAGACACAGGCGAGAGCCTCCATACAGTTGAACAGGAAAAAAACACGAGTGATTATGGTCTACTCTCTTTTATTCCTTTTTTAATGGAATTATATGTTCCATCAGAAGTAAAACCTCAAAAAACGATAACCAATACAACTCAAAGCTGTTTTTACCAAGACGAAACTATTTCTTTCAGCTGCCCGGACAACTTCAGAATTCTCGAAGAACTGCAGCCAGAGGGGCTTTTGCAAAAAACTATCACATTCATGTATTGGGATGAAGAGCGGTCGTTATACATGCCAATCGGTTTACAACTGAAACACCCATATATTTTGCAAAAGGAATCTCATAACAGAGATACATTCAACCAACTTGATCTGTTCTATAAAAATCGAGCAGAAAGCACGGCTAATGGCAGCGAAGACATATACATAGAAAAAACCTTTGGAGAGCATAGGGGTTTTATAACTGCTGATGACTTTATAGGGCGCGAGCTTGTTCGGATTCTCTATGTAGAACATACACGCGACGGCAACCCGCGATACGTCTATCTCCTACACCAAGTTTTTAGCTTAGTGGATCAATCAATAATCGATGAGGTTTTTGATGAATTTGTTGAAACGGTTGAGTTTTATTGAATAGATAAAAAAGGAATGATGTAAAAAAAAGAAGACATTTAGGCGCAAGAGTGCGCTTTAATAAATTCTTTCCGGTTTACGGCAAAGTCATTTGATTGCTCCACGCGAACAGAGATTATCCCAAAACAAAAGATCCCGATACTCGCGTTGATAAGAAATATTTATATCAGGTCATCTTCGGAAGACCGGCTCCGGCAACGATGTTGGTGAGCTCCGCACAAATAAACGAAAGCTGGCATTCGTACCAATCGATTACGCTTAAGAGACCCCGGTATTTTTCCCCACCCACTTCCCACCAGAAAAAACCGGGGAGGCGGCTAGCTGGTTTCTTATTGTATTAGAACCTCGTAAATCACATGAGTATCAACCTGTGATGCTTTAAGGCGTCTGTGTTTGCTTCCCCGGTTTTTTGCAGACATTTCAAGAATCGGTATTCGTGCGCCAAGCTTTTACAGCATGAAGACGCAAAAAATACCGGGGTCTGGCGATGTTTTATGGAATCGTGCAGACTTTTTACCGATGAACGAGAAGAAAAGGAGACTAAAGCGTGAAACTACGCTATAACCTACTAAAATGTAATAACAATAAAACTTGGAAATCTGATCGAATCGTCTATTCAGGATTTTACCAAAGCATGGATTATCACATGAATTGTACTTGGAATCCGTACTAGGCACTGTTGACATATGTCAATTTCCGCCATAAATCCACATATTCAACTCCAAAATTCCGACTTCTCCTCAAAAATACTTTGGCATTTAATCGTCGAACTCAAAATTTTTCGCAAGGAATCTGAGAATCTCTGATCGAAAAGCACATATGTCAACAGTACCTAAATTGGATACGATTAAAAGACCCGGTATTTTCACCACCCCTTCAAAATCCTACCCAATGAAAAACCAACACCAAACTTTATCTACGATCTAACAAGGTGCATTCTTATCTCATATCTCATATCTCGTATCTCATCCCTCCAAAACCATTATTCTCCTCTCTAATCGTACACCACAACCAACCAATGAACATCTCACCTCCTTTCCGCAAATATCACCGCCAACTTTTGCAACAACCTCGGCGGAATCACAAACCGCTGGTCATTGATCCAATTCAACGCCGTAAACGGTTTGTTCTTGCGACTCGCTCCGGGCATATGAAGTTCTTCTTCAATATCGTTGACAAATTCTATCACTTTGCCGAATTTCGGGTTGATCTTGCGACTGATCGTTTTCGATTGCTCGGTTGAAAAGCGTTTACCATTGGCACTTCGGTATTTTTGATGATCGCGGTCGAAAATCACCACATACGGTATTTTATAGCGATTCATTAAGGTGATGTACATCGCCATGTTCGTTTTGCCGGCGCAATCGATGATGGTGGTTTCGCGTGCCGAAAAGCCGGCTTTTTTGGCGAGTTTTGGCAACGCCACTTTTTCGGTCGGCCCTTCTACTAAAATGACTTTGCGCGCAAAAAACAGTTCGCCGCGGTCGGGGTTGATCCAATACGACATGTTGAATTTTTTCTTCGCCGCTTTGCCGCTGAACAAATGCTTGGTGTATTGCATCGCTTTTGAACCGGCTTTTTCAGACTTTTTCTCGATGATGCAAAGCGACGGCGAACGACTAAGATCGATAAAAAAACTGGAGTGCGTGGTAAAGATGATATTCATGCCGCAATCGGCGAGCAAGTTAATATTAAACGCCATTTCGCGTTGCGCTTGCGGATGCATCATCAGCTCGGGCTCTTCGATGAACAGCCATGTGTTATCGAGTTGAAGATCGAGCATTTGCGCAGTATTGGCAAACACTTCGAGCAAAGCTTTTAAAAGCGCGCGGCGCAGCCCCATTTGTTTTCGCAGCGCCGCCGAGATCGAATCATTGGCAATCACGAATTCAATTTTGGGCGATACTCTTCCGTCATCGATCACCGCTGCATTTACGCCCCAGTCGGCAACACCAAGCGAAAGATCACGCGCCACGCGGTTGATCGAAGCTCGCTGACGGGTTTTTGAAACATGGCTTTCGATCAGGTCGATCAGGTTTCCGAGCAAGGTATTGATCGCCTCGTCGCTCGAAGGGGAATCCCCTATTCCTACTTCGAAACTCACTGCCGCAAAAAAGTCGAAATCGGTAATCGGTTTGTTGTTCAAGGTGTATTTCGATTCACCTGTCGTGCGATCGAACGTTTTTTCAAGAATAAACAAATTGCTCGATGTTTTATACTTTGAATACTTTTTTTGTTCATCTTTTGAAAGCTCTATTTCGCAGCGCACTGTGGTTTTCTTGGCATTGTTCCGGCAATCATCGGTAGTTGCATCATAGGCATTTGCCAAGTACAAAAAAGCATACAATACATTCGATTTTCCATGATTATTCTTCCCGATCAGAATCAGTGGTTTTTTAACGGCTAGCTCCAATTTGCTGATCGAACGCCAGTTGATGATGGTGAGAGAGTGAATCCGCATCGATTATAAAATCACTTCATTATAGTGAAATGACAGATTTTTTACCAGCGAACCGCGTTTCTATCTTTTAAAAAACTTTGTAAATTGTTACAAATCATACTCATTACCCTTTTGCAGGAGATGCGCAGATTCTTTAACTGGATAAAACCGACGGGGCCGCTTTCAAAATGGTTGAAACGATTTTTGATATTGATACTGCTTTTTACAATCGGATCGTTCGTGCTCTCTTGGCGAGGTGAGATGCGTACGCTCGAATCGCGGATTAGCGAACTGGGTAGGCAAAACCGAACCTTGATGATGCAGGTCGATTCGGCGCAGGGGTTTTTGCTCGATTCGTGCCAACAGACCAACACGATGCGCAATTATTTGTATCTTCCCGAAATTGGCTGCAGCAAATACTTTCCGGATTTGGCGAGTGCAGATCTCGCGAACAAGAGTTTAGATGAAGAATTTCTAGCAGCTTTTCACACGTTCATCCTCCGCGAAGATACAGCTCTTTTGCAAAACATCGCCGAAGCTCGATCGGATTTGGAAAATAACTTACCACCCGAGCAAATCGAACAAATGCTTAAAAGCCCTGAACTCAAACAGTATCTTGCCGAATTCGATTACCGACTCGAAGGATTCGGCAACAACGGAATCAGGCTGATAACAGGAGAAAATACTGCTGCCGAACTCTACTACGACGAAGTGGAAACATCGGTGAAGATGAATCTCTTAGCGCAAGAAACGATTATCGATCTTGCAAAACTGACAAGTCGTATTACTACCGCCAAACAAAACCAAGAGCAGAACAACGATGAATTATTAGCCGAGATCGAAACCGCATCCGCCGACGATAAACCACGTTACAACACGCTTCTGCTCGGGAAAAACGGTGGCAATGTCGATACCATTATGTTCGTCTCGATCGATCACTACAAAAAGCGCATTACCACCATTTCTCTCCCTCGTGATCTCTGGGTCGATAACCGCAAGATCAACTCGTTTTATGCAGCTTATGGCATACATGCCTTTGTGGAAAAAATCTCTCAGCTACTCGGCCAACCAATCGAAAGCTATGCTCTAGTAGACATGATGGCGTTCGCCGAGTTGGTTGATGCCCTTGGCGGCATACAGTACACATTTAACGAACCACTGATCGATCCCAGCTACAAAACGATCGATAATGGCGAAGAAGGCACCTTGTTCTATGCTCGTGGAACGTATCAGCTTGGTGGTATTGAATCGCTGCGAGTGGCACGCTCACGCGCAACCACCAGTGATTTTTCACGGGCCGAGCGTCAGCAACTGCTCTTAAAAGCAATTCGCAGAAAACTCCTCTCAAAAAACTCATTCGAGGCGATTACCGCGATAGCGCCGGTGATCGGTCGTTTTATTTCTACCGATCTAGAAGTATACGAAGGGGCACGATTATTTTGGCAAGCGCGCGAATATACCGTGAAGCACTCGGTGGTGATGAGTACGAAAAACATCCTCGAAAGTAAAATGCTGCCACTAGGGAACAATCTGCGCGCATATGTTCTTGTTCCGCATGAAGAAAACTGGGATTTGCTGCCGAAATTCGTATGGCATCAACTACTCGGTGAATAGAAAACAGAGAAGAATCAAGATGAGCCTCCCTGCCATCGGAGTAGCTTCTGATCGTCGCTCATACTAACAAGCGCTGGGCATATTGATATAGATACCGAGATATGACTATTGTTGATTAGAATATTAGTTCTCATCTCGATCCTCCGAACTGTTCAACATCTGTGATCGAGATTGCTTCGTTGCCTCCCCCTCCCCGCGAACTTCAGCGGACACAGCGCAATGACACAAGCGGTGAAGGGTGTGAATTGCCATCGAAATACTACATTTAAACAGAGAATTGCAGCTTAATGTAGTATTTTTAAAAGTAATCAAGAAAAAGATATGTGTTGTCGGATGCGATTATGCAAGAAATGACCACACAAGCGAAATCATAAAAATAATCTAATTTTTAAAATGACATCTCAAACTGAATGTGCAATAATCACCATCGAAAATATAACTTTGAAAATATGAAGATAATGGTTTTAGGAAGCGGAGCCCGCGAACACGCCATATGCATGGCCTTTGCCAACAGTAGTCATAAACCCGAAATCGTCAATTTTGGGGCGCATATAAACCCGGGTATCAACGAAATGGCGACAAAAGTCGAAGTCGGCGATGCAATGGATACCGAAGCAGTACGGAATTTTACCGCTCGCGAAAAACCGGACATGGTATTTTTAGGCCCCGACGACCCGATCGGCGCCGGCATGGCGAATGTAATACGCGAACTCGGCATTCCGTGCATCGGCCCAACCAAAAGCCTGGCGCGGCTCGAAAGCAGCAAAAGCTTTACCCGTGAGTTGATAAAAAAATATGATATTCCGGGAAACCCGCTTTACAAAACATTTTTCGACGAAGAAGGGATGGAGGAGTTCGCCGAGCAATGCGGCGAGATCGTCGTAAAATACGATGGGCTAAAAGGAGGAAAGGGGGTTCATGTACAAGGCGACCATTTTGCTACGATTCAAGATGGTTTGAAATATGCCAGCGAGTGCCTAAAAGAAGCCGGCAAAGTGGTGATTGAAGAAAAACTGGTTGGGCAGGAGTTTTCGCTCATGTTCTTCGTCGACGGTAAATCGCTGATCCCGATGCCGATCGTGCAAGACAACAAACGCGCCTTCGCCGGTGACACCGGCCCCAATACTGGCGGCATGGGCACGGTGAGTGATGCCGATCAGAGCCTGCCGTTTTTAACCGAAGCCGACATTGCCACCGCCAAAGAGATTACCATGAAAACAATCGGTGCGCTGCAAGCTCAATGCGATGAGGTGTACAAAGGAATCGTCTTCGGGGGTTTTATGGCAACTGCCAAAGGTGTTCGCTTGATCGAATATAATGCACGCTTCGGCGACCCCGAATCGCTCAATGTACTGCCGCTTTTAGCAACCGACTTTTACGATATTTGCGATGCGATGTGGCACGGTACGCTGCATGCGCTTGAAGTTGAATTTTTAGAACAGGCGACGGTTTGTAAATATATCGTACCCGAAGGCTACCCCGAAAATCCGGCGAAGAATGTACCCGTTGAACTCGATATCAGCAAGATTCCCGAAAACGTGACGCCATTTTTTGGCAGCATTGAGCTTAAGAACAATCAGCTCAGTCTGCTTGGTTCGCGTGCTATTGCGTTTACCGCCGTTGCCGACAC
>CAZOZW010000043.1:7713-11044 GCA_964584385.1 uncultured Candidatus Peribacteria bacterium
GATATTGGCACCGGAGAATTGATTCGACAACGCACAGAGATGATGAAAGCGCTTCGCTAGTTCACTATTAATAAGCGAAAAGCTTGCTATTTTTACGAAGAATAGCAAGTATACATAGTGGTAATATCTCTTTATATGAAACATAGTTCTTTATTATTCTCAGTCATTGTTTTTGGCAGTATCTTTGCCAGCCAAGCAGCTGCATCAGTATTTCAAGATGTGAGTGATGAGACCGACTTCGCAAACGCGATCGAATACGTAAAAGAAAGAAATTATGTCGACGGCTATCCCGATGGAACCTATCAGCCCGATCGCAAGATCAATCGTTATGAATTCACAAAGATCATCATGGGGGCGACTACCACCGAAACCGAACGCTCAGATTGCATCGATAGCGACTTTTTTCCGGATGTTGCCACAGACCAATGGTTTACGCCCTACATCTGTGTGGCAAAACAAACAGAGGTGATTAACGGCTACGCCGACGGCACATTTGGCGGAACCAATAATGTTACTCTCGCCGAAGGCCTCAAGATTATTTTTGAAGCGTATGGCGAAAACATCCTTCCTGCCACCGGGCAATGGTACACCCCTTATATGACTCTTGCCGAAACCAAAGATTTACTCACGAATATCAGCTCCGATCCGAATCATCAGTTATCACGCGGTGAAATGGCACAGTTGATTTTTACACAAGAAGAGTCGATGACCTCGAGTACGAGAACAGTCGGCGAATTAGCAAGCGCAGTTGAAGCGAATAATCGTACACTCGGGCAATGCCTGAATGATGCCGGCGCGATATTCTACGGAACGACTTGGTGCACCCATTGCAATAACCAAAAAAGCCTCCTCGGCGATGAAATGGACTTGATCACTTTTGTCGATTGCGACGAAGAAAGGCAGATCTGTCGGCAAGAAGGTGTAACCGGTTACCCCACTTGGAAATTCGCAGATGACACCGTATTGACAGGAACCCAGCCACTCGCCACATTAGCCGCACTGAGTGAATGTGAGTAGCAGAGATTATTCGACTTCGACCACATACACTGTTGTTCTTTGTTTTTCGGGTTCGGCTACACTGAAATTTGTTACCCCCTGTTCATTTGCAGTAATTATTACAAGGTTATCTCTTCCCTTTTCGACCGAAATAACATTACTGTTTCTCGTTGTCAGTTCGATATCAGCGTCGGAAAAATCGTTGATGATCTCTCTTTCGCCGATAGTAAGGCTTAATTCCCTCGTTCTTCTACTCCCCTGTTCGGGCAAGACTTTTATCGGATACGAGAGTTTTTGCCCCGTTCTCCGATGAACGATATTTAATACCGTTTCTCCTTCTTTGATCGGGGTAAAAAGCAATGCATCCTGTTGAGGATTAGCGATCAGGATTCCGCTCTCTTGGAATGAGACCGAGAATTGACCGGCACCTGGTAACGGAAATATCTCTGCCAGACCGACAAAGAACTCTACTGCTTCGGGCTTTTGCAACTCAGAGGGCTCTAAACCTTCGTTATCATCCGGTGTTTGTTCAGGAGGCGTAACCACTTCTTCATCCGCATTCGGCTCAACCGGTTCGCCACCGGGCGCAATTGGCTCATCTGTCAGGTCAGATTCTGGGAGTGTACCCGGGGTATCTGCAGTGCCGGGAGCTGCTGGGCTGCCATCTTTAACTTCGGGAATCGGTGTATCTGTTACCGCAGGATCCACAATTTTGTCAGGATTTGGTTCATCTTTTGGTATCTCATTGTCGTCCTCGCTCGGTTGCTCTTTCGCCACAATCGGATCGATCAACTCATCATCGTGCAGTGATTCGATTAAATATGCATTGGCAAACCACACGCCACCTCCAATGGCACCAGTCGCAATAAGAGTTATAAGAGCCGGCTTAATAAAACGCTTCGGGCCTTTTTGGTTGCGGAATGCCTTGAGCTCCTCGGCAACTACGGTTGCATCCAAACCGGCTTGTTGAGCCAATTGCAAAATCTGCTCATCGGTTCTTCCTTTTTCAACCTCAAGGGCAATTGCCTGTTGTATTTTGGCTTTGGTCTGATCGTCCATTTGATTTTTTTATTAGTATACCCGTTTTACTGATAAAAAACCAGATTCAATTCAGTATTTACAAAAAATATTGCGCAATCACCATAAAAAACCCCGAACTGATCGGGATAATCAGGTTATCATCGAGTCGATAACCAAAGATCTTAATATCGGGAAACTCGAGGATCATCGCAAAGAGGCTGCCAGCAAATGCCACTCGCAGATCTATGAAAAAACTGGCGATTAGTGACGAGATGATAATCGCGGCGATTGGGCCTTCAATGTTTTTAATCGGATGGAACGGGGTTTTGATCCTGCCGAAATGATGCCCGACCAGATTGCTGATCGTATCGCCGAATGCCAAGATGATGATTGCGGCAACGGCAACATCACGCGGAAACAAAAGAGCTGCCGTAGCGCAACCAAAAAAGAAGAAGATTGCCGACTTTCCCGGAAAACTCTCGATTTGGTGCTCGCGTTCAAATACATGCAATGCACGTTTCAAGAGCGGCACATGACGCTCGGCATTCTCTTTGATGAATAGACAAACTCCAAGCGTGAGGAAAGCAAGCGAGAGAAGAAAAATCCCATCAACCCATCGCACCCATAGCAAAGCAGCCACCACCACACCAATTATGAGATGAAGGGTTTTACGACGGAGTTCAAGAAGCTCTTCGTGAGGTTGCATGCAATTATATACTAGCGCAACCAGCATGGTAGCATGTTTTTGTTGAAGAAAAAACAAACAAAAAAACCCGACGCATGCCGGGTTTCATTATCAGAAAAGATCACTCTATTTATTCAACGATTTGCGCATAAACGCCGGTACCTCGAGGTCGGTTTCGTTGCTTCGCTCTTTATTTGGCTGAATGCTCGGCGCATTTCCCATCATATTCGTTCTGCCGAGACGGCGCACTCCTTGGTCTTCGGCAGCATCATTTATACCTTTTTCAAACCCGGTGGCGATTACGGTTACTTTTACCTCTCCGGTAAACGCTTCGTTCACCACGGCACCGAAAATAATATTCGCATCGGGGTCGGCCGCTTCGGTAACGATTCGTGCCGCTTCGTCGACCTCGAACATCGAAAGATCGTGTCCACCGGTAATGTTAAAGAGAATACCCTTTGCGCCATCGATCGAGAGCTCCAACAGCGGTGAATCGACCGCCGCTTTGGCAGCTTCGGCCGCACGGTTCTCGCCAGATCCAAAGCCGATTCCCATCAATGCCGAACCGGCATTTTGCATGATCGATTTTACGTCGGCAAAGTCGACATTGATCAAGCCATGAGTAGTGAT
>CAZOZW010000043.1:11054-15449 GCA_964584385.1 uncultured Candidatus Peribacteria bacterium
GTCTGAGATTCCCTGAATGCCCTGACGCAACACATCATCAACAATGGTAAAGGCGTCGGTCAGCGGTGTTTTTTTGTCGATAATCGATAATATCTTGTCATTTGGAATGGTGATCAAAGTATCGACCCGGTCTTCGAGCTCTTTTAAACCATCGAGTGATTTCTGTCGACGTTGTGCGCCTTCGAACGAAAATGGCTTTGTAACGATTCCAACAGTCAGAATACCCATCTCACGCGCCAACTCTGCCACCACCGGTGCTGCACCGGTACCGGTACCACCACCAAGACCGCAGGTAACGAATACCATATCGGCGCCTTCGATCGAGTTCCGGATCTCTTCGAGAGATTCTTCGGCAGATTTTTTGCCAACCTCGGGGTTAGAGCCCGCGCCAAGACCTTTTGTAGTCCCCTTTCCGATATTGATCTTTTTCTTTGCCGCGCAGTGAAAAAGTGCCTGCGCATCGGTATTGAGTTGGATAAAATCAACTCCTTCAATGCGTGCTTCAATCATGCGATTGATCGCATTATTCCCGCCACCACCGATTCCAATCACGCGTATTAAAGCATTTGGGGCGAGGTCTGGCGTGACTTCGCTGGCGTTTTTGGTGCTTTGCACCGGTGAGCCGGAAAAAATTTTTTTCAGATTTGCATCAGACATGATGTGTTTAAAAAATGAATATTCATGATTTTGCTAAGGCTTCAGCAAGGTCATCGACAAATGAATTAAGCTCTTCGTTGTTATAATGCCGTAAGCGCTCTAGCAGCTTTCGAAATGTCTTTTTTGTTCCCGAGAGCAGCATTGGCGTGTACTCCACTTTGCACGATATTGTTTCTTGATCCACCGCCGCCTCACCACCGATCACCAGCATTTCTTGCTTGATGATATTTGCTTGATAGTTCCGTACTCTCTCAACCTCAATGATCAAGAACTGGAATTTATCGAGCATGATCTCGATCGCCATCGGGTCGACCCGCATCTCTTCGAATTTTTGGTGTATTTCCTTAGCCGAAAGCAATGGGACGATTTTCATTATGGCAACAGCTTGCGAAAGAAGTTTCCTACAGAGCCGATTGCTTTTCCGAAATCTGGCATTTTTAGGCCATACCTCACCGGTTCGTGTCGTGAACCCCACAAAACCAAGCCACTGGCAGTGGCAAAACCCGGATCATCGATTTTATCCATTACCCCCGAAACCCCTTGCGGAAAGCCGATTTGCACCGGCAAGCCCAATACTTCGCGGGCAACATCTATCGCCCCGCTCATCTTTACCGAAGAGCCGGTCAGAATCGCTCCGGCAGGTAGCATTCCGTCGCGCTTGATATTACGGAGTTCATCTTTTACAAGTACGAAGATTTCGTGAATACGTGCTTGGATGATTTCGGCAAGATGCTTTTTTACGACTTTCTGCGTATCGATCTTCGAGATCAACGAAAGATCGATCATCTCGGTTTCACGAACTTCTTCGGGCATTGTTGTTCCATACTCGATTTTTATCTTCTCAGCAGTATCGATCGATGTGCGTAAACCGATTGCGATATCGTTAGTAATACTACTCCCGCCAACGGGGATAACCGCCGAATGAAGGATGACTCCTTCTTCATACACCACCACGTTCGTACAATCGGCACCAATATCGATCAAAACCACCCCCAGCTCCTTTTGCCGTCGGGTTAATACCGCCTCACTCGCCGCCAAAAACCCCGGCACCAAATCATCGACATCTACCCCGGCTTGCTGCACGGTGCGTTCGATGTTTTCTACGATCTGCTTTTGACCGGAAATAATGTGAGCATCGATCTCAAGGCGAATCCCCGATAAACCGACCGGGTTTTTAATCCCCACCTGGTCGTCGACGGCATAGCCGCGTGGCAAGGTGCGCAATCGATATCGGTTTTGTGGTAACGAAACGGCCTCTGCCGCCTCTTGCGCCCGTTCGACTTCGGCTTCGGTAATCTCTTTGCCACCAACCGCAATCACTCCGCGCGAGGCAGTGAATTCGACATGTGCCCCACTAATACCGACAAAGACATGATTGATCGGCACGCCACTCATCCGTTCAGCATCTTCTAGGCTGGCTGAAATATTGTTCGTCAATTCTTCGGCATCCACCACCATCCCCTTGCGCAACCCCAACGATGGCGAAATACCGACACCGATGATATGTGGCTCCTTTTTTTCCGGCTCCAAAACCGCCACGATCGTGCGGATCTTTTGGTTTCCGATATCAATTCCGGTAATGATCATTTCTTTGGCCATCGTAAGTACAACAGAGTGTATTTTAATTCGCTTGAAACAAAGGCGTTTTGCTTTGCAATTACTTCTGGCGAATCGTCAACAATCCTCATTCTATGGAACTGATTATTAACGTGCAAATTTTTTTCTCGATTTCATCTTTTTCTCCCCCCTCTTGAACATTTTATGTATTCGGATATTGCCAGACCTAAAGCCAAATAATTGATGTATATGACCATTATTTTTAATTTTTTTTTGTTTGGATTTTTGTGTGCACATTTTTTGCACAAAGCGCCGTTTTCTGCCAAAATCAGTACACAATGAATCAAAAGATCTACCATCGAGCCTTGTTTCTTCTCGGCATTCGTCCGTATTTTCGAAAGGAACTCGATCAAGCCCTAAAACAAAAATTTCCCGAACAATCGAACGATGAGATTGATGAGATTCTCGATCAGCTCACTCAACTGAACATGCTTAATGATGAGCAGCTCACTCGCGACTTTGCCCGCTACACGCTTGAACGCAAGCCAATTGGTCTTTTTCTACTGCGGCAAAAACTGATGCAAAAAGGCGCCCCGCACGATGCGATCGACGAAGTTTGCGAAACATACATCGAAACCGAGATCGATCGCGCGAAAGCACTTGCGCAAACGAAAAAGCAAACTCTTAAAGCCGGTGAAGACACCATCAAGCAAAAAGCAAAACTACAGCGTTTTTTGCAGAGTCGCGGCTTCGATTTTTCAGTAATACATGAGGCGGTAGATGAATGTTTCGTAGATGATTGAGATGAGTAACTCAAAAAGCCCGTCACTAATTCACTGCTAAAAAATACGCGCTCGGCTTTCAATGGTACAAAAAACCTCAAACACGAAAAACGGGTGATGCCTTTTCTATTCGGTGAAATGGATTTATTCCACAAAGTACCGCGACCGGCAGACAAGGCAACCGAGGTTCTGCTCGCTGGAACATCAGTTGTTTAGAAGTAATCGTATTGAATACGAAATATTCCTTGCTCCATATTCCGTGGCTCAAACTCGTTACAACATATTATCTGCGACCTGATATCTTATAACTATTTGTTGATAGTTGACCAAAAAAAGAGACATTAAGGCGTAATCACACGCTTTAATGTCTCCTTTTTTTTAAATCGATTTATTTTCCTGCCTTTCTTCGCTCCTCGGCACGGACGATTCTATGTCGGATTTTTCTGTACAGGGTTATCTTCCAGATAAGCCAGATCAGCAATCCGAGTAAGATCAGCCAATACCACAAACGCATCGAGAGCATTGGCACCGCCTCAAGTCGCATCCATAAATATAAGAACAAGGTGATCGAAAAGCCGAGTAAGCCCATGCGGCTACGGGCCAAGACTTTTTTAAGAGCTTTATTATTCGTACTACGTCGAATTTTTGGGGCGATTAAAAAAGCAGCGAATAATATTGCAGGTATTGCCGCAGCTATTAAAAATTTAACACCCATGTCTGGTGTACCTGGGCTCCAAGCCACTAAATCTGAGAAAAATTCGTTCATGAGAAAATCTACTAAATCGCAAAGAATCCTTACAAATTTTTGCGCTTTGTGCAATTATAAAAGCCAAAAACCTTTCCTACGGTTTTCATGAACATCGTAATCGATTTGGGCGGCTCTACAGTTGATATTCTGGAGTTTTTTACAAAGCATGATTATCGACATATCAAAACTTTTGGCTCGCACGAGGTCGATAAAAGTGACCTTGGTGATATTTTAAAAAAGGCAGATCTCGATCGATCGACCACTACGCAACTGATTTTAACCGGTGGTCACCATCGCCGCTTCAATAAAACCCATCACGATATTCCCGTGGCAATGGTTTCGGAGATTGAAGCGATTGGAACCGGTGCCCGGCATTTAACTGGAATGGATGACATCTTAGCGTGCTCGCTTGGTACCGGCACCTGCTGCGTTTCGGTTAAAAATAAGATAATCGATCATGTGGGCGGCACAGGAGTGGGCGGCGGTACTTTTTTAGGGCTGTGCAAAACCATGCTCGGCGAAAACAGCTTTGCAGAGCTAAAAGCACTATCAGAACAAGGGAATACCGAACGCACCGATATACTAGTGCGTGAGATCGTCGGTGGCGGAATTGGTTTTGTGCCAGGCAGCGCAACTGCAGCCGACTTTGCC
>CAZOZW010000044.1:0-6053 GCA_964584385.1 uncultured Candidatus Peribacteria bacterium
AAAAGTCCTTAAAAGCCAAAAGATTCATTAACATTTCTAACCCTTGGCCGGGTAGTCCGCCGCGGCGGACAGAGGACTGAAAAGTCCTTAAAAGCCAAAAGATTCATTAACATTTCTAACCCTTGGCCGGGTAGCTCAGTGGTAGAGCAGAGGACTGAAAATCCTCGTGTCGGCAGTTCAATTCTGCCCCCGGCCACCACTTCATTTACGACGATGTACACTGTTTATGTGTTGATAAACCCCGAGAACAAGACCTATGTCGGATGTTCGGGCAACTTTGAAAGGCGACTTAGAGAACACAATAATACCGAAGGCAAAAAGAAAGGCTGGACTCGTTCGCGTGGACCATGGCAAGTTTTGCACAAAGAACACCACATCGATAAATCGTCAGCCCTGAGAAGAGAAAAAATACTGAAAACAGGGGCAGGTCGCGATTATATCAGACGACTTATCGAACAATCGCTGCCGGGTAGTTTGCCGCGGCAGACAGAGGACTGAAAATCCTTCCGCCTCGGAGGAGTAGTTCAATTCTGCCCCCGGCCACCATTCCCGCAAAGCGGGACCTGTTACTCGAATCTAGAATCTGGTTTCTAGAATCTCGTATCGGTTCCATGATGTTTCCAATTCTTTCTTTCTTGTTGATTATTGTCGTTTTACAGAAAGAAGATGAACAAAATTCTCCTTAATCCTTCATCTTTGCCGTAACCTCCATCTCGAACCTAGGATTTCGTATTGGCTTTATCGCGAGCCATGTTCTACTTTTATAGTTCCTGCAAAAATGATAACACAGAATATCCACCGGTTTGTGCAAGTTTAAGCGATAAGCTGAGGAGTTTAGTTTGGCAACTCTAAGCCTTGGTTTATAAAATCTTGGCGATTTTTATCGATCAACGAGTCGATTTTCCGTTGTAGCCTTTCGTAGTCGGCATCATCCAAAGATAGCAATACAACACTACAAAGAGTGGTTTCGAGCTGGAATTTAGCCATGTTCTTCAACTTGAGTAAAGCAGCTGCAGATGCTTTCAAATCTGAACCCAATCTTTCTGACCCGAATGATTCTAAAAATTTTTCAGCTTCAATCATCTGATTCTCAAATAAACTGGTTGAACCCATGTGTTTTAAAAATGGAGTATATTATGCATATTAAGATTTTTCATGTCAATAGAAACACAAGCGCTTTTATACAATCAGCCGCAAATAATCCTTCGCATTTTCATCGGTCACATCTAGCATCAGCGGTATAAAAATCTCTTGTTTTACTCGAAATCATGTTGATCTATTTGTTTCAGAAATCGTAAAAGTACTACATTTAGGCGGCGGGTTACGCTTAAGTGTAGTATTTTACCTCTGTGAGATAGCAAATATACTTATGAGAAAAGATTTTTTTTACTCAAAATAGTCAATAATTGTTAATGGTTTACTTCACTAGATTCTCGAATCTCGACTCTAGTTTCTCGAATCTAGTCTCGCAAAGCGGAAGTGGTGGGCCCGACTGGATTTGAACCAGTGACCAATCGGTTATGAGCCGACTGCTCTAACCACTGAGCTACGGGCCCGAAAGATGGTAAGGATGTGATTGTCGTTGAGGATTTGAATGTACAGATCAGTGTGATGGTTATGAGCCGACTGTTCGCCGCGGCGAACTACGGGCACTTGAATATATCGTGAGTAATCTACCACATCAGTATTCATTATAAAAAGAAAAAATCCATCCAACAGAAATAAGGGGCAATCTTTCTGCTCCGCACCGAATATTCAAGGGGCACGGTACAAATGATGCTTCAGCGCAGATGCTCTACTCTGCTTCAGTTGACTAATGAAATACTGCATTAATACAGTGGCTTGCGTTTTAATGCAGTATTTTATGCAGCGATTATTCAGATTAATTGAATTTTCACATTGTACGAAAGTCGTCATCAAACATCTGGAGCCGGTTTCAAACCGGCACCGGCTAAATTACAGATCGATATTCGCGAAAGCTATCGTTTGATTAAAAAGTGCCGAAGGGTTCTCCTAGTCTCCCTTTTATAAAGGCGGAATACAAGGGGGATTTTTTTGTGAACATCACCTTTATTTGTTATAATGAAATGAATAAAACAATCAAATATGCACATTACATTTTCAAGGCTCGCTTTTCGTTTGGTAATCGGCACTTTTATGCTTGCAATCAACGGTTTGCTATTTACCGTCGAAGTTCAGGCGCAAACGCCGCCAAGCATCCAGTTCACGAATAATCCGAACTTTAGCGCCGCAGCAAGCAATATTAGTTTATTGGCGAATGAGAACGGCTATGCAGTAGTAGAGATGAACGGAGCACAGAACATTTTAGGCTGCTACGAAAATGAGTCGATAACCGAAGGAGTCAATCGCCAGGGCTGGTGCGATTTCGAGGGGAATTGGTTGGCGATGAACGCACTTGCCGGTAATTGGCAGCAAGATGGCAACCGCTTTTTAGGGACCTTTTCGCCGATCGGCAACGTGCTACCGGCGGGCTCGTACAACTTTTTTGTAAAAAGTGCTCAAGATGGTGCCATAGGAGTGCAGGCGAATGTAACAGTAATCGCCGATGGCACAACCGGCGATGCCGCCTGTTCACTGATCGATCATGAAACCCCGATTCCGAATGGATTTGGCTCGGCATTTAATATGTTGCGGAACCCTCGCGAATTACTGATCCGAATCGAGTGTCAACTCAGTGCGGCACTGGTGCATGTCGGAAACAATCTTGAGAATCTTTATATCTTCGATGTGGGTTATGTGTGGCGTGGGCACCAGTGGGAAGCGTTTCAATTCGATTGTAATTCAGAAAAAATCGACCGCAGTTGGTGTGTTGGCTCTGCAACGGCACAAGTCTCGAACTTGAATTTAACAACAGAAGCGTATGTTATTGCCTACACCTGCCAATGGGCGAATAAAGAATGGAATTGCGGTTGCCGCGATAAAGCATGCACAGAAAACCTTTGGCAGTTGCAATCGTTTCTTTCGACCAACCCAGAACTCTACCCCGAGCCCGAGGCGGCTGTTGGCGGTGATACCGTTGAATCCGAGGGGTTGAAGGCAATCCCAACTGCCGATTGTAACGCCGCCGATGCAACCACAATCGCAACCCCCGGCGACTGGGGCAAAATCAATAATCCGCAGTTTCGGGTGTTTTGCGTGCAGCCGGGCAATTATTCTGCTGCCGGCATCATCCGTATTACTTCTTCGGGCACTGCAGCAGCACCTCGAATGATAGTGCCAGTAAACGGTGCAACCGAGGTGATGCCTTGGAAATTGCCAGAGGCGCAGCGAGTGATTATTGGTGGAATCGATATGAAAGGAGCCAACAACTGGGTGGTAAGCGGTATTGTCGGTACCGATCCTGGTCGCCGGTTTACGGGGCGGGTGATTCGTGTTGGTGGTAAAAGCCAGAACGTGATCTACAACAGGGTTTTACTCGAAAAAAATGACGGTACGTTATTCAACATCACCGAAGGTGCGCAAAATGTCGTTTTGCAAAGTTGCGAGATACATTTTTAGATTGGAATCGAGAAGCGGCCTGTGTGTTTATAGCCGCTACCGCAGGGCAGGGGAATACCGTGAATCCCCAGATCATCGGCAATGAGATCTACGACTGCTTGGGAGACGCGATTCAAGTGCATAATCCATCTCAAAGCGTTACCGAAAATCGTCCGCGAACCCGAGCCACCGTATTTACCGAAGGGCTTCTTGTTGAAGATAACGACATGTATGCAACCCCAAAGATGTATGTCGATTGCAATTCGGGTGCGCTTACGCCAAGTGGACAATGTTCGTGTACCGAGAACTCGATCGATATAAAGCACCTTGCCGGGAGCGCCGCCGGGCAGGCGCGTTTTATTAATAACCGGATGTGGGGCTATCGCGGCACCAACAAAAAAGCCGACCCCGGTGGAACGAACCGACGCTGTCCGGCACTGGGAAATCCCTTTTCACCACCGGTAGGATTTCACTTTTCAATGGCAGATTTTGCAACGATATCGGGGAATTACATCTTTGATGCCGAAAATGGGATTTTCTTTTCGCGAGGGGGTCCGAATGGGATAATCATTGAGAACAATATTCTTGCCGGAGTTTCTGATAAGCGCAATCCGCTTGCAGGAAACGGAATTGAAGTAAGTCGGGGTGAGGCAACGGTTCGTAATAACCAATTCTTAAAGCCGGGCGATCAACAGGTCTGCTTTACCCGCAAGCGTTTAACGGCGCCTGAGCAGCATTGTCTGCCGTAGTCGTCAATTATCAACTATCGATCACCAGTCTGCAGGTATCGAAAGCAGGGAACAGGGAACAACTATCCATGAACAACAAAAAACCGATAACGAAAAGCGAACCACTAAAAAAACTATCTATTCTTGCCGCTGTAGCGATTTGCACGTACTGACCGCCCAAACGCTTATTTTCATTTGCAGAAAGCACAAAAAATCGATTAGATATTTGTTGCTCTTTTGTTATTTATCATGAAAAGATTAATCCTTACAGCCTTGTTCGTATTCGGTTTGATGCCGATGGCAGCCCAAGCCGATATTGGCTTTACGACAATTAAGGCCGAAAATGCCAAAAAGATGGGGCAATTCTATCAACTCGAAGCCGAAACCCCGTTTACGGTTACCGTTTCACTACCGGTCGAGTTTTCGGCAATCGTTATCCATCGCATCCCCGATGCGTTCGAAGAGTTTACGCCAGAAGTAATGCCGAGCCAGTGCAAAGTGCTCGAAAAGCGCGATCGAACCAGCCCAACGAATTTCAGCCCGTTTCTTATTAAGTGTGAATCTCCCCAAGACATCATGTTCTCGTATTCGGCACAAATCGAACGTACGAACGTGCCCAAGCGCAGTGATTTCGCATTTACTGCGGGGTCATTCATCAGTAATCAGTTAGAGCGGTCTCGTTTTTTCGAGCGGATTCGCTTTCATGTGATCGAGCCATTTGAAGATGAAGATGAAGATGTTGATGCCGATGACGATTCCGATACTGATGAAGACGAAGAAGAAAACGAAGATGATAATGATGATCGAAACGATGGTGTGATCATCTTAAATCCTATAAAGCCGCGCGACCGCGTGATCAATGATCCGAATACAAAGCTGCTGGTCAGTGGCGAAGAAAACTCCGATGATTTTGCGATTATCGGGGCGTTTGAGTTTGAACCCCAGCGTGAACCGGCGCTGATTCGTGAGTTGACCTTTATTTTCGAAAATGTCGATACCTCGGCTTTATACCCCGACGTTGCCGATGATTTTACGGTGATCGACCGGGTGGCACTGTTTTACCAAGATGGCACATCGGTCAAAACGATCAGCGGACAACTGGCGGTTACCTCGGCTGTTAACAGCAGTGGCGAGGTTTGGTTTAACGATCTCGATGCGGTGATCGCCCGTGGCGGTGAGGATTTATTTATCGCGGTTGCTGTTGAGCAACTAAGCGACAATGAAAGTGGTGCGGCGGTTCGGGTGCGCTTATCCGACGATGATAACGACTACGACATTCGTGGTTACACCAGTCGAAACCGCTTGAGTGACGCCGAGGTCGATCTTGATGATAGTGTTACGCCGATTTTCTATGTCACCGAAAGCGTTTTATTCGCCGCAGAATCGACCGAACAACCAGAGAATCTTTTCAGTAGTCGCAATGAGCTTTTGAAAATCGACCTTGATGTGCCGAACCGCCAAGAAGCAATTTTGCGCAAGATGCATGTCGACTTGCAAAAAAGCAGCGGTGCGGGGGCGAGCGGGTTCGATGTCAAACGATTGCGCTTGCGCCAAGGCGGCAACATCATCGCTTCGGTAAGCGATAACAACCTCGTTGGTATTATCGAACTGACCATCGGCGATTGTGCCGTTGGCGATAACTGTGATGTCAGCGAAACCGATGGATATGAAGTTAGCGGACAACGAACGGTTGTGCTCGAAGCCGAGATCGAGCCGATCGGCGGAAACCTGACCGGTACGAATGTGCTTAGCGCTCGGGTTGCCGTCAACGGTAATGCACCCGGGTTCGATGGCATCACCTGGCAAGATGCCGGATCTGGCTTTGAT
>CAZOZW010000044.1:6114-15255 GCA_964584385.1 uncultured Candidatus Peribacteria bacterium
CGTAATCATTTTTAAAAATTCCTTGGATGCCGTAGCCGAAGTCAAATCGCGCGTTTTAATAACCGATGTCTGCCGAGACTACGGCTCGCTGCACCCAACCGGGCAGGCCGGCAAATTCAAAATGGTCTGTCCGTTTCACGATGATCACGACCCTTCGATGGTCGTTAACGAACACAAAGGCTTTGCCTGGTGCTTTGTGTGTAACTCTGGCGGTGATATTTTCTCGTTCATTCAGCGTGCCGAGAGTTGCAGTTTTCGCGAGGCACTGACTATTCTTGGCGAAAAAGCCGGGGTGAATGTGCAAACCGTTACCCCCGAGGTCGCCAAAGCGAAAAAAGAAGCCCGCGAAGAGCTGTTCGATATTATGGAAGAAGCAACCGTGTTTTTTGAAAAACAACTCAACGCCAATCCGCGAGCAAAACAATACGTCGATCAGCGACAGTTGCCGCCCAATATCATCAAACAATTTCGGGTCGGCTTTGCCCCCGATGGCGGACATGCGCTCGAAAAGCACCTCGTAGAAAAAGGTTTTGCCCGCAAGCAAATGCTGCAAGCCGGTTTACTCACCGCCGAAGACAGTTCGGCAAAAACAACGAAAGATAAATTCCGCAATCGCATCATGTTCCCTATTTGGAATACCCGCGGCAATGTTTGTGCGTTCGGCGGTCGGTACATCGGCGATTTTGCCAATGCACCCAAGTACCTCAACTCACCCGAAACCGCACTCTACAAAAAATCCGATATTCTTTATGGCTATCATTTTGCGAAAGATGCTATTGCCGAGCAAAAATTCGCGATCCTCGTTGAAGGGTACTTCGATGTTTTGGCGTGCCATGCGGTTGGCATTACAAACGTAGTGGCGGTTTCGGGTACGGCGTTTACACACGGTCATGCCAAGCTGATCTTGCGTACCGGCAACAGCATTGCCTTAGCGCTCGATGTTGATGAAGCGGGGCAAGCGGCAGCGCGGCGTTCGGCGGTTATCGCCCTCAAGGCACATTTAGATGTTGAGGTGATCTCGATCCCCGGTGGCAAAGACCCCGACGAAGCCGTGCGCGAGAATAGAGAACAATTCTTGGCGGCGATAAATGAGCGCAAACCGTATATGGATGCCTTTGTACTGCGCTCGTTATTACATCGCGATCTGTCTTCGATCGCCGATAAAAAACGGATCCTCGATGAACTCCTGCCGATTTTAAACGCCATTCCTCGCGAGATCGAACGCGAACACCACGCCGATTCTCTCGCTAAAAAACTGGGCAGCAGTATGACAGTGCTGACCGCCGAGTTACGAGAATACCAAAGACTCAATGATCATCAGCCACTGCGAGAAAAACCAAAAAATAACGAAAGAAAACTGACACCGTTGCAGTATATATTAGGCATGGTTATTTCGTGGCCGGAGTATTTCCACGACGTAAAAGAACAGTTTTTGATAGATTTACTCCCTGATTGTGATGAAAAAACAATTTACAATGTGTTTGAACATCATTACAATTCAACTGGAAAGTTAGCGCTCGATAGCGTATGGTCTGAGCTAAACGGAGCAGAAGTTGAAAAATGGCGAGCACTCGGGCTTTATACCGAAGAAAGAGCAGGCACGTTCCCCGACGCACTCAGGCACGAAGAACTGACAAAACTCGTATCGAAACTGAACATGACGCTGATCACCGAAAAGATCAAACTGCTCGGAAAACAGCTCCAGCAAAGCCCCGATCAGCCCCAAGAAATCGTTACTCAAATCAGCGAGTTGACCAAACTCCTCCACAATTTTCATAACTCCTAATGGCAAAGAAGAACGCAACATTCATCCGACAGCCCACCGAAGAAGAATTGGCAAAGTTTCCTCCGGCGGTTCGCAAACTCGTAAAAAAAGGTCGCGAACATGGCTTTGTAACCCAACAAGAGCTAATGAAGGCAATGCCCGAAGCCGAACATAATGTTATCCTCCTCGACGAGGTGTACACCCTTTTTATGGAACTCGGAATCGAGGTGATAGATGTACGAGAGGATTTGATCTGGAAGAAAAAACAAGAAGAGAAGAAGAAAAAGCGCAAATCGAAAAAAGATGAAGGGAGTAATCTCTCGACCATTATGCGCGAAGACCGCCATGGCTTAGAAGAAGAGGTCGAAGAAGACATCGCCGAATTGAACGAAATGGCAGATGGCTCTGAAGAAGAAAGTGAAGAAGAGCAAAGCCCGTACATGAGCGAAGAAGAAAAGCGTCGCATGCTCGATCTTTCTGAAATCGCCAACGACTCGGTACGCATGTACCTCTCTGAGATCGGTCGTGTACCGCTGCTTTCTGCCGAAGAAGAGAAAAAACTGGCACGCCGCATTACCAAAGGAGACATGAGCGCCAAGCAATACCTCGCCGAGGCGAACTTACGTTTGGTGGTCTCGATCGCAAAAAAGTATATCGGGCGCGGTCTTTCGTTCCTCGACTTGATTCAAGAAGGCAATATCGGCTTATTTCGTGCGGTAGAGAAATTCGACCCCGAGCGCGGTTTTAAATTCAGTACGTATGCCACCTGGTGGATCCGCCAAGCGATCACCCGGGCGATCGCCGACCAAGCTCGAACGATCCGCATACCGGTGCATATGGTCGAAACCATCAACAAACTGACCCATACCCAACGCCGCTTGGCGCAAGAGTTCGGCCGCGAGCCAACGGTCGAAGAGCTCGCCAGCGAAATGGATATGGAGATCAAAAAAGTACGCCATATCAAAAAGATCTCGCAAGACATCCTCTCGCTCGAAGCGCCGGTAGGAGCCGAAGAAGACAGCAAGCTCGGCGACTTCATCCAAGATGACGAAACCATCAGTCCAACCGAATCGACCAGCCGCCAAATCCTTAAAGAGAACATCCAAGAGATGCTGCAATACCTCACCCCGCGTGAGGCAAAAATCATCGAAATGCGCTTTGGTTTAAAAGACGGCATCGGGCATACGCTCGAAGAAGTCGGCCGCGAATTCGGCGTTACGCGTGAGCGTATTCGACAAATCGAGGCGAAAGTATTGCAAAAATTGAAAGATCACCCCACCAGCGGCAAAATCCGCGAAGGATCCGAAGCCGAGAAAAACGCCCTTAAAGGCAAGCTCAAAAAAACGACGATCAATAAAACGATCTCCCCCGATACCTTTCGAATCTTACCGAATTAACCCTTTTCTTATCTTGTTCTATGCCAGCAAAAAAAGCGGCTGTAAAAACAGCCAAAAAATCCACCACTCAAGTACGCGACGAAGCCGTACTATTAACCCAAGAAGGACTCGACGCCTTAAAAGTAGAGCTTGAGCACCTAAAAACCGAAAAACGCCGCGAAGTCGCCGAGCGCTTAAAAGAGGCAATTTCGTATGGTGACCTTTCTGAAAACAGCGAATACGAAGAAGCCAAAAACGAACAGGCCTTTGTTGAAGGGCGCATCGTCGAGGTCGAGAAAATGATCAAGAATGCACAGATCATCGATGAGAAAAAAGCCCATTCGGGAAAAGTCGTACAGATCGGTACAACAGTCGTTATTCGTAATAAAGATATCAAAGACGACCGTGAAGAATTCACCATCGTTGGTTCGACTGAAAGCGACCCGCTCAAAAAACGTATTTCGAACGAATCACCGGTTGGTAAATCGCTGCTTGGTAAAAAGAAAGGCGATTCGGTTAAAGTAAAAGCACCTGCCGGCGATTTTGAATTCGAAATCCTCGAATTGCGCTAATGCCTGTTAATTCTAATTGCGTAATGGGGTATGTAACCGTACCCTCTTTTGATATTGCGAAAACCATTTGCGAAACGTTGCTCGAGCAAAAGCTGATTGCTTGCGCCAATGTGCTACCGCCGCATACCGCTTTTTATAAATGGGATTGCGAAGTATGCGAAGAAAAAGAAGTGGCGATTGTACTAAAAACGACAAATGATAAATGTGATGCGGTAATCGAAGCTGTAAAAAAGCTGCACCCGGCAGAATGCCCTTGTGTGGTGTTTTGGGGGATTGAAAAGGGGAGTGAGGAGTTTTTGGAGTGGGTGAAAAATTGTATGAAGTGAGCTGTTTGTTTTTAATAACTAATATGACGAGTCAGATGATTCTTATGTAACACTGTTTTGTGGTGCCAGCAGAATTTAATCATTTTCGCATGTATGGAATCTTTATGTAATGCAGTTAAAATAGTATTTGAGTTGTGCATGGTTTTCTGACACTGTTTACAAAGAATGAATCATCAAAGAAATGTTTACTGTTAAAGCAGATTTTATTGGCACATTTAAGACAGGTGACAACATTGTTTATAATCTTAAGATTCTCAACCTACTATATAAAAATTTTTCGTATGCAGATGCCATCGAAAGACAATTGCTGTGCAAGCCGATTATTATTTTTATTGCGTCAATCACTGAGGCAATGTTGCATGACTTTCATTCAAGAATATACGGACATACAACAGAAGGATTGAGAAATATACCTAAAGAAGTACTCAATCTTATCAGGGGAAAGAAATATGATCAATTTGAGACATGTATAGCCTCAGCAAATAAGTATAAACTGTTTGGTGATGATAGCAGGTTCTATGAAGACTTAGATTCTCTGAGAAAACTAAGAAATAGAATTCATATACAGAATGTAAAGCAAATATTTCATAAGGATGAGAGTGAGGTTTATACTCAGGAACAAAGAATAATGGCTGAAGTTGTAGCAGAAAAAACGGTGAAGCAGCTATATGCGAAGTACTCAAGACCCGCAGCAACTACAGGTTATGTTAGAGATTTTGAATTTCCGTGGAAGGAACATTTGCAAGCCCTAGAGCAAGACTTATAGGTTAATCTGATATTGAATCCGCCTTGTTTTTATTCTCGATTCCAACTCCTGAAGGGTAATTAGTTTTTGCGAGAGTGAATCGGGATGTAGGCATACAAAGCAAAAGCGGAATCTGTCACCGAGTTTCTTTGCAAAGGTAAATTCATTTTCTGTTGCGCCAAAGAAAAACCCCGTTGGATTATTTGGTAAGTATTTTTTTGTACTTTTCAGTTCAATCAGCAAAATATCATCAATATTTGCGTTAATAACAGCTTCATTGCAGATTTTATGTATGTAGTTTTCGATGTAAATTAGGTCAAATGCTCGTGAGAAACGGTGCTCCATGCCTAATAAATCCAAGACTTGCTTCTTTTCTTGGTTTGTTACCTGAAAAAATCCATCATAATTGTTGGTTAAAAATACAACACCATCTTTTTCAGTTTTGTTATTCGAAAGCGTTATGGTGAAGCATTGATTAGAGCGAGCCATATTATTTCTTGTGAGATGGCAAATCAAAGCTCATTAACTCGGCGATTGGAATACCAAATGCATCGGCAAAAACCACAATGTTTGCCAATGAAATATTGCGCTCGCCGCGTTCGACCATGCCAATATACGTTCGGTGAAAACCGGTCTTAGCCGCCAAGTTTTCTTGTGTCATTTTGTTCTCAACGCGGAGTTCTCGAACGCGTTTACCAAAGCCAATAATTACAGATTTCTTATCCACGTTTAAACTATATAAGGAAATGTCTTGCGCAAACACATACAATAAGTATCATTTGGATGATCTCTTCATCATTTTTTTGAAACTCAAGCGATACGAACTTATATTTTCAATTGGCGATAATCTGCATCGAATTTGCGCTCTTGCAGAATCAGAAAGTTTGGCAAAGGCTGAAATCATCAGTCTGTATCAACATAATAAGTTGCAACAGGAGAGTGGCGGCTTTGATATTGTCTCTGTTGAGGAGCTCGACCAATATGGTTACCCTTGTAATCCTGAGAGAGTCTGCGAAATCTGCAACAAATATATGTACGAAGGTTACTGCATAGAAAATGGTTTAGCATATTATTGTTCCGATGAGTGTTTGCAACGGCATTACACAAAAACAGAATGGGATGAAATGACAAAATGTGACGGTGATTCGTATTGGACAGAATGGAAGTGAATCTCGGTTTGATATTTTAAAATACTGCATTTACACATACCTCCGCGTATTAATGCAGTATTTTTGCCAAATCTATTCCGAAATCTTTCGCAAGCCTAAATCCTTCACCAAGCAGAACAATACCAGCAATACTAGGCTAACCTTCCGCTTGTTTCCGTAAGTGGAAGGTTGATTTATGATTATGAAGTAGGTTACATGCATTCTTTTTTCTCTGTGCTTTTCAACTATTGGGAGTTTTGCAACAGTTGGGTTTTTCATTATCTCACCAAATTTAAAAATATTATTGATATGTTCGGATGCATTGGATTTATCAATAGCAAATAGATCTGCAATTTTACCAATATTTGCTCAAATTGTTTCAAGTTCATAGTCGGCTCGTAGCTCAAACGCTCCGTTCTTCGCCAAGCATACGACAATGTTATCTTTGTCATAGTTTATATAATCAGTTTATCAACAGAGCGAGCTAGTGAGCACTTTCTTGTTGAAGAATCCGGGATTTCCGGATTGTTGATGTTTTGCCAAGCACCCGTTCTTTAAGAATCTTTCAGCTGAATACTGCATTAAAACGCACCTCCCCGTATTAATGCAGTATTTTTTCCAATATCTACTCCGAAACCTTTCGTAAACCTCTGCTTTTTACCAAGCAGAACAACACCGGCAATACCACCATCGTTACAAAAATCGAACTCACCAGCCCAAACACCACTACTACGGCGAGTGGTTTTTGTACTTCGCTACCCACCCCGGTGCTAAACAATAATGGCAATAAGCCGATAATCGAAGTAAGTGCTGTCATTAATACCGGGCGCAGGCGAATGGTTGCCCCTTCGATTACCGCATCTTTAATGTCGCTGGCGGTTTGTTTGCCTTGTTCCAGTTTTTTTGCCAAGGCTTGTTGCAAATATACCAAAATCACCACGCCGGTTTCGACGGCATTGCCAAACAGGGCGATAAACCCAACCCACACTGCCACCGAAAAGTTAAAGCCGCCAAGGTACAGGGCGGCAATTCCGCCTACCAGTGCGACGGGAATGGTGAACAGGGCGAGCATTACCAGTGAGATATCGCTGTATACGATGTAGAGCAAGAGCGCGATGAGAATGATCACCGCCGGTACTACAATGCTCAGGCGTTGGTTGGCGCGAACTTGGTTTTCGTACTGCCCGGCGTATTCGAGCGAGTAGCCTTCGGGCAGGTCGGCTTTCGCTTCTTCAACAAAGCTTACCACATCGCGCCCTTGCACACTCATCTGTACAATTCCCATCAGCTTGCCGTTCTCACTTTTAATTACCGAGGGGCCGTCTTCGAGTTTTATGTCGGCGATCTGGTCTAATATAACTTGTTGCCCGCCGGTTCCTTTGAGCATTAACGAGCGGATATCTTCGATATTCTGCCGATAATCTTGTTGCAGGCGCACTTCAATACCGTAGCGCTCGCGCCCCAAAATCGTCGTGCCGACTTGGCTGCCGCGCACGCCGGTACCAATCGCCTGAAAAACATCCGCTTTTTTAATGCCGTACTGGGCGAGTGCGCTGTCGTTGATCTCAATATTCAGGTAATCCAATCCCATCGTTGGTATGAGCTGAATGCCGACGGCGCCGGGCAGATTATAGAGTTCATCTTTTATTTCGGCGGCAATGCGGCTGGCAGTAGCTACATCCTCACCATACACTTTAATGCCGACTTCGCCCTGAATCCCGGTGGCGATCATATCGATCCGTCCGCGGATCGGTTGGGTGACCCCGTTGCCCAGGCCATCGATGCGTATCTCGCGAAAGATCCTCTTGGTGATGTCATCTTTTGTAACACCGCGCGGCCATTCGTTTTTCGGTTTGAGCATAATGAATGTTTCGATCATGGCGAGCGGTGCCGGGTCGGTGGCGGTTTGGGCGCGCCCCGCCTTGCCGACCACACTTTTGATCTCGGGGAACTTCTCCGAATCCGCGAAGATCGCGTTGGTTTGCAGCAGCATTTCTTGCATCCGTTCTTCAGAAATGCCGGGGTTGGTTGCCACCGGCATGTACATAATGCTCCCTTCATCGAGTGGCGGCATAAACTCCGAGCCGATCCGCCCTGCGAGCAAAAACGCCCCAATCACTAACCCTACGGTAATGCCGATCGTGATTTTTGAATACTGTAACGCTTTTTGTAAAAGCGGCACATAGGCGTTTTGCAGAATACGCACGATCGGGATTTCTTGATCATTTCTTAAGTTGCCTCGTAAAAGCCAGGTAATAAGCGCCGGAACCAGAAACAAAGCGACGATCAGCGCGCCGAGCATTGCAAAAATATTGGTGTAGGCGAGGGGAGTGAAGAGTTTGCCCTCCATACCTTCGAGCGCGAAGATCGGCACGAACGAGAGCATGATGATCGCGATGGCAAACACCACCGGGTTGGCGACTTCTGTCGTTGATTGCAGTACTAGCCGTATTCGCTGGGCGCTGTTTTTTGGCGGATTGTCGAGCAGTTTGCGGTAGGCGTTTTCGGTAATCACGATCACCGCGTCGACCATGGTGCCGATGGCGATGGCAATACCGCCCAAACTCATGATATTGCTCGGGATGCCGAGCAGATACATGAATAAAAACGTTAATAATACGCTTACCAGCAAGGCAATAGCGGTGATGATCGTAGCGCCGAAGTGGTAGAGAAACAGTGCAAGGATGATCGTTGTGATCAGCAGCTCTTGCGCCAATACGCTTTGTAAGGTGGCGACCGCATTTTCTATGAGTTCGGTGCGGTCGTAGAACGACTCAATGGTTACGCCTTCGGGGAGGCGCTCAACTATCTCTGTAATCTTTTCTTCTACTGCTTCTATAATCCGCAGTGGATTTTCACCGTAGCGCATTACCACGACACCACCGACTTTTTCTGCGTTGCCATCGCCTAATATCGAACGGCGGTATTCCCCCGATTCGCGCACCAATCCGATATCTGAAACAAGGAGCGGTGATTGGTCGCTCTTTTGCCCGAGCACAACATCGCCCACATTCTCTGCCGCCTCAAAAAACCCGTTTGCCTGAATTGCTACTTCATTATCGCCGGTATCGATCACGCCGCCCGAAACGGTGTTGTTGGCGCTTTTGATGGTGTTTACCACATCGCCGATGGTAATGCCGTATTGTTCGAGCTTTACCGGGTCGATGATTACTTGAAAGGTTTTTTTATAACCGCCCACACTCGCCACT
>CAZOZW010000045.1:0-11213 GCA_964584385.1 uncultured Candidatus Peribacteria bacterium
GGTTATTTTGACAGGGGAGGAGATACCCCGTCAGCTCGCTGCGGGGTAGTTCATTGGCGCAATGCGATCAATTTCGTAAGATACCGCTGCTTTTTGCATTCACATTTGTTGTTGAATGTATTGGCATTTCATTCCTTTGTTACAAAGGTGAGGCGAAATGAACGAAGAATATCGGGTTGTTGCTGATCTCTTAAAAAATGGTAAAAGCGGTGTTAACGAGTCAATCTTAAATGCATTGCGAGAGGTTGTTGAAACCGTCTTAAAGCTTGAGATGAATCAGGAGCTTACAATAAGTACGCTCAACGAGATTCGTTTGGCACTTGGCTTTTGTGGAAGAATCTCGCGTAAAATACGAGATTCAAGTGGAGGTGCGTACTACGAAGCAATCAACTTTATACTTAAAGAAGCCTACTGATGTTGCCAAGGAGTGCACCCGAGCCGCCATACACGAATATGACGGCTCGTCTTCTTTCGTCGGATTATTCGAAAATACTACATTTAAGCGCGAGCCAACGCTTAAATGTAGTATTTTTCGATGCAAAAAACGGCACAGCCATTTAATCGCTTCGCAAGAGGAGAGACTCGTGCCGAGGTCTTTTATTGGTATTGAACGCCACATCTCGCTTATTGGTGGCGTAATTCCCACTTGCGACACGTGAATCGGCGCGGAGCGGAATAACAAGGATTCACCAAAAGTGGCTTGCGGGAGAGACGCATTGCAATGCGTCTCTACGTCACGTTTGCAAAATTCCTACTCCCAAAAAAAAATTTATGGTTAATCCTAAAAAACGTAATGAAGTGGTGGGCGCGATAGGATTCGAACCTATGACCTCCTGGGTGTAAACCAGATGCTCTAACCAACTGAGCTACGCGCCCTTTAACAAGAGCTGAGTCATGCTACCGCAAATAAATATCGTTTTGCAACTCTTTTCTACCACAGCTTCTTCTTTTTGAGGTATTTATACGAAGCGTAAGATGCCACAAAAAAGGTGATTAGGATGGTAGCGGTTAAAGCATAAAACGCGAGTACGCTGTTCTCGAAATTGTTCTGCATGTTCATGCCGAAAATCCCGGTTACCACCGCCAGTCCCGAAAGGGTCGCGGTGATCATCGTAGCGAGCAGGTCGAACCGAATAATCGCATTACGGCGATTCGCCATTTTTAGAGTGATGATCTCTTGGGTGTCGTCGATGTGTTCATCGAGCTGGGCGATTTTATGCGATAGATCTTCAAACTGCTCCCAGGCGTGATCTAATATCGAGTCGGCTTCTTCGGGCGTGGCTTCGGTAAAACACATGTATTCCAGCTCCTGATCGTCTCGCAAGACCTCTTCGGCACTTTCTTCGATTTCGCGCACCATTGTGTGTAATTTATTCAAATGTTTTTTTTCGTTTAGAAGCGCCTCTAATAAATGATCCGACGTAATGCGTTTGAGTTTATAGAGCACTTTTTGCACTTTGGCATCGTATTTATCGAACTCGGTAGAAAGAATGAGCAGCGCAAAAGTGAGCGCAAAGTCAATTACCCGCATGCTAAAGCTACTGCGCATTTCTTTGTTTTCGATGCGTTGCATCAGCTGTGGCAAAAACTCTTCGGCAATCGACTTGTTTTCGATATTAAACAAAACCAGTCGATCTTTGCCGATGATCATCTTGATCTCCCCTAGGTTGATGATAAGCCCGTTCTCTCGCGGAGCAATGGTCGAAAGCTGTTTTACCGAATATACCGGGCGAATATCACGTGAGTACAGACCAAACTCGTGAGCTATTTCTTGCCGGCTCACTTCGCGCTCTTTTTGCTCGCCTTTTTTTGATATCTCTAAAACCTTCATCTTTTTTTAACAATTAGTAAACGTTCTGAGTGTTATTCTACCGTATTCTCGACTTGCTTAAAATCGCAATTGGCGTAATGAATTTTTTGACAAAGACAGACGAATCAGCTAAAACCAAATCTTATTTTTACAGAAATGGAAATGCAATTGATCGGGGCGACTATCAACTACCGAGAGAAAACAAGAACCGACATGGATCAGTTCATCAGTATTAATGCTCAGCGCAGCTACTTGCCAAAAGTCGTTGAAAACGTTCTCACCCGACACGATCCGCGTGAGTGCTATTTGAATCTCAAGTATCAAATGCCTGTAGCCGGTCGAACACCAACCGAAGTTGTGCGAGTTGCGGTCGATCCGAAAAAGCCGATCGCAGAAATTTTAAACGAGGTGCGCGGCTATTTAGGTGAGAATCTTATGCAGATAGCAAATGAGTATACAACACAATTCCAATAGACTATAGCCTGCATTCACGCCTTAATCTCCTAAAACCGATGTCTTTGATTTTTCATTTACGGTCGATTATGGCAAAATCATCGGGCTATTTTTAACGCGTACCATGGCGCAAAACATCATTCAAAAAATTTGGGATTCACATGTCGTCGAACAAGCCGCCGATTCGCCGGCTGTGTTTTTTATCGACCTGCAATTGATCCACGAAGTCACCAGCCCGCAGGCGTTTAGTATGTTGCGCGAGCGCGGCAAGCAGGTGTTTGCGCCCAATCGCAATATCGCCACCATTGATCATAGTATTCCGACCGATAAAAACCGCCAGAATTATGCCGATGAACTCAACCGTAAACAGGTTGATATGTTGCGCAAAAATTGTGAGGAGTTTGGCGTTCCGATTCTCGATATCGACTCGGGGCACCAAGGGGTTGTGCACGTTACCGGGCCCGAATTGGGGCTAACCCAACCGGGGATGACCATCGTCTGCGGCGATTCGCATACCTCGACCCACGGCGCATTTGGCGCATTGGCATTTGGTATCGGCACTACGCAAATCTCGCATGTACTCGAAACCAGCTGTATTCTGCTCGATCAGCCAAAAACGATGCGCGTTGATTTTACCGGTACGCCATCGAAATATTTTACCGCTAAAGACGCGATTTTAGCATTGATCCGCCAAATCGGCGTACAAGGTGGTACGGGGCACGTAATTGAATATACCGGTGAATATATTCAGAATCTTTCAATGGAAGAGCGGATGACGATCTGCAATATGAGCATCGAATGTGGGGCTCGTGCCGGTTTGATCGCGCCCGATGCAACTACGATCGAGTTTTTGAAAAACACTGAATACGGCGCAAAAGCAGCTGAGCAGAATCAAGAATATTGGCGCTCGCTGGTGAGTGATGAAAAAGCCGTGTTCGACACCGAAGTCATTGTCGATCTTACGAACATGAAGCCGCTCGTTACCTGGGGTACAACACCGGGGCAATCGGTCGCGGTCGATGAGGCAATCCCGAAAATTGAAGATTTACCAACCGATCAACAAAAGCTCGCCGAAAATAGTTTGGCCTACACCAAGCTTGAGGCAGGGCAAAACATTGCCGGCGTGCCGGTGCAAAATGTTTTCATCGGCAGTTGTACTAATGGTCGCCTGCCCGATTTGCGCGCCGCTGCCGCAATCGTGAAAGGCAAAAAAGTTGCCGATGGCGTACGGATGTTTGTGGTACCTGGCAGCCAAGAAGTCGAAAAAGCCGCGGTTGCCGAAGGGCTCGATGCTATTTTTGAAACCGCCGGTGCCGAATTTCGCCGCCCCGGTTGCTCGGCGTGCTTGGCGATGAATGGAGATGTTGTACCACCAGGTGAACGCTGTGCTTCAACCAGTAACCGTAACTTTGTTGGTAGGCAAGGCCCGGGGGCGATTACGCATTTAATGAGCCCGCAAATGGCGGCAATCGCCGCGGTTACCGGTTGTATCACCGATCCTGAGGAATATCTTTAGGTTGTTGCATCCCGATGTCAATAAAACGTAGAATTAATATGTATGAAAGTGAATTATGAAAAGATTGTCGGCATTCCAAAACTCAAACAAGACTCATTAATTCTCGATTTTGCGGGTGTAGATTTTTTAAATACATTCGAAATAACTGAATTATTTGAAAAAGAATGTTTTTAATGGTTTTCGGGGAGAGTTGTGTATTCGATCTGGAGATACCCTTTATCTGGTTGAAGATCAGAAATCTATCTCGGCGCCTTTTTGTGCCGGAGCAAATATATTTTTCACTCTTCATTATTAAACTATGAAAAAGAAATTTCTAAAATCTTATGGCATTTACTTGAACGGAAGAGAAGAAGGGGCGGCTGCTTTTCGTATGCTGGAAAGAGAGATTCAATCTTTATCCGATGATGATCGGCTTTTTTTCAACTTTTCCGAGGTCGTTGTATTGGCACCATCTTGGTGTGATGAGTTTTTTGGTGAAGCGGTAATTCACTATCCCGGTAGAATTGTGATTGATCAGACAATCCATCTTGGTCTCAAAAAATCATTCGAGGTTGTGGAGCAGGCAAGGGGTATTACGTTCACTTATGGTTTAGAAGAAGATTGTATCGATACCGAAAAACATTGATTGGTGTTGTTAAGGGGTTTTTACATTAAAACTTGATTCTGCGCTTTTAGTTGTAGCATTAATGCTGATGGTCTCTATTTTTGAAAAGCTCGAAAAAACAGTTGATAACTGTTATCATAAACCTGTATCACCAAATATGAAAAAAACGATTTCTTTCCTTATACTCATCATGGCTACGACAGCATGTTCGATTACTAACGAGCCGAGTGAAAAGCGCCAGCCTTTACCACAAGAAGAAGCGGCAAAATATGAAACCGCTGCCTTAGCGGGCGGTTGCTTTTGGTGCGTTGAAAGTGATTTCGAAAAACAAGAGGGCGTAGTAGAAGTGCTTTCGGGGTTTATGGGCGGCGAAGAAAAAAATCCAAGGTACGAAGATGTTGCCGCCGGTAAAACCGGTCATCGCGAAACGGTGCAGGTGCGCTTCAATCCTGCTAAAATCAGCTATGCACAACTGCTCGAGATCTTTTGGACTCACATCGATCCCACCGATGGCGAGGGGCAATTCGTCGACAGAGGCTTTCAGTATTCACCTGCGATCTATTATTTTACCGAAGAACAGAAGACACTTGCCGAAGCATCAAAGCAGCAGTTAGATGATTCCGGGGTGTTCGAAAAACCGATCGCCGTTGAGATCGCCGCCGCCAAACCGTTTTATTTGGCGGAGGAGTATCATCAGGATTATTATAAGAAAAGCCCGATCAAGTATTCGTTTTACCGCTCGGGCAGCGGTCGTGATCGATTTTTAAATGAAACATGGGCAAATGCCGATTTCGAGTTTGCCGATGACAAATCTACCGCTGAGCAATCGAATACAGAAGATGGCTTTGAAAAACCGAGTGACAGCGAATTAAAATCGATGCTTACCCCACTGCAATACAAAGTCACCCAACAAGAAGGCACTGAAAAAGCGTTTGATAATAAATATTGGGACAACGAACGCGAAGGGATTTATGTCGATATCGTTTCGGGCGAGCCGCTCTTTAGCTCAACTGATAAATACGAGTCGGGTACCGGCTGGCCGAGTTTTACCAAACCGATCGATGAAGATGTTGTAACAGAGCACGAAGACCGCAAACTGTTTAGCACCCGCACCGAAATTCGCAGTGCCGTTGCCGATTCACATTTGGGGCATGTATTTACCGATGGACCGAAAGATTCTACTGGTTTAAGATACTGTATGAATTCGGCGGCGATGCGTTTTGTGCCGAAAGAGGATTTAGAGAAAGAAGGGTATGGCGAGTATAGCCAGCTCTTCAAAAGTCAGTAATTTTTTCAAACTATGAAATATGAAGGATCGTGCCAATGCGGTGCTGTGAAATACGAACTTGAAACCGATGTGATTAAAAGCGGTATGGAGTGCAATTGTTCGCGCTGCTACCGTATGGGTTGGGCGCTCGCTTTTGTGCCCGAAGCGCAGTTTACACAAAAAAGCGGTGAAGATAATCTGACTGAATACTTGTTCAACAAAAAACAAATCCGGCACCTGTTTTGCAAAACCTGCGGTGTACAGAGCTTTGGCAAGGGTTCAGATGACAACGGCAATGTTATGGTGGCGGTGAACCTACGCTGCGTGAAAGACTTTGATCTCTCGGCGATTGAGATTAATCAGTACAACGGGAAGGATTTTTGATCGAAAAGCACTTATGTCAACAATGCCTAAAAATCGGAATAGGTCGATTCATCTCGTTTTTTAATCGCTTTGATGATGATTTCGGCGCCGTCATCGTAATAAATAATGCGATAATTCCCAACCCGCACCCGAAAAATATAATCATAGCCTTTGAGTTTTTTACTATCTGGTAAATTTTCTCGTTCCTGAATTCGTCGGAGCATCTGCAATATCGCGACACGGTCTTTTTTGCCGACTTTTCGAAAGAGCTTCTGTATCTTATCCATCCTCGTTCTCCATTGTTTCAAGAGCTGTAATAACATCATCGATGGCAGCACCTTTTTTGTTACCGCCTTCGGTAAAATCAATAACGGTTTCCCACTGCTCATCAGTTTCGGTGTTGATCGGTACCACCTTGAACACTGCTTTTGAGCGGCGGAATACAGTAATCGCTTCACCGGATTCTACGATGTCGGCATATTCTGAGAGATGTTGTCTGAAATGCTTGATGGATGAATTTTTCATAATGTACATTAAAGTGTACATTTAAATTATATACTAAAAGTACTTTTTCATACAATTTTAACTTGTTTATAAAAAACAAGTTGAATGAGGTTATGCAAGGTGTTTTGAAAACCCGTCCGCGAGTAGTAACTATAAAAATAATTCCATTAAAAGCTCTAGATTCTAGAATCAGTAACTAGTTCTTGCAAGGCAAGAGCTGGTAGCCCGTAGGAGAATCGAACTCCTGTTACCAGGATGAAAACCTGGCGTCCTAACCACTAGACGAACGGGCCTTAAGTCATTTTATAGCCACGGAATTGTGCCAAACTCCACATGCCTCGTCAAGTAAATGTCTTGCCAGAATCGTAAAAAAACATCAGAATCACTTGGCAATGAAATTTGACGATATACCGCCGTGGGCTTACTTTGTCGGGTTTATTTTACTGATAAACTTTCCACAGCTGCTTATCATCATCATCGTTTTTGCGATAATCTTTTTTACGATCCGCACTCTTTCGCAAGATAAGAACTCGCCGATCAAAGATCTGCGTGACCTGTTCAATCAAGAATTCGGAGATTCTTTTGCCAGTTCGAAAAAACCGAAAAAAGAAAAGATCATCACTTTAAATAAAAAGTCTAACAAATCAGATTTCTCTTTTTCAAATACCATGAAAGATTTTCCAACCGGAAAAGCAATAGTCGGTGGAATCATCGGACTATTGTTTTTGTTCATTATCGTCGACGGAATTGTAAGTGTACCCGCCGGACACGTTGCCGTGATCTTCGATCGTGGGCGCGGAGTGCTCGAAGCCCCACGACGAGAGGGGATAAGCCTTAAAATCCCATTCTGGCAAGAAGCCACGTTGTTCACCACTAAAGAGCAGGTATTTGGGATGACCGGTGAATTCGATGGCGTTGTTGATGCAGATGCCGTGAGAGGTCGGAGTAAAGATGGGCAAGATGTGGTAGCAGATGTGAGCGTGACCTATCAGATAAATGGCATGGATGCGCCGAAACTGCGCAGTAATTTTTTAGATGAACGCGGGTATCGCAATACCATCGTATACCTGGCGGCGCGCAGCGAAGTGTACGATGCGATTGGTCAATTCAATGCGCTCGAGTTGATTTCTGAAGGGCGCAGTGCATTCATCGAGCAGATTCGCGAAAACCTAGGCGAGGTTTATGGCAGTAAAGATATCCAACTCCGCGAGGTGTTTGTCCGAAAGATAACTTTCTCACCCGAATTCGCCAGCGCTATCGAGGATAAGCAAATCGCTGAACAGCAGATTATCACTGCGCGAAACCAAAAACTTCGGGCAGAAGAGCTAAAAGAGAAGACGATCATCGAAGCCGAGGCCGAGGCCGAATCGATTCGCCTTAAGGGTGAAACGCTCCGCGAAAACCCCGAAGTGATCCAGCTTCAATTCGTCGAAAAAATGGCACCGCAGATCAGCTGGGGTATTCTGCCCGATGGCGCATTGCCACTGATCAATCTGGAGCAGATGCAGAATCAGTAATCGGGTATCAGGAATCAACTACTGAGGTGTGATTGATTGAAACAAGTGGAACGCTTGGATAAGGCTCTAGAATATCGATTCTAGAGCCTAGGGTTGAGTATCAAGTCTGCGGCGGGTTGCCCGTCAATCCTCTTCGCACTTTTGTGATACTGTGGGACACTTACTCTGGCGATGAATGATGTTCTCATATTTATCAATCGTTTAAGAGACCCCGGTATTTTTCTCCCACCCGTTTCCAACCTGAAAAAACCGGGGAAGCAATCTTTCACAAGCTTTTATTCTCTTATCTCATATCTCCCATCTCAAATCTTAACAACGAAAAAGATCGAATGTATTACAAGATAAATAATTGGTGCGGCGAACGCTCTTACCCCAGCACAAATACCTCTTCTGGCAGTAATCCTGCGAGGGCACACATTTCTTCTTCGAGTTTTAAAACGCGGTGGCGCAGTTCGTCTTTATCTACTTCTTTATTGCCCCAGTTGCGGTTCAAGCTATTTTCGAGGCGTTCTTCGAGTGAGGCGATCTGGTCGTGTAGCGAGTAGCGGTCGGCTAGATATAAGCATTTTTCTTCGAGTACGAGTGGGTCGTCATTTAGAATCGCCATCGTACCGTGTTGCTCTATTACATCGGCGGCGGTGTTATAGTCTTTTTCGCGTAGCATGTCGGCGATTACCTTCGAATGGCTCTGGTTGCCGTATTTTTGAATCTGCTCTTCCCATTTGCTCCATTTTTCGGGAGTGATGTCTTCGGCGAAGTGATCTTTTTCGAGACGTGGAAAGTTGCACAGGCGCATTGCATCGTGCAAAAGTGAGGCTGAGCGCACGAGCTTAATATCGATAGGATAGCCTTTATCGGCGATTTTTTGCCCAAAATGAGTCGAAACTTTGGTTACGGTGGCGATGTGTTTACGGATGTGAATCGGTGTTTGGCATTCTTCTAAAATCTCGCGAATGGTTGTGTCGTCGGGAATGCCTGGGTCGATAAAATTCAATTCGACTTCGCGGCTGCTTTCATCGCGACCTTTGTAAAACTTTAATTCGATACGCCGTTCGGGCAATGCTTCATGCGGGAACTTATCGGCCCATTCGAGCGCCAGTACCACGCCAGGGTCATCGAGCTTTTCATTGATCTCTGGCAAAGCGAGAACCGAATCGCCATCGACCCGAAAGATATCCATATGCGAAAATACGTGCAAGCCCGCTTTATTGGTTGGCATTTCGTATTCTGCCACCAATGCGAACGTTGGGCTTGCCACCGGGTCTTTAATACCCAGGCCTTCGGCGAATCCTTTTAAAAAGGTGGTTTTGCCCATTCCGAGGTCGCCGTACAAAAATATCGCACGACCCCATTCTGGTCGAGCCAAAACGCGCCTTCCGAGTCGGCGTCCGGTTTCGGTAGTTTCTTCGGGGGAATTGAAGTGTATCTTCACTTGAAAAAAATAAGGAAGCTGGGTATTATACGATGAACATTATACCTGAAAACCCAAGCAATCCAAAACATATGAAAAACAAACCACAAAATAAACCGCGGGTGCGAGCCGGTTCTTTGCCGTTTTGGCGCCGACCGCTGTTTCTCTATTCGGTTCTTGCGATCATCGCGATGATCATATTGTTGATGATTCAGCAGTATCCTTCGTTTTACCGTGCGAGTATCGTCGATATTCCACGATTCGACGGTACGGCACTACCGGTAAAACAAGCACCAGATTGGGTAAAAACCGGTGGCAAGAACGATAAACCCTTCAAATCGTACGGTGCCAATCAACTACTGCCATTGCCCAAATACGATGGCGGTAAGCTTGAAAGCCGTTGTGCTACCGATGGGTTGCATTCGTATTTAAACGCTTGTTTAACGTATAGTGTGGTATACATGGGCAACTATGAGCTTGATCATGTCGAGGGCGGCGGGAGCCACTTGGCGGTAGATATTCGGATTCCGACCGGCACGCCGATTTACGCGATTGCCAATGGTGTTGTCACCAAGTCGATCAGTAGGAATACCGGTTTTGGGAGATACATCGTCATCAAGCATCCAAACGTGCCGTTGCCCGAAGGCGGCAGCGATACTTTGTATTCGAGCTACTCGCATATGTCTGAATTATTGGTTGATGAAAACGAGATCGTGAAGAAGGGTGACCTTATTGGTTATAGTGGTGATACGGGTATTTCGACGACGCCGCATTTGCACTTTCAAATCGATCGTAGCCGGGCGCCGTATCACCCGTGGTGGCCGTTTTCGAGCGCGCAGGCAAGTGCCGCGAATCTTAGCTTTTTTGGCGGGATCAATGCGGGGCTCGGTAAAGCCGAGGCGCTGAAAAACACCGTTAGCCCGATGGATTGGGTACAGGCGCATTTAAATCATAGCGGAGATGCTCTCGGTGATGGGCAATCGGATGCCGAAACACCGCCACCGTCGAACGATGATAACAATCAACCGCCCGATGAAACGAGTGGTGTTGGCAAAATCGCACTCAAAACTACTCCGAATGCGGTGCAAGTCGGCGAACCGGTAACCTTGCTCGTTACCGTGCTCGATGAGCGACGAAGAATTTTCACCGACTACGATGGCAGCACTTTTCAGCTAACACTCACCGATCAAAGCGTCACAATCCCAAACATTACTTTTGCCAACGGAAAGGCCGAGATCACGATTGTACCGCAAACTGCCGGCAACATTGGCGTAACCGTACGCGACGGCGATGAGGCCGATACCGATACGATCGCCGTAACCGCGCCGGCCGAGGTTGACCCGGTTGCCGACCCAACACCAAGTGATGTAATTGTCCCGAATACCGTCGAAGACCCAAATGCCGTTACGCGTGTAGAGCTGAGGCCAACCGAACAATTCATTCTCGGCGGCAAAACGACTGAGCTAAAAATCCTCGTTTATAACAACAATAACGAACTTTTGCAAAATCCAACTTTTACCGATCCGCTTGAGGTTATTGTAAACGGCGAAGGGCGCGTAACGCCGAATAGCTTGCTCGCGAGGTATTTCGACAACGGTGAAGCGAGCATCGAATTCTTTGCTCCCGAAACTGCCGGTACCAGCGAGATCTATCTCGAAAAATTCCCCGAGCAAAAAGCCACAATCACCGTACTCGATACGGTGAAGTCGGTGGCTTCGTTTCAGGTAAAAACCGATGGTTCGTTCGAGATCGGCAAAAAAGAGCAGAT
>CAZOZW010000045.1:11223-14244 GCA_964584385.1 uncultured Candidatus Peribacteria bacterium
CTAACGCTCGATGAAGATGGCAATCGCTCACCAAAGTCGTTTCCGGGGAGTGTGGAGATTACCATCGAAGATGGCAGCGCTCGGGTGTTAGATTCGAACTTGAGGAGCGAAGATTTTACAGACGGTGTGGCAACGATAGAGCTCATTCCGCTTTCGCGTGATCCGCTGTCGGTCAAAGCGAGATCGGGCGTACTGGTTGGCGAATCTGCCGAAATGCGGTTTGTCGGTGGCAGTTCGTCGAATTCAAACGATGATGAGCCGATTGGCAACCTGAACGAAGATGACTCATTCAGCTTTCCTGATGTGCCGGATAACCACCCGAATGCAGCGGCGATCAAAAAACTAAAAGACCTTAATATCATAAGCGGCAACCCCGATGGCACCTATGCCCCCAATCGTAATGTGAACCGAGCCGAGTTTGCCAAGATAATCCTTTTGGCGCTAGGGATTGACGCCAATGCCAGTGCCAATAGTCCGTTTCCGGATGTTCCTGACGGGATTTGGTATGAACCATTTGTTGAAGCAGCCTACAGCGCCGGCCTTGTCGAAGGGAACCCCGATGGCACTTTTAAGCCCGCCAAAACCATCAATCGTGCAGAACTATTCACGATGTTGATGCGCGCCGCCGATAGTGCCGCTCCGCAAAGCCACGATTTTGTCGACGTACCGGACGGAATTTGGTTTGCGCCCGCTGCCGATTTTGCATATAGTAACACCCTTCTCGACTTTGGCAACCGATTTCTACCCGGGAAAGATATGACCCGCGCCGAAGTCGCCGAAGCAGTTGCCCGCTTTCTCGAGCGATAGCCTCGTTATTATTCCTTCTTATGACCACCCTAAGCGCACCGTTGCCACCGGCATTCCCGTCAATCCTGCTTTCGTCGAAGCGGCAACAGGCACTTAAAAAAAGTGAGGCTTCCCCCCGCCGTATCCTCGAAAAGATGTATGCCGAGGCGCTCAGTAACTTTCGCGAAATCCTTAACGGTGGAATAACCGCACACCAGCTCGATGAAGTACTTGCGTTTTTACAGTCGCAGAATGTTTCGGTGTCGGTGGCGTACTTTCGCGGATCTGACCCCGGGATTCGAATCACCTCAGCGGTGATCAACACGTTTATCGGCATCAAAAACCCCGATAGCTTATTTTTACTCTGCGAAATGCTTGGTTATAAAGTGGTGTACAATCAAATCAAAGACGATGTTTCAGATTCTGGCAAGACCAAAAAAGCCGCACCAAAAAAGCCAAAACCAACCAAAAAGAAAAGTGTGGCAAAAAGCACACCAGCACCGAAAAAGCGCTTTGCTTCGTTTTTGAGCATGTTTAGCTTGTAGGCGAAGAAAATTCGCTGCTGCAATATTTAAAAGAGCCGAAGGTTATTTTTTCATTCTCTTTCAAAAAGTAAACTTCGCCGGAACTGGAATGATTGAGTGTGCCATCAAAATCATAGAAAATATAACGGAGAGTAATACCAGGTCTTGTTGCAGAGCAGCTGGCCCTCGCCTTATTCCTGGCTGCACACCTGCTCTTGCTGAAGTCTGCTCGCAATCTCGCTTGTAGAACTCAAACCCCCTTAATCCCCCAAAGTGAAGAAGTACAAGATTGAGAAGTGGTTGCCGTTTGGTCGCGGTTTTTTTATACTATGCAAGATTTTTAAAATGAGTATGTCAGAGGTTTCTATCGAACAGATTGTATCTTTAACCAAGCGGCGTGGCTTTTTATACGCCGGATCGAGCATTTACGGCGGATTCGCCAATTCGTATACTTTTGGGCCGTACGGCGTAGAATTGAAAAATAACATCAAGCAACTGTGGTGGAAAACCTTTGTACATAAGCGTCGCGACATGGTTGGTATCGACGGCGACATCATCTTGCACCCAAAAACCTGGGAGGCGAGTGGTCATGTGCAGGGGTTTAATGATCAACTCGTCGATTGTAAAGAATGTAAAGCGCGATTGCGTGCCGATCACTTGGTTGAAGATCAGCTCAGTATCGATTGTGAAGGCTTGCCCGATGCTGAAGTCACCAAGCTGATCCGCGATAATAATCTTAAATGCCCGAATTGTGGCAGCACCAATCTGACCGATGTGCGCAAATTCAATTTGATGTTCCAAACGCAAATGGCGAAAACCGGCGATGATAATACCGCTTATCTCCGCCCCGAAACCGCGCAGGCAATCTTTCTCGAATTTAAGAATATCGTCGATACGACACGCGTTAAAATCCCGTTCGGAATCGCCCAGATCGGAAAAGCCTTTCGTAACGAGATCACGCCCGGGAACTTTATCTTTCGTCGTTTAGAGTTTGAGCAGATGGAGATTGAATACTTTATTCGCGAAGAAGATTGGGAAGAGTTGTTCGAAAAATGGCAAATCGAGATGAAAAAATGGTGTGATGCAATTGGGCTAGAAAAAGACAAATGCCACGATTTAGAACACGCTCCCGAAAAGCTGAGCCACTACAGTAAGCGTACCGTCGACATTGAATACGATTTTCCATTCGGTCGCAAAGAGCTTTATGGCTTAGCGTATCGTACCGATTTCGACTTGTCGCAACATCAAGAATTCAGCGGCAAAAATCAAGAATACCGCGATCCGGTAACGAACGAAAAATTCATCCCGCATGTGTTAGAACCGACCTTTGGTGTCGATCGCACCGTGCTCGCCGTACTCTGCGCTGCGTATACCCAAGAAGAACTCGAAGACGGCTCAACCCGAACCGTGATGAAGTTTGTTCCCGAATTAGCGCCGATAAAAATCGCCATTTTCCCGTTGATGAAAAAAGACGGCCTGCCCGAAATAGCGAACGAGATCTTCGAAACCTTTGCCGGTAAATACACCACCGAATACGATGATGGTGGTTCGATCGGCAAACGGTATCGCCGCCAAGACGAGATCGGCACCCCGTTCTGTATTACCGTTGACTACGATTCTAAAGATGATAAAGCCGTGACCGTGCGTCACCGCGACAGTATGCAACAAGAGCGCGTGGCGATTGCCGACTTGCCGGAGTTTTTTGCAAAGC
>CAZOZW010000045.1:14254-15204 GCA_964584385.1 uncultured Candidatus Peribacteria bacterium
ACAAGTTTTTAACCCGTTGGCATGGGGAATTTGGATGTATGATTTAGGATTTTAGAATCTCTCAAGTCCCAATGTTATGCAGTCGATAGAGTGATGTTATGTATTTTGTAGAAACGCATGACAAGGGGTCTCTCTTTCTGGCGATTTGTCGGTTGAATTGTGAAATACTACACTAAGGCGGGGCATTAGGCTTAAATGTAGTATTACCAATCGGCGAGTTGCTCGTATCTTTGTCGAAACTCTCGATAGCGCTCGTTACGATCCTCAAAGTTTTGCAGGGCAGCCAGATAGAAATTTAAAACCGAGTTGAAGAATGCTGATGAAATCTCATTTTTGAGGTATTGATTAAGGTATTCATCTTTAATGCTGGTAATCGATTCAATGGTTGTAGCAGAATTGAATAACTGCTCAATCTGTTCCAGGTGAACGGGTTTGTTATAAGCTAAAGGTGCATCAATCATCTCTTTCATAGGCATACTAATCACACATAGAAAAACCCTTTTTATTAGCTTTTGGCAATAGTTTTTTGCCGTATTGCCATAGGGAGAAAAGAAAAATACTACATTTAGGCGTGGTTTGCCGCTTAGATGTAGTATTCGATATAATGTAAAGTACTATTATCTGGTTAATGATGATGCGCTTAAGCCCTTTGGGCAAAACTGTTCTGCTTTTTCTTGGAGCTTTGATGGTCTCTGCTCTTTTATATCAGTTTTTAGCAACACGTTATTTTATAGAGATCTGGCTGCCGCCGGTTTTTGCGGTTGCAACTTTCACTCTTTTTGAGATTGGTAAAATCTGCTCGCAAAACAAGTGCGTTCTCCTTCGTTTAGAAAAGAAAAACATACAGTATCGTGAGCTGAACCAGCTATCGATCCTCATCCTCGTTGCGATATTGAATCTATCTATTCCCCGTCAGCTTGCTGCGGGGGTGGCTCCGGCGCGGAGCACAT
>CAZOZW010000046.1:0-14968 GCA_964584385.1 uncultured Candidatus Peribacteria bacterium
GGCGCCTTGGTTTTTGGCATCGACCGCCGCTTCGAGAATTGCCCGGGTTTGCATTTTGAGGATTTGCGGATGCGTGATCAAAAGACGGCAACCGCGGTGCCCGAGCATTGGGTTGACTTCGCTTAAATACTTAACACGGTCTTTTACTTTTTCGAATGTAGTGCCGAGCTCTTTCGCCAAAGATGCGATGTCGCTATTCTTTTCGGGTAAAAACTCATGCAACGGCGGATCGAGCAAACGCACCGTAACCGGCAAACCGCTGAGGGTTTTAAAGATTTCGGTAAAATCGGCACGTTGAAATGGTAACAATTTTGCCAGTGCGTTTTCGCGCTCATTAACGGTTCCCGCCAAAATCATCTCACGTACATGATGGATTCTTTCGTCGGAAAAAAACATATGCTCTGTGCGACAAAGCCCAATCCCCTCCGCTCCAAAATCATGAGCGATTATGGCATCGGTTGGGGTATCGGCATTAGCACGCACTTCGATGGTTTTAAAGCCGTTAGCCCAATCGAGTAATTTGATCAACTCTTCACTCATTAGCCCCGGAATCGTTGGCACTTCTCCTGCAATTACCTCGCCACTGGTACCATCGATTGTAATAATATCGCCTTCTTTAAGAGTAACATCGTTAATCATAAACTTTTTTGCTTTTGCATTTACCACGATTTCTGCCGCCCCCGAAACGCATGGCTTTCCCATCCCACGAGCGACCACCGCCGCATGACTCGCTTTTCCGCCGCAAGCGGTTAAAATTCCTGCGGCAACGTGCATCCCGTGAATATCTTCGGGTGAGGTTTCGTGTCGCACAAGAATAACATGCTCGCCGTCACAGCTGGCGTCAACTGCTTCATCGGCGGTAAACACCACTCGCCCGCTGGCAGCACCCGGGCTGGCGGCAATCCCTTTTGTTAACACCGTTTTTTTATAATCTGGGTCGAGTGAAGGGTGCAGTAATTTTACTACACTCGCCGGGTCGATTCTTAAAACCGCCTCTTGTTTTGAGATCAGATTCTCTTCTGCCATTTCTACCGCAATGCGCACAGCGGCAGCAGCTGTTCGCTTACCGGTACGGGTTTGCAATAAATACAATTTTCCTTGTTCAATCGTAAATTCAATGTCTTGCATGTCGAGGTAGTGTCGCTCGAGCAAATGACGCACCTCTTCGAGCTCGGCATATGAATTCGGCATTGTCTCTTTCAATCTCGCTATTTCAAGCGGCGTACGCACACCTGCTACCACATCTTCGCCCTGTGCATTCACTAAAAAATCACCATACAGTTCGTTTTCTCCGTTGGCAGGATTACGCGTAAATACCACGCCCGTTGCAGAAGTCTCACCCAAGTTGCCGAATACCATCGCTTGCACCGTAACGGCGGTTCCCAGCGAATCGGGGATATCGTTTAAATAGCGATAGGTTTTTGCGCGTGCACTATTCCACGATTCGAACACCGCAACAATCGCCAGAATCAGTTGCTGCTTTGCGTCTTGCGGAAAAGACTGTTTGGTTTTTGATTCGATTTTTTCTCTGAATCGTTGAATCAGATTTTGCAAAGATTCCAGCGACAAGTCATTGTCGTCAGTCACCTTGATACGCTTTTTCTCTTTGCTGATGATTTCTTCAAAGCATATCGATTCTACGCCCAATACAACTTCGCCGAACATCTGTAAAAAACGCCGATGGGTATCGGCAGCAAAAATCGCGTTATTGGTAGATGTTGCAAGCGCTGCTTCTGCTTGGGCTCCTATTCCCAAATTCAAGATGGTATCCATCATTCCGGGCATTGAGACCTCGGCCCCGCTTCGCACCGAAATCAGTAACGGATTGTTGTTATCACCAAATCTTTTTTGCGTTTTCGTTTCGAGCGATCTAATCGCCGTATCAATATCTCCCAACAGATTCGGCGGCAGTTCACCATGTTCCATATAAAACCGACACGCCTCGGTGGTGATGATAAAACCGGGCGGCACCGGTATTTTTAGCCGTGTCATCTCGCTCAAATTCGCCCCTTTTCCACCGAGTAAAGCTGTATCGCGACCGCTGCCTTCTGTAAAATCGTAAATATACTTGATCAAGGGGAATCGAAAAAAGTGCCAATATTCTTACCGAGTTTTGTTCGATGCGCAAGCGACTGATGATGTTACAAGCGCATCAACAATATTTCTCGACTAAAAAAATAAAACTGGCTTTAAAGGCGATTCATTATACTCAGCCCGTATTTTTTGGTTTTTTTACACCTAAGAAATCTCATCAAACGTCATTGTCCACAGACAAGTGATGCGATGTCTTCCCCCTGCCTGCCCTGGGTAGCCTTGGCGAAGAAGGGATAAGGGGGCTTAATGGATTTATTTTCGCGGTCTTTAGGTGAATTCAAGATATCCCACCAATTCGCTATCGGCAGATATCAAAGGAAACCTGCAAAAACGCAAGCCTTTTTCGTTGAATAAAACCGAAAAAACCGAAAAAATGTCATACTGCAAATTGACCCAAAAAACTTGAAGCCACGCATTATTTTAGTCGAGCCACAAGACGATTTGGATGAGATATGTCGTAAACTCGATGAGCTGCAAACCGATTCGGTCGCTTTGGTAATACCGATCGGCGCGGTGATTTTGCAAAGTGTAATCTCGATCAAGATACTGAGAAGCAATGCCGAAAAACGAGGCAAGAACATCACCCTTGTCACACGTGACCGCCAAGGCAAAGCATTTGCCGCGCGCTTGGGTATTCCGTGCGTGAATAATCTTGAAAATCTTGAAGAATCGCCGATCCAACAAAATCTGCGCAAGCGCCCCGAACCAGAAGAACAAAGACAAGTCACAAAAAAAGTGCCTCTCGAACCACCCCGCAACGATCCCCGAGAGATCGAAGAGATCGACGAGGTAGAAAAGGCGAAAAAAGCACTTTCACTTGAGCAAAAAAAACGTGAGATCCTTGAGATGCTCAGTCGACCGAATAAGGTGCTGCTGTTCTCCATCGCTATCATCAGTATTTTATTACTATTGGTGGTAACCACTCTGGCGGTACCCGGCGCAACGATTTATATCAATCCGCATAAAAAGGTTGTTGAAAGCACGATGAACGTCACGCTAACGACCGGTCCGCTCGAAAATGCCACCGATTCATGGCGACAATACGTTATTCGGGCAATTCCGATTGAGTCGGTATTTGAACGGGCAATAGATTTTCAAACCGCTTCGAGTGTGTTTACCGGTCAGGTGGCAAGTGGCGAAGTTGTTGTTATCAACCGATTAGCCGAGGAGGTAAGCCTGCGCCCCGACACTCGCTTTCAAAATGATGACGGCATCATCTTTCGCACCAACGAATGGGTTACCGTTCAGCCCGGCGCCGAACAAACCGTACCCGTAACCGCCGATGAGCGCGATATATACGGTGAATATGGCGGTGCGCGCGGTAATATCTCCGAGCCACAAAAACTCTTTTTACCTGGCTTGTCCGAGCCGTCTCGCCAGTATGTTTGGGGTGAGATCCGTACACCAACCAGCGGTGGACTCAGCGGTTATATTCCGCTGGTGCAAGAGGTCGATCTTGAACTCGCCGAAAAACAGATAACCGAGATGATTGTAAACGATGCCAAAAACGACTCCGAAATTTTTGTAGAACGCAAAAACCGCCTCGAAGATAACGACTTGGTACTGCTGCCGGGCAATGAATTTCTCGATCTGGAGATTTTAGAGATCGAGCTCCCCGAAGAATTGATCGGGCAGAATATCGATTCGTTTACCGTGCGCTCGCGCATGCGCGTGAAGATGATTGCCTACTCGAACAAAGAAATGGAATCGATTTTAACCGGTGCGCTCGAAAAAGCGATCGACCCGGGTATGGAGCTTGTTTCAGTTGAGAACAAAGGCTTTAGCCCCGAAGTACTGAATATTTCAGACGATAAAAGCCGGGTTAAAATAACGATTTCGGCGCGCGGTGTTGAGGCGTATGTCATCGAGTCGAAGTCTGAGAACGGAGTACGCTTTGTAAACGAGGTCAAAGAAGAAACGATTGGGCAATCTGTTCGCGAAGCCCGGCAGTTAATCGAGAACATGGAAGAAGTCGACACGGTTGAGATCAAGCTCTGGCCACCGTTCCCGAGCAGGCTACCACGGTTGCCCGAGAATATTTCGGTGCGGCTGATGGAATAATGACTCCATCGACAAATCTCATAACTCTTCTATCGTATCTTCTGGTCGACACACATCTTAATGTCCGAGGCGAGCGAGTAACCTTCGTCACGACATTCAGACCTGAGCTTACGTTTTACAAGATTCCGCTCTTTGATGAAGTCTTTTATCCCTGTTTTAATACATTTGCGGTAAGCAATTTTATCACCCCATACAACCTCGCTCTTGCACGACAATACCATTTCGATGATAACATCTCGTAAACTTTGGCTTAAGATGTGGGGCTTTGTGTTTGTAATGTTTAATTCAGACGCATCATCTTTATTGCCTATTTCATCCGCCTCCGAATTATCTTCAATCACGCTATCATCTACATCTTGAGCTTGATCCGATTCATCATGCGGTTTAACTTCATCTTCGGACTCCTGCTCATCTGTGGTATCGGCATCTATCTGTTGGGAATCCCCACCAACTTCGTTGCAGAACATCGCATCACTATCAAAGACATAGCCGGTATTGCAAAAACATTTTTCTTCTTTTTTCTTGCCGTTAACATAATCGTAACAAACCTCACCCCTAATCCGTTCCTGCGAACTACGTAAAAAATTCCGTATCACGCTAATCGGAGCAATGTGTCCGATATCGCTGATATCCTGACTAGTAGCAAGAACCAATCCCACGAATTCTCCAAGCTCGGTAAACACCGGTCCGCCGGAGTTCCCATGATTCAGTTTTGCATCTGTACGAATATCAACTATTTCTTCTCTTCCATTGATAATGCCTTTTTGAATCCCACTAATAACGCCTTTTGTCAAAGTAATGTTTTCTCCCCCCACGGCCGGGTAGCCAAATGCCGATATATCTTGACCAAGTGAAACGTTGATCGCCGAATGCTGATTGATATAATTCGTCGGATTCAAGTATTCTGTTGCATCATACTTACTTTTATACTGACTCCAATCGATATATTGGTCGAGATCGGGGTCGTAACCTCTGCTGATTACAATCGTAGCGAGATCATATGTCTCACTGAATTTCTCGACTTTTTCAGCTATAAAGTGACACTCCGGTTTTTCATCATGAGAAAAAGAAATGCAAACGTAGGCGTCGAATCTTTCGGCGTTACGTGCAATTGGCGAAACAACATGAAAAGCCGTCAATACTCGGTTTTTGCTAATGATTAAGCCGGTGCCCGATCCGAGGTATTCTTTTTTATTATTGTCGAATATTTCAAGTTTTACCGTTGCAAAAATCCTGTCTTGCTCTGAGGTGCGTGCGAATGCGAAATCACTCGGCAACAAAAGAAATGTAATTGCTACAAGGCAACTCACAAAAGAACTTTTCATCATTAAAAAAATATGAGGTTTACTTTTTATACGATTTTTCGCCTCAACGCAACACTTTTGAGCTCAATAGCAATGGCTGCCTAGCTCAAAGCTGCCACTCCTGGCAAGGTCTTTCCTTCTAAAAACTCGAGCATGGCACCGCCGCCGGTTGAAAGATGAAAGAAATTACTTTTATTAAAGCCGTTTTTGGCAACAGCATCGAGCGTATCGCCGCCACCTAAAATCGACTTGCCGTTCATTTCAGCCGCGGTAACTGCCAGCGCCTTTGTACCGGCAGAAAACTCGGGGATTTCGAAAATTCCCACTGGGCCATTCCAAACGAGCATTGCCGCTTTCGAGATTTTATTCGCATATTTTTCTGCGGACTTCGGACCGATATCAAAAATCTTATCGGTTTTTTCGATTTCGCCAACCGCAACCGTTTTTACATTCGTAGGATTCTCATGCGTTTCGGCAACCGTCACGTCTTCGGGCAGCATCAACGTACAGAGGTTTTTTGCCGCCTTTTCAGAAATCGCACGAGCGCGTTCAAATTCTTTCTCTTCCATTAAAGATCCACCAACCTCAAGCCCTTTTTGTGCCAAAAACGTATTGGCGATGCCTCCGCCGACGATGATCGTATCGGCGATTTCGACAAAACGGTCTAAAACACCAATCTTGGTTTTCATCTTCGCTCCACCTACGATGATCACCAACGGGCGCTCGGGGTTTTCGAGCACTTCAGTAAGAACCGAAATCTCGCGTTCGAGCAATAATCCGGCAGCGTGTGGGAGTATTTTCGCCACGCCTTCGGTGCTGGCATGTGCACGATGAGCAGTACCGAATGCATCGTTAATAAAAAAGTCGCATTCGCGTGCCAATTCGGCGGCAAACTGTGAATCGTTGGCTTCTTCACCTGCAAAGTATCGCGTATTTTCGAGCAACACTATTTCGCCGGGCTGCACATTTTTTTGATCAAGCGTGTTCGGCAAGAATCGTATTGTTTTACCAAGCAGTTTTTCGAGATGCTCTGCCACTGCCTTGAGTGAATATTTTGGGTTCGGCTCAGCATCGGGGCGACCCAAATGACTGCAAAGCACGATTCCCGCATTATGTTCGAGCAACTTTTCGATTGTAGGGATCGTCTCACGAATCCGCGTATCGTCGGAAACAAGACCATCTTTAAGTGGCACATTAAAATCGGCACGCATCAAAATGGTTTTGCCGGTTAATTCACCAGCAGGGATTTGTGAGAGAAGCTTCATTTTTGTTTAAAAAGTACATTACTTATTATGACTGATTATAAAGGTTTAGAAAAGGGGTTTTAGAGAAGAAGGTGATTAGATTTTAGTAGTCAGTGATTCGTTCTTCACGATTCGTGATTAGAAATTCGTGGTAAGAGTCGAAGATTACTTAGTGTACCAACTGTTATGCAAAAGACCCTCAGAAGAAACATTCTCTTGATTCGTAATTCTATAATTCCTATCTCCTATCTCATATCTCATATCTCTCCACTACGTGACCCTTTCCCTAAAACAATCCATCAGCAACCACAACTAAAGCGACAACGGCTCCAACATATCTTCATCGTTCAATATCCGCCGAATCGCCATTACCCCGTTGATCGTGTTAATACGAAACTTACTCGCAAAAACACTGTTCACGTTCGCGAGTGCAATATGGTAGACCTGCCCGCCCTTAGCGATTCTTAGGGGCGACGGTTCACCACTCGGCAAAACGGCTATCTCCATTGTTTCGTTGCCATCGAAAAACCGTAATCCCACATCTCTGTACTCGAATTCGCAGCGTGCATTACACCCATCGCCGTCATTGATATTACCATCGTCACAATCCTCTGCCAAATTGAGCTCAAGAGCACCATTGCCACAGCACAAGTTTGCCGCAATATGTTCATACACCGAACGGAGCGATTCAGAATTCATCGGATGATAATACATACTGGGCGCTGTTGCGATCTCACCCATCAGCTCTCCATCAACATCGAGCCCCAAGCCAATACTAAAAAATCGAATTCCACTTGCCTTTGCCGCCGTTACTTCGGCTCGCACCAAATCTTCGGTATTGCCACTTGGCAAGCCATCACTCATCAACACGATATATTTCATGGTTGAACCGCCACGCCATGATAAATAGTAATGTGCGGTGTTGATCGCTTCATCGATATAGGTATTTCCAAAAGCGTTGAGCCCGTTTATCGCCGATTGGGCAGAAGCGAAGTTGGTGGTGAGATCGGTTTCGATATTGGCATAGCTACTAAAGCTCACCAAACTCACCTGATGATGCGCCGGATTCAAAAGCCCTACAAAGCTACTGGCAGCGTCTTTGGCATCGATCAGCTTTTGTCCGTCCATACTCGCCGAGCGGTCGAGCACGAGAGCGATATCAATCGCTTCACCACATAGTGATGATGATTGCGAGAATGAAGTGGTAAATGGCAGCGCCAAAAACAGCATGATTGCTGCAAGCAAAGCGGCAAGCCGTTGTGTTAGAATTGAATACATCATGGTTTACAGATCGCTCCTGAGCCATATTCTGCCATCGATCAAATCACCACCACTCGGATCACTGTTTCGCACCTCTATGATCAAGCCATCGGTTGCGCGAAGCGTACCACCCCGCACCTCTAACTTTGCATCGGGTGCGGGTGAGCCGGTACCAATCCCGACAACAGCGCTATACATATTTCCTCCCACCACGTTCCAGTCGTTGTCGGCGGTTGCACCTCCTCCTGCTTCGGTGGCGCACACCCAAGCACTGCCGTTGTACCGCGCAATTTGACCACTCGAACACGAAAGAGAACCAAGCGTGTCGCTGCCGGCTCCTGTATCATCGGTTTCACAAGTCACATTACCGTCTTGCGCAATAGCACGAATCGAAGAACCCGCAGGACAACTACCACTAACCCGGTCTTGCACGTTACTGAGGTTGACCGAAAGCGGGCTTCCCGAAGTTCCATCACCGTTTAAAGTATTGCGCACGCCCAAGCGCTGCCATTGAATTTTAAGATCTCATCGGCTGAGCAGCCAAATGCCGAAAGATCGGTACCGCCACTCCCCGCTCCTGCTTCACATATTACCGTACCGTCTTGGGCAATGGTACGAATCGCCTGCCCAAGTGGGCACGTTCCGCTTACGCGATTTTGGATTGCTGTCGTATTTACTTGCAATGGGCTGCCGCTGGTTCCATCACCACTGAGTGAACCATTGCTGTTAACGACATCCGCACCCCAATCATCACCGCCTCCGCCCCCTCCGCTGTCGTTATCGGCGGCACAAGCCCAAGCGGTTCCGTTGAATTTTAAGATCTCATCCGATGCACAACCAAAACTCGAAAGATCCGCGCCACCACTCCCGGCATCGTCTGTTGCGCACGCCCAAGCGCTGCCATTGAACTTTAAGATCTCGTTATTCGCGCAAGAAAAGCCAGAGAGTGCACCGGCGCCACCGCTGTCATCATCGGCGGCACAAGCCCAGTTCGAACCGTCGAATTTCATCACCTCACCCGTACTACAGCTCAAGCTGCCACCTGGGTTGCTCAACCCCGCATCATCGGCCTGACACGCCCAATCGTTTCCGTTGAATTTTAGAACCTGTCCGGCACTGCAACCTGCCGACGATAAGCCGACTTCGTTATTTACGATCTCTAAACCACCGCCAACAACTACGTTGGTAACCGCTCCGCTTAAATCTAACGTTGCCACACAATCGCCGCCGTTTTGGTCGCAGTATTCCACTGCTCCCACGCGTCCTTCAACATCGAGTAATAATCCCGGTGATACAACCTCAGAACCCATCGACACCCCGCCGCCGGTGTTTAAATACACGTTATCTTCAGGCAAAAGTACATCTCCCTCGCGTCCCCAACTACTCGCATGATGATTTAACGTATTCCAGTCGTCGCTGTACAGTGGATCGAGCGGATTTTTTGGCGATGGTGTCCAGGCGGCATATACCGCTGTAACGCCGATTGCCAAAGCGAATCCGGCAACGAGGAATGCTGTTTTTGAGAATAATCGTTTTAAAACTCCCATTTGGTGTTTATATTTCTAGTTATTCTACGCTTTTTTCGGCTTCTCGTCTACTGCAAATCGCAATCTATGACCCAATGTATTGAATGTGGATTTTTCTATTTCGCGCCCCGTCCCACTCGCCAAAGTAAATACCTTGCCATTGCCCGAGCTGCAAAACACCGTTATTGATGATGATCGTCTGCGAGCTGCCAAACACAGATGTTTTGATGTGCGCATCACTATTGCCTTCACCATGCAAAAACCGTGGATCATCGGCAAACACCTCGTTGATCTTCAGTAAAAAATCGTGCTGCACATCGGCATCCCAATTTTCGTTGAGCAGTATCGAACCGGTAGTATGCGGGCAGAAAACCAGTAAAATACCGTTATCAAAGTTGTTCTCGGCAACAATATCTTTCACTTTTTGAGTGATGTCGACGAGTTCGGTTTTTTGAGTGGTGGCGATAGAAAGAGTAAGCATATGGTTTTTGAGAGAAAAGTGATTTTGCTTTGGTTTTTAAAACCGTTGTGAGAGAATGCGACGCGTATTTTAAACCTTTGATGTACGACATTATTCTGAGCGTAGTACCGAGCGGTTTGCAACTGTATTTTCCATTTGTGATGTTTGCAATCGCGCTGGCGGCATTGGTAAAAACCGCCGACTGGTTTGTAGAAGCCGCCGAACGATTGGGCCTAACCCTTGGTGTGCCGCATTTTATCATCGGTATTACGATTATTGGGATTGGCACGAGTTTGCCCGAACTCGCCACGACGATTGTGACGATCTTCGAAAGTACCCCCGAAAACGACCTGACTGAGATTATTTCGGCGAATATTATCGGTTCGAACATCGCGAATATTTTACTGGGAGTTGGTATTGCGAGTTTGTTTTGGACGGTAAAAGTCGACCGCAACCTGCAAGATAACGATCTGCCGTTTTTATTCGGTTCGACCGCAATCGCCATTTTATTCATGGCAGACTTTGTCATCACCGGGCTCGAAGGCCTTATTCTGTTAATCATGTTCTTCACCTTTTTGCTGTTTTCGGTGTTCGACAAAACCCAACAAAGCAGTATTAAAAAAGCCGAAAAAGTGCAACGACGTAAAAAAGGTGAAATACCGCTCCTGCTCTTATTGCTCTTTTTTTCCGGTGCCGGTATCGTCTTTTCATCGGGGCTTACCATCGATAGTCTTATTGATGCCTCACCGATTTTGGGCATTGAAAAAGATGTCGCCTCGATGGTGCTACTCGCCGTTGGTACGAGCTTTCCTGAAATATTCGTTTCGGTAATGGCGGTTAAAAAAGGTAATACAAGCTTGGCGGTTGGGAACATTCTTGGCTCGAATATTGGTAATGCACTAGGAATTTTGGGTGTTGCCGGAATACTGGCAGATATCACCGTTTCAGAAAAATCGGTTTGGGTTGGGTTGCCGTTTATGGGGATCGCCACCTTGTTTTTTATCATCTCTGCTCTCGACAACCGCTTTCGTATTTGGGAAGGCGTAATGGCAGTTGCAATCTTCTTGTCGTTTTTAGGTCAATTATTCGATGTGCTTTAGATTCCCAAATAGTTTTCAAAAAAAAATACAATCCTGTCCGCTTTATAAGCGGAGGAAGGGGGTTTTGTTTAAAACAGTATTTTTTTGATATGAAACTGCACAAGAGAACAGTCATCTGAACTATCCCTCTTACCGCACTGTTCCGTTAGAACAGAATAACGAATGGCGAATTATGAATTACGATTTTCCTGCCCGCCGTAGCTTTTTAGGAGGCAGACAAGCGGCATGCTTAATTCGAAGTTGGCAGCCTTGGTTTTTACGTATGCTCGCCCTGCGGAATACATACATCAAAAGATGTTTTGCAAAGCATCTCTACCGCAAGCGATTAACAAAAGTTTGAATGAATTTCTACAATGTATTGAAAATAAGCCAAAACATGTGCAGTCTCCTTATTTACTGAAGCCCGCTGGCGATTTTTAAGACGAAACAAAACCCAGCGCTTTTCCAAGTCTTTTCACAACTATTGTCGCACCAATCATCAATATGAATACGACGCGGTGCCTTCGTCCTACCTGCCCTGCGTAGCATTAGCGAAGAAGGGATAAGAAAGATGAAAGGGGTTTGTGGAAAGTTTTGTAAGTTTGATATTTTGAATTGGTATCAGCACAACCAATTTAGCAAAAGCAATCATGCAGTTTGCAGTTGACTTGAACACAGCACGAACAGAATCCGTCAAAAAAGATTCCACCGCGGAACAGCCTCTCATTTTACGAAACTATTGTAGGCCTAAGCCGTTTTCATCAATCGAATGCAAAACATTGACTACCAACAAAAAGCCAATTCTTTAGCCGATGCTTTATGCAGCAGGATTAAAAATACTCAACCGCATTGAACAAACAGATCATATCAACAAGAATTTTCTGATCATCGTTATTCATCCCGTTTACCGAAAAAGCAAACCGATCTTCGCCCCTTTGTAATTCAAACGTGGTCGAAAACAACTTCTCGTCAGCCTCCGCATCACCGATTACGCATTTATTCACTGCCACTTTTTTCATTCCGAGTTGAAACTCGATTGGTTCGAATTCACCATCGAAGTCGTCGTAACACATGTTTATTATAGATTCGTCACTCAGATAATTTTTGTCACCAATAATCGGATAAATAACAACTTTTGCATCTTCCATCGTGAACATACTTGTTTCAAATTGTTGCCCATCAATTTCACTTTTGGTTTGCTCAAAACGCCACGTGTTCGAGCACTCAACCGTTTCGGGGGCCGAAACCAGCAAAGATCTTTCTACCGGTCTTTCACGAAAAACCAGCTGCCCGATCATTCCCGCAGCTACAAATACGATTCCACCAAAAATAAGATACTTTGTCTCACGTTTAATTCCTTTTGCTCGTCTCCCAAACCTATTCGCTAAAACCACGATAACCCCTACAGCCAACAGTAGAGCACCCAACAGCACCAAAACCTGAAATATGTTTTCCAAGAACACGCAAAAAGAAAATTGGGCGCATATTATACTAATGAGCTGTCAACAAGCAAGTTAATCTAACGAAGCAAGAGCAACACCGAAACTCCGGCAATAGCCAAATACACTGCAAAAAATGTTAGTGCATGATTCACAAAAAACCGTAGCAGGTATTTAATCATAAAAAAGCCGGTAACCGCCGATGCCAAAAATCCGATGATCGATGCTGCCGGCATTACCATTAAATCGGCATAGTTTTTAGTGACTGAGAGGAGGAACGCGCCGGCGATAATCGGAACGCCAAGCAAAAACGAGAACTCAGCTGCTTTTTTACGTGCCGTACCACCGAGCATTGCTGCCGCCATAACACTACCCGAACGCGATATCCCGGGAATCAATGCAAAAACCTCGAGCACCGCTGCAAACCCGGCGGCTCGCCAGCTTAAAGATTCGTGTTTCTTTTTTGGGAATTTTTCCGCCAACACGAATAATAACGCCGAAACAAAAAAGGCAACCGCCACCGCAACAGGGTTTCTCAGCACTTCAAACGCATCTTCGTACAAAAACCCGACCATTGCCGTTGGAATCGTAGCAACGATCAACTGCCCAAATAATCGCCTCTGCTCTGGCGGAGCAGCTACCGGCATTAAGACGACTTTGGCAAGATCGAACAATTGCTTCCAAAAAAAAAGGACTAGTGAAAGCAAGGTACCGCCATGCAGCACCGCATCGAACGAAAGCAGGTTTTCGGGATTCAAACCAAGAAACTCTTGCGCAAGCACCAAATGCCCACTACTCGAAACCGGTAAGAATTCGGTAAACCCTTGAAAAACGCCGAGCAAAAATGCTTCTAATAGGCTCATCCGGTGAGGAATTTGAGAAATGCCAAGCCCGAAACCGTCACCAAAAACACAACGATAAAATGACTCGTGCGCCCCAAAACCGCAGACATCATAAAGCGGAAAAAGCGCATTTCAAACACGCCCGCTGCCCACGTTGCCACCTTAAACGGCAATGGTGTGAATGCCATCATAAATACACCGATTTCGGCATACTTTAAAAAGAATTTCTCGGCGCGATCCATCTTTTTTACGCCAAACAATTTTACACATACCGGGTGCCCCAGGTTCTTCCCCAAAAAAAACCCCACCATTGCGCCCAATAAATTTGCCACCAGTGCAACAAATGTCGCTAAATACGGATTCATCCCGACGGCAATGCCAAATGCCAAAATCGGCGCAACAGGAATAGGGTTGATGAACGCCTCGGTAAACGAAAAGACAAACAAACCCAATATGCCGTAATCTTGCACAAAGCCTTCACTCCATAGTATCGCCACATCTTTTACCTCGTGAATCGCATCGATCATGAACAAAAAAAAATATCGCGCCCATCATTACAGAAAAACCAGTCGATGTCACAACAAACCGCTTTACAAAAATACTGCATTAATACGAGATTTACCGTATAAATGCAGTATTTTTTGAGTTCAACACATTCAAGCTACTTCAAAGTTTTAGAATCTGTAAATCTTCCAACCTAAAAGACAAGCCTATCGAGGAGCGTACTTAACGGCACTTTTTTCAGAAGTTGAGCCATTGTCTGCTTCGGGTCTTGACAGTAGGGCACTTCATGCTCTCTGCACAATGAATAGAGAATGCCTGAGAATAACACTTGCTGATGTGGTTCTGCAGGATACTTCGGAAGGTTACTCGAATCGAATATTTCAGCTACTCGATTTTGTGTGTTCCTGCGCGTTGAATCTAATTGCTCGGCGGATTCATGTGTATCTACCAACCCTTCACGAATAGGAAATGATTCAATTGACATGGTTTATCAAAAAGAGAGCCACATAATAATGGTTATGTAATATTTGTAAAGCAAAAGTAAAGCAAAAGTGAAGCTCCCCGACCTGAAGGTCGGGGCTTCCTTTCGTTCCACGCCACGAACTAAAGTTCGACCTCCTCATCGTCACCGAGTACCTCCTGCCTTCCTTGATTCTCGACATAACGCTTGATGATCTCGTGGTTTACTTCACCGACGGTCACGATGCAATACCCCACTGCCCAGAGGAACGGTTTCCAGTAATACTGCATGAGATGTTGTGCGAACTCCTCCCGTATCACCCGTGATGCACCACCTTTGAACATCTGCAAGACATAGGGGAGGTGTTGCGAATGCGGGATGGAACAGTAGACGTGAACATGGTCCTCTTCCAGTCCGATGCTGATGATGTCGATGTAGAGCTCTTTCGATGTCTTCCGGAGGAGCTCTTCGACTCTTTTCCGTATTTCTTCCGTCAGAACCCTCCTGCGGTATTTCGTTATCCATATGATGTGATACCGACAATCATATGTGGCATGTGATGCTTTCCGATATTTTCCCATGCATCGATATTATTTCAATATCGATATTTTCTCAAAGATTTGCTACCTTCGGGCTAAAGCCACGGGGTTTTCGACCCACTTCGTCGGGTCTTCATCCCACGGAATGGAAATAAA
>CAZOZW010000047.1:0-2383 GCA_964584385.1 uncultured Candidatus Peribacteria bacterium
GCCTCCTTAAGTTTGAGATTCGATAACCACTTCGGCAGATCCCGATACAATCGGGGCAACATCCTCTTGTATCACATGCAGCTGATTAAATATCGACTTCGAAACGATAAACGCATGAATACCTAAAATCCAAATTGCCAATTGCGAATTGCAAAAATGACTAAAACGACAACTAAAACACTGCATTAATACGTACCCCTCCGTATTAATGCAGTATTTTTATGATAAAACAATAAACACAAACAGAGTCAATATTGAAGAAAAGGCGCTTACAGATTATAATTCGTGATGGAAAAACAAATGATGAAAGAAACAATGACACAACTTGGCGCAAGAAGTTCATTCATTATGTTGATTATTGGCATGGCTTGCTGCAGTTTATTTGCCCTTCCGAATCTAGGATTCGCACAGGTAAGCAGTGAGGCGACACTTGCAGTACAGCCGCAATCGGTAGAAACCGGCGATGCATTTGCCGTAGAAATAGCAATAACCAGCGACAACACGAATCAAGTCGGATTACGGAATATTGAGATCGCCGGCACCGATGAATTTGTGCGACAAGGACAATCGACCAGTAGTCGCGTGCAGTTCGTCAATAATTTTGTGCAATCTTCGACCAGTGTCCAAACAGTGTTCGTTGCAAGTGAGCCGGGTGAATACATCATCGGTCCGGCGCAAATAACCACGAGCAGAGGCGAGATACTGAGCACAGAAACTGCCACAATCACCATTACTCAGCCGTCGCCGATCGTGCAAAACGATGCCGATGAAATACCGACCGCACCAACGGGAGCTGCTTTAACGACGATTACCAAGCCAATGCTTCACGACCTCCTCTTGTTCGGAGTTATAATCGCACTGGTGCTAGTAGGGATTGTGATCATCCGCTCATTCAGAAAGCAACCGATTGTAAAAGAATCGGGTGGAATACAACTGCCAAAAACACCGCCACGTGAGAATAAAATGGCGCTGCCCGATGGCAGAACCGCCGCGCCGGAATTTTATAAGCAGATCGCCATGGCGATGCGAGAATATCAGCCTAAAAGAACACATTGATGCGCATAACAAAACCAGCGGCGAGATTATTGCGATGTTAAAAAAGAACAACAGCCCGCGTACAAAGGCCGCAAATGAGATTTTAACGGCGTGTGATGCGTATTTATATGCCAATAAGAGTATTTCTTCTCGCGCCGAAATATTGCAAAAAACCAAAGATTTCTTTTCTTCTTTTTCGTAGATCATGACGAAAGTAACCAAACATATCGATTTCGATTTTGAGCCGGTGTTCGATGAGATCGGCAAAGTGATCGTTGGGCAAAAAGACCTGCTCGAACGGATGATGATCGCGATTTTATGCGGCGGTCATATTTTGCTCGAAGGCGCTCCGGGGCTTGCCAAAACCAAATCGATCTCTACGCTTGCCAAAACACTGGGCGTACAATTTCAGCGGATTCAGTTCACACCCGATCTATTACCGAGTGATTTGATCGGCAATAGGATCTATAACCAGGTCGAACATACGTTTTCGGTAAAAAAAGGGCCGGTGTTCGCCAATTTTATTCTGGCGGATGAGATCAATCGCGCACCCGCCAAAGTGCAAAGCGCCCTGCTCGAAGCGATGCAAGAGCAACAAGTAACGATCGGCGAAGAAACATTCCCGTTGCCGCATCCGTTTTTTGTGCTCGCCACGCAAAACCCGATCGAGCAAGAAGGTACCTACCCCCTGCCCGAAGCCCAAGTCGACCGTTTTTTGATGAAGGTCACGGTCGAATATCCAACTAACAGCGAAGAAATGGAGATTATGAGCCGCAGTGAAGAGAAAACCGATGCCACGGTCAAGAAGATCCTCACCCAAAAAAAGCTAACCGAATCACAAGAAGCATGTCGGACGATTCACGCCGAAACGGCGCTAAAAGAATATATTCGCGATATTGTGTTCGCCAGCCGCAAACCGGCTCAGTTCGGAGTTGAAGAATTGACGAATATCATCGCGTATGGTGCCTCGCCGCGGGCATCGATCTCGCTTTTAAAATCTGCCAAGGCAATGGCATTTTTACGAGGACGGGATTACGCGCTTCCCGAAGATGTAAAGGCGGTTGCACTCGATGTCTTGCGCCATCGTATCATCCCCAGTTACGAAGCCGAAGCCGAGGGCATTACCAACGATGACATCATCGAAAAGATTATTGCCAGTGTACAAGTACCGTAAACCATGAACATAAAAGAATTGATGCAACAGGTGCGGGTATTACAGATGAAAACCGGACGCAATGTTACGGGCGTGTTTGCCGGCAACTATCGTTCGAGCTTTAAGGGGCGCGGTATCGAAAGCGAAGATGTACGCGAATACAGCGAAGGCGACGATGCCCGCGATATCGACTGG
>CAZOZW010000047.1:2393-7367 GCA_964584385.1 uncultured Candidatus Peribacteria bacterium
ATACCTCCGCCTCGATGAATTTTGGCAGCGGCGATCTGCTGAAAAAAGAACAAGCGCTGCTCGTTGCCGGGACGATCGCGTTTTCGTCGCTTAAGAATAACGACCGACTGGGAGCATTGATCTACGGTGGCAAAGAGACGCAATTCATGCCGCTCAAAAAAGGCAATGTAAATACGATCCGCGTTTTACGCAATATGATCGAGGCATTCGACGACAACACAAAAACCCAAGAGAATTTGGAATATGCCTTGGGATTTTTACATAAGACGCAAAAAAAGCGGGCGATTTGCTTTTTGATCACCGATCATATCGATCCATCTGCCGAAAAAATGCTCGCCCTAACCGCTTATAAGCACGATTTCGTGATTCTGCATATCTCCGATCCACTCGAAACCAACCTGCCGCAAAGCGGACTGTTTGCGATGAGCGACCCCGAAACCGGACATTTTATCGAATGGAACGTAAGCAACAAAAAACTTCGCACGCGCCTCGAAAACAAAATCGAAGACTACGAGAAATGGCTGAAATACCTAACGAGCAAGTACGGTATTGATATTCTGCGGATTTCAACAAATGACAACATCACCAAGAAACTGTTCACATTTTTTAAAAAACGTCAGCACCGCCCATAACCATGAACGACATTCACCCGCTGAAACCGCCGGCTGCTATCGATTGGCTGAGTATTATCTCACCCGAAACGATTGTTGTAACCTTAGGGCTGATCGTTCTGCTCTTTGCATTATGGTTTCTGCTGCAGAATAAAAAACCGACACCCCAGCCGAAGGCAAAAGAGCAACCCAAGCCGCAGTTCGACGCAAAAACACGAGCACGAACCCGACTTGAAAAATTGCAAGCAGAGCAGTCGCAACACAAAGCCACCGAAGTATACGTTCACATTAATGAGATTATGCGCGAATACCTTGGCGCCCGCTTTGGAGTTGCGGCATTGCGGCAAACCCGGCGTGAACTTTTGGTAAGAATAAAACCTTTGATGCCAAAAGCGGAGTACGAGATTGCCACAAAACTCTTGGCGCATGTTGAAGAAGGTGAATTCGCCGGCAGCAATCATACCGAGAAGTATTTAGAAAACACCTTTACGCTGGCTTTTGACTTGCTCGACCAATGACCTTTGCCGACCCGCACTTTTTTTGGCTGTTTACGATTGGTGCTCTGCTTCTTATTTGGCTGATTTTTTTGCGCAAACGCAGAACGATCATGTTCCCGTTTGCAAAGTGGTTTCATAAAAGTGGATCATTTAGCGGCAAATCGTTAAAAATGATTCGCGGATTGCTGATGGTTATCGCCTTTACGTTGTTTGTGATTGTACTGGCGCGCCCGCAGCTCGGCACCACCACCGAGCAGATCACCGAAGAAAGTTTAGATATTCTCCTGGCGATCGATGTTTCGGAATCGATGCTTGCCGAGGATTTAAAACCGAACCGACTTGAGGCGGCAAAAACCGTGCTCGATGATTTCTTAACCCGTATTGAAGGCAATCGCGTGGGGATTATCGTTTTTTCGGGTAAACCGTTTACCCAATCGCCACTTACCTTCGATACGAATATCATCCGCGAATATTTGGGGAACATTACCACCGACAGTATTCAACAAACGGTGCGGGGGCTTAATGGTACGGCTATCGGTGATGCTATACTCGCTGCCGCCAACCGGTTTGAAAGCGGCGAAGACGAGGCAAAAAATGCCGAAGCGGATGAAGAAAGCGAGCGCTCAAAAGTGTTGATCTTACTGACCGATGGCGAAGCGAATACCGGGGTCGACCCGATTATCGCCGCCAATTATGCGAAAGAAAACAATATCAAGATCTACACGATCGGCATGGGGCAAGAGGGCGGCGCCCCGCTTTATACGCGTGATATTCTAGGGAATCGGCAAGTAGCACGCGACCGGAACGGACGGGTGATTATGAGCACGTTCGATGAAGCGGCGCTTAAAGAAATCGCCACGATTGTAAATGGTAAATACTTTCGCGCCGACGACAACCAGGCACTCCAAGTGATTTTCGAGCAGATCGAAGAGCTCGAAAAAACCGAGATCGAAGTAAATGCCACCACTATTTACAACGACCGCTATCAACCGTTTTTAGCAGCACTTATCATTGTGCTGCTCCTTCTATTATTGGCGCGTTCGCGTCAGCTCGCTTTTCCGTAGCATACGATGGAATTCACCAATCTTACCGGCAGCAACATTGCATTCGTACTCGTGACGATTGTTATTGCGGTGATCTTGGTCAGCATCAATATCCATAATTACAAGCGGATAAGTGCGCATTTTTCGCCCAGGGCGCTCCTGAAGATGCTCCCCGGCAATAAGCCCTTCGCCACGTATCCGCTAAAATCGTACCTCATCTTTTTAAGTCTCGCCGGATTACTCATCGCCTACATAGGGCCGACCTGGGGCAGCGCCACCGAGCGGGTAAAAAGCGAGGGCGCCGATATTGTGTTTACACTGGATGTGAGCCAAAGCATGCGAGCGTTCGATTTTGCACGCGGCAACAGGCCGATCGACCGTTTAGAGATGGCAAAAGCAATGATCAAAAATTTTGTTCAAGAACATAAAAACCACCGCTACGGTTTGGTGATTTTTGCCGGCGATGCGTTTACTCTTTCACCGATTACGCTCGATACCGATGCCTTTTTAAACTTTGTACAAACGGTGGATTTTTCGGACGTGAAAAAGCAAGGCACGAATTTACGCCTGGCTCTCGAAACCTCTATAGAGCGATTGCAGCAAGGCGATATATCGGGTGAACAACGCGGCAGGATGATTGTATTGATCACCGATGGCGAAGAACAACAAGGCGACATAGCACCGGTGCTCGGCACCGCAAAAGACGTTAATATCCCCATCGTTACCGTTGGTGTGGGCAGCACCGAAGGCAGCATGATCCCGATTCCCAATCGCTTCGGCGGCTACGATTACAAGCGCTATAACAACGAACCGATCGTGACCAAACTGAATGAAGAGCCGCTCAAAGAAATCGCCGCAGAAACAAATGGTCTCTATTTTCATCCGCAAACCGAAGCGCAATTCTTGCAAATCAGTAGCGCCACCGAAGAACTGGCAACTACCGAGATCAGCGGCGAAACGAAGCAAACCCTTGCGAATCGATATCAATATTTCGTACTCCTCGCCTTTTTGCTCTTTCTGCTCTCTCTCGCACTCCCTCGCACCGTTTCATTCCGTCTTAAAAACACGCTATGAAAAATCTGCGTCTCATCATCGGCGGCTTTGCTTCAATAACCTTACTCTCGGGCTGTGCACTGTTCGAGATTCCGTTTGCCTACTACACGAATGAAGGTACAGAAAAGTATAACCAGGGTGATTTCGGCGGCGCCATCACCGATTTTGAAAAGGCAAAGCACATTACCGAAAACAATAGAGCGATGGCGCTGTACCATTTGGGTCTCGGGCATTATCAAACAGAATCGTACGATAATGCACGGCGTGCCTTTAAAACAGCAGCCGAGCTTTGCGACGAGGATAAACGACTATGCGGCGATATTCTGTACGGGCTTGGCAACACGCAATATCGCATCGGTGAGAATCTTTCTAAAGACGCACAAACCGAGACCTGGCTCTCGGCATTACAAAATTACAAGCAGGCGCTGGCGGTGTATGGCGAAGATGCTCAAACCGAAGAGAACATTGCATTCTTAGAAGAAAAGTTAAATGATGCGGAAAACAACGAACAAGCAACAGGGAGCGAAGACCAGGAAGAAAGGAGTGAGGAGCGAGGAGTGGAAGACGACGAGCAGGCAACAGCAGATGAGGGGCAAGAACCCGAGAATGAAGAGTTGGAATCTGAAAGTGAGGATCAAGGAACGCCAAGCAATCGGCAGGGAGCAGAAGATGACGAGCAGCAAGATGAACAGAAGCCGGAAGGTCAAAGTGGTGCAGCTGGTGAAGAATCGACCGGAGGCGAGCAAGAGACAGCTCTGGATGAAGAAACTTTACAGGCAATAGAAGAATATAAAGACGAGCTCGAACAAACCGAACGCGACGCCGGGCAATATTTTCAGCGCGACGGGCAAGCCGATCAAACTGACCCGAATGATCCGTTCTCGCCGATGATGAATGACCCGTTCTTTCAAGAATTTTTCGAAGATTCACCGTTTCGAAATGATCCGTTTTTTAATCCGCAATTGCGACAAGAAGCCGATGTGAATACGAATGAGAAAGATTGGTAGAGTGGTCAGCTATCAGTCAACAGTTATCGGGGAACCGAGAACATGGAACATGTAGCAAGGAACAACTATCAGATATTAAAAAGATTGAGGGGTAGTTTTTACATTTGGATGTAGGGATTCGAGATAGGAGATATGAGATTCGATTCTTCCGCGCTGGTGCAGGTGTTCGGTCAGGTTCTGGGCAGCGACAGCTGCTCAGGGTGCATAAGAGTATTGATGACTTGTCGTTGAAAGCTGCTTTCTGATAACTAATGTCTGACCTCAGCCAGTGTCGGTTTGAAACCGGCTCCCTTGTTTGGTAACGAATACATGTTCAATGACGAATCATTCGTCGCTCGCACGGCAAAAGACTGAAAGTGTATTTTTACTTTTGATGAGACCAATGAAGCCGAAGCTGTGACACTCTCACAAACCCCCGAACGAAAATTGTTATCTCTGCGCTCTGGGAGTATTCGCTCGAACACATGAAGGGGCTTTGGAAAAGAAAACCTTATTCTTGAAAAAATGATGGTTGTAATCAGTCATCATGCCTATTTATAACCAAAAGCAGCTTTTTTGAGCTTGCAAAAGCGATTACTATTTGCGAGAATGAAAATGAAGCATTTATGCACGAAACAAAGAGTAATCACACTTTTTGTTTTCACTTTCTTATAAGCAAAACCAATGGATAAAGGGAAATTTATCGCCGCACTGACGCAGATCGCTGCCGAAAAGAACTTAGATGAAGATGTCGTTTTGGATGCGGTAAAGCAAGCGATTGCCG
>CAZOZW010000047.1:7377-14814 GCA_964584385.1 uncultured Candidatus Peribacteria bacterium
AAAGACTACGGTAATAAAGATCAAGAGATCGACGTAATGCTGCGCGACGACGCACAGTTTGCGAGTATTCTGCAGATCAAAGAAGTGGTAGAAGAAGTTGAGAACGATAACTTCGAGATATCGCTCGAACAAGCACAAAAAATCAAATCGAGTGTCGAAGTCGGTGACGAGATACGAATCGACGTCACTCCGATCGAATACGGACGCATCGCCGCGCAATCGGCAAAGCAGGTTATTCTGCAACGCCTGCAAGAGGCAGAGCGTTCGGCACTGTTCATCCGCTTTAAAGACCGCCAAGATTCACTCCTTACCGCAAGTGTGAGCCGAGTAGAAGGCAACTACGTCTTTTTGGATATCGAAAAAACCACCGTACTTCTGCAACCGCGCGACCAAATCCCCAATGAAAAATGTTTCCCTGGGCGACGACTCCGCGTGTACCTCGAAAAGGTGCAACAAACGAGTAAAGGGCCACAACTCAAGGTTAGCCGTACTCATCCGCGATTGATCGAACTCTTGCTCGCTCAAGAGATCCCCGAGATCGAACACGGCGAAGTGCAGATCAAAGGCACTGCCCGCGACCCGGGCATGCGCTCGAAAGTAGCGGTTCATGCCGAAGACAGTAAAATCGACCCGGTGGGCGCTTGTATTGGGCAACGTGGAACGCGTATTACCCCGGTAATGGATGAACTTTCTGGCGAGCGGGTTGATGTGATCGAATGGAGCGAAGACCCAACCATGCTGATCGCCCGAGCGTTACAACCGGCAAAGATCAGCAATGTAGTGATTGTGATTCCCGAAGAGAGTATAGATTCTGAAACCGGCCGCCGCATTAAAAAACGCGCCGCGGTGTTCGTCGACGAAGTCGAACGAGCGATGGCGGTAGGCAAACGCGGGCAGAACATTCGCCTCGCGAGTGATTTAACCGGCTTTGAGTTAGATATGTACAACGCCGAAGAATACGAACCGTTCTTGGCGAAGTTACAAGAGTTGCAGACGAGTTAGGGTTTGAGACGGCGGAGTCCCTCTAACTCGCTTCGCTCGAAAGAGGAGACTCCGCCGGGAGAAGTAGGGTTGCAGACGGGGTGAGGATACGGTAAGGTGAGCTTGGTAAGATATCTTGAAATTTGATTGCTGTCATTTTTAGTATGCCACGAGCTCAAATGAATGATTTAGCACAATGATTTCTCCATTTTACAAAAATACCCTTATGAATACTAGAAAATTAAAAGCGCGAGACTTATTGTTGGTTTTACTTTACATAGAAGGTAAGAACAGCACTATTAATGAACCAATTTCAGGTAAAACGCGATTACTTAAAATGATAGTTGCATTTGAAGAAGAATTATTTGAAGATTTCAAAAAGGACAGTGATATACTAGAAAAAAAAGATTTACCTGAATTTTTTGCTTGGAACTATGGTCCAATGTCAACGGAAGTATTGGAAGATTTAGAGTTCTTTTTAAAAATTCAATTTATCAAATCCAAGAAGACGAATTCATATTCTATAGAAGAGACAAGGGAAATCTCTGCAATCTATGACGATATTTTTATGGAGAATAGTGACATTGAATACGTAGAAGAAGAATACTCACTATCAAAGCTAGGAAAAAAATATGTTGAAGAAAAACTAATTGACCTTCTGACAGATAATCAAAAAACAATATTAAGAAAGCTGAAAACACAATTTAACACTGCCAGTTTGGATCACATCTTACGATACATTTACAACAATCCGAATTATGAAAAGTACATAAAAAAAGATAAAAGTAAAGTTTATGATATTTACAAATCATGATGGTTTTTGATTGGACAGATATCGCAATCACAGTAAGCCCGTTAATCCCGGCTTTTTTTAATGTTATTGGAGTATTCGACATTGGAATGACACCTTTTCAAGAATCCTTTAAGGATTGCACAAAAAAGCTAAGGGATGAGAAGTTTAAAATTTGGAAAAAAATTATACAGATAAACAATTCTACTTTGGCTGAAAGTGATTTAAATGATCAGTTGATTAAGACACTTGAAGAAGAAGAGCGCTACGATATCCTGATCAATGTTCAAAATAAATGTAAGCGTTATTTTATAATTTACTATTACTACCTACTACCACTGTTATTTATTATTGGTTTAACCATCTGGATTTTGAAGAATGCTTTTACAGACGTCTTTATTATAGACTGGATTATGAATATATCATCTGTGATAGCTATATTGGCGATTGGTTTGGTAGCTCTGGGCATGATAATCTTATTATTTCAGAAGAAAAAACTAACGGAAGCATTCAGGAGAGTAATACCGCATTCGTCCTCACCAATTAATTTATAAATATATGACAAATAAACTCTCAGAATATGATTTAGTTATAAAATTTTGTAAAAGCCTACAAAATGAAGGAAAAACATTTGCAGTTGAGGTGCCATTTTTCAGCAAAAGCATAGACTTGGTTTTCACAGACACGAATGGCGACTTTTATGCGATTGAATTCAAACTTAGAAACTGGAGACAGGCAATAAGGCAAGCAAAATACTATATGCTTGGTGCTGAATTTACATACATATGCATTCCCAAAAATATTTGCAATAAAAACGTCGAAAGAGAAATAATACTGAGTAATTGTGGGCTTTTTGTGTTTGACGAGGAAAGCGAGGAGTTTGTTTTAGTTCGAGAGCCAATGCATAAGCAACAAAAAGCTAGGTTTCTTATTGAAAAAGGCTTCACATATGCCTTGAAAAATAATAATTATGAGCACCTACTATCTTTAACTTGATTTTTAATTACAATGAAACATCTATTAAGATTTGGTACTAATGCAGGGCAAAAGTACTTCCATGAAAATGGAGCAGATAACTTATATGACGCGGTCGTGATTAATGCGAATATGATTGCTTTTTCACCAAAAGCGATAGCTAATTTTATTGTAAAAAAAACTACTAATAAATCTTTTTTTATCGATCCAATTACCCATGCTTTTCAGCACAACCAATCATTTATATCAAAAGATGATAAAATAAAAAAATCAATATCCAATCTAATCGAAGCTTACGGTGACGAACTTGAGAATAAGGTGTGCACAAGGTCGGGTAAGGATTTTTTTACAAAAAAAAGACTACAATTTACAGATATTGATGATGATTTTATTAAGTCATTTACCATGCACGTCCTTGAATTTCAAAAAAATGTTTCCCAAGAAAAAAAAGCCGATGAATATAGAGACTACATTGAGTTTGCTAACGGGGAGGATCCTACGCTAGAGCTAGAAACAAGATTTGAACCTGAATTCCTAGTCGCACCTTATTTCTATATCGATGACATCCACTGGCTAGAAAAAAACATAAAAATGATTGAAGAAGCAAAAAACATTGAGGAAGGTAAAAGTATTTACGCTCAAATTGTAATTGATAAAAAGTTTATTGAGAAAGCTGCAGTAGGTGAGGATGAGGACTTAAGAGTGATCATTGAAGCATACAATCAATGTAGAGCAGATGGATACTTGATTTGGATTGATGACTACTCTGAACACCATGAGATCTCTGCTAATCTCATTGAATATGGCAAGTTACTCAAGGGTATAAAAAATGGTTCTTCAAAGAAGATTTTTTCTTTATATGGATCATTCTTTTCAACAATGCTATCGCATTCTGATTTACAAGTGCTGGACGGTGTCTGTCACGGCCTGGAATATGGCGAGACGAGAGCAGTCGTCCCGGTTGGTGGCGGCATACCAACGGCAAAATTTTATTTTTATCCACTACATAAGCGCATTGAAGAAGCAGAAATGTTTAACTTTCTAACAACCGATAAAGTCGATAACTATTTGGATGATGTTTGCGATTGTAATGTGTGTCGAAGTGTTTTTGAGAATGAGGATTTCATAAAAGTTTTTAATGAAAATTTTGGTAATACAGAAGAAACAAGAATTAAAATGCGTAGTGGCGGGTTTATCACAAGACATTATCCTAGCACTAAAACTAAAGACAACTCACTTAGACATTACTTATTAATGAAATTAAGAGAGTTCAAAGAAGTTGACGAAGTTCCTTTAAGTGACATACTCAACCAGCTAATGAAAGATCACAAAAAATATTCAGAGTACTTTAATTCAGGTGATACAAGACATCTTGCAGAATGGCATAAGGCCATATCCAAACTGCAAGAATAGTTCAATCCCCCCCCGCAGGAGCAGGTGTTCAGGTTGGCTTCGGGTGGCGACACCTGCTTCGAAACAAACGTAAGAACATCAATAATCAAGCCCTAGCAAAACCATTTGCCATCAATCGAAAATCTGCTCATAATGCGCGCCTTTTATAATCAGCACAATGCCATCACCGCGCGTACCAATTACTCAAAACACCGCGATGTTCTTTGTAACCACAACCGTTCGCAACTGGCACGGAGTTTTGCAGCAGCATAATCATTTTGAGATTCTACTCGGATCACTGATCTGCTGCCAAAAGTATAAAGACCTTAAAATCTTCGCCTGGGTTTTTATGGACAATCACCTGCATCTTATTATAAAAAGCCAAGATGTTGGCGGTTTTTTACGTGATTTTAAAAAGCACACCGCGTATGAGATCATAAAAAGCTTGCGGAAGATGCATCCTGAAACAGCAGAACTCTTTGAGCTTCCGACTGAAAAATACTGTTTTTGGGAAAAAACGAATATGCCGAAGGTGATTGAGACTGAAGAATCCTATTATCAGAAAAAACAATATATCGATTATAATCTTGTACGTAAGAACTAGGTCGAACAACCGCATGAATGGGTATATTTATCAGCCGCTGCAACACAATTGCTGCAACTAAATACGTTGGAAGATTTATGAATAGGAATGTTCCGGAGCAGGTGTTCCGGAGGGCACCTGCTCCTGCCTCTCATTAGTTTAGAGTGTGTTATAAAAATTCTTCGTAGTCGAAAAAGCACGTGATCAAGATAGCTTTTTATAATCAGTTTGATTAGAAGCTGATGCTAAAGCTGACTCTGCAATAAAAACCTTCTCCGCCAACAACTGCAAACGCTTAATCCGTCTTATGCCGCTCTCTCAACACATCAACCACATCATGTAAATTACAACCTTTTGCGTGGAGTAACACTAAATAATGAAAGAGCAGGTCTGCCGCTTCGTTTTTCAAATCTTCGTCATCGTCATTTTTTGCGGCAATCACCGTTTCAACCGCTTCTTCGCCGACTTTTTGGGCAATGCGGTCGAGCCCGTCGGTAAAGAGCGAGGTAAGGTACGAATCTTTTGGGAGTGATTTTTGGCGATGATCGATCAGGTTTTCGAGATCGTCGATGAATTCGGCGTCGGTATGGGTTGCGGTATCGCCTTGAAAAAAACAGGTTTGTTCACCGGTGTGGCAGGTTGGCCCATGCGGGAGCACAACATAGATCAGGGTATCGCTGTCGCAATCGAGCTTGATCGCAAAAACCTTCAAAACGTTGCCGCTCGTTTCGCCCTTTTTCCATAGTGCCTTGCGGCTGCGCGAGTAAAAGTGCGCCTCGCCGGTGTGTTGGGTTTGTTCTAGGGCTTGGCGGCTGGCAAAACCGAGCATTAAAATACGCCCGGTGCGATGATGCTGAACGATTACCGGCACAAGGCCATTATCGTATTTTGCAAAATCGACAGAAGAGACATCTATAGCTAACATGGTTCAATAAAATACAGTACCGAAATCAGAGTACACCTTTTTTGGAATCGGCAACAATCATCTCATCAAAAATACTGCATTTACACGTGCATTACCGTATTAATGCAGTATTTTTAGGCTGCAAGATGGATTTAAGTGATGTTCGGCGCAAAAGCGTAAAGAAACCACTTGCCAGTGATCGACGTGCATCGTATCTGGAATAATACTGTTCTATTGCAAGACACTGTTCAAAATTTGTTTGTTTAATACTTTTTATATGTTATAATAATACTTGTAATTTTTCACACATACACATGAACAGCAATACAAAACTGATCGTTACCACCTGTGCGGGCTTTTGCTTTGGCTTTGTTTTGGCATATGCCACCAATGCCACCCTTACCGGCAATCAGCCGTTTCAGGCGCGTGTAATGCAACCGATGAAGCAGAGCGCTGTCGAAAAAAAGCAGCCTGTTTTCAGTAATAAACAAATCGATGAATTTGTAAAATACTGCACAATGAACGAGCCGGATAATTTTTACAACTGTATGTTACAGAAAAAGCAGATGTACGGTGAATCGACTATTAACAATACGCAGTGGAAAAATGAGAAGAAACGAAACCATGATAATGAAAAGATGAGCAATATTATGGATTGGTGTAAGCAAACCGAGCCCGAAACATATAAAGAATGCATAGAGGAGCAAAAAGCCGAATACTTTGAAGAAAGCAATGGAGCGATGTACGGCGCGCCGCCAAAACAGCAGATTAAAAAACGAAGAGTAAAACGTGCGATCAGCCGCGAAAAAATGGAGCGGATTATGGATTGGTGCGAAGAGAGTGAGCCGGAAACATATGAAGAATGCGTTGAAGAACAAAAAACCGAAGAATACGAATCGATCGATAATGAAGAGATGTATGATGATTACGATGAGGAGTACGAAGAATTTGATGATTATGAAGATGATGAGTTCGACGAATTCGATACCGATTACGAAGATGATGAATCGATGGAGATCGAATACCGCAAAAAAATGTGGCGGGTGAAACAAGAACACAAGAAAGAACAACAAAAGCGAGCAATAATCCGTGCCAAAAAACGCGTTGAAGTAATGCGGTATTGCCAACAAGAATTCGCCGATGACTTCGAGGGTTGCGTGCGAGAAAACCTCCCCAAAAATAGTACAGATACAGAAGCAAGCATTGATGAATATGATGAAGAGATCGAGTACGAAGAAGCAGTTCGACCGGCAGCCAAACCGATGGTTCGCAAAAAAAAGAATCAACCGGTGAACGATGATTCAAAACGACCATCGATCCGCCAAATGGTTTTACAATGCCTTGCCGAGATCGACGGGGGTGGTGAAGAATTGCGCAATTGCATTAAAGAGTCGATCAAAGCGAACATCAAACCGAAACCACGATTACGAAAGCAGAATAACAGCGAAGAAAAACCAGTGTACGATAGCTGGGATGAAATAGGAACTACGCCCGCAGGCGCGCCGCAACAAGGGAGCTTTCCGGTAACCGATCGTGATCATTCGAAGCCGACGATTTAAGTTTCTTACCATGATTATCAAAAAGACGATGTCGAGAGTGGCATCGTCTTTTTTTATTCAGGTGATGTCGTCCACCGGAGCGGGTGTCTCACAGTGATTGAAATCGCGATACTGTTCCGCAGAACCCTAAAAGCGGAAGTACGGGCAACCCGGTCCAAATATTTCTCAAGGTGAGCACTCAAGCGTGTTCGAAAGATGAAGATGTAATTGTCTCCTTTGAATTCACGAGTATTATCCTATGCGAATTTACTGA
>CAZOZW010000048.1:0-8976 GCA_964584385.1 uncultured Candidatus Peribacteria bacterium
TTAAAGATCACAATATTAAAATCAGTAATACTCAACCATTACCAAATACCAAGAGTTCGCGAATTGAGATGATATTCGATTTCGAAGAAATCCATACGAATATCTCGGCGGCGATTGCTGCCGTTGGTCGCCGGTATTTACAAGTCTTGCGAGATAATCCTGCCGATGGTAAAGAATATGGCAAAAAAGCACTGGAATCATATAAAACTCAGGTTGCAAGCATTGAAAGCATTTATCAGGCGCAGATCCGCGCTTTTGCGATTGCGCTATTACGGGCACAAGAAACTGGGTATAGCGATATACGCCTAACCCCTATCTCTGAGTTCAGTGTGGTAGACAGCACTTATAAGGCGATTCTAAATCGCATAAATCGTTGGCGGCAGCAACAGTTGCGAATACAAATCGAACAGAGTTCTAAGCGCGATGGTAGTGACAAAAATACAGATAAGTACTAAAATAATAAAAGCATCCACAAAAGAACATGTCAGAAAAACCAAGAATAAATACCCGTCTTGTAGAAGAAAGTGCACGCAGTCGATTAGAATCGGCGCCCTTGGTGCTGAGCATTTCGAAAGGCACAGAAAAGCAAGCATTGTCACAGCTCAATGGCAGCCCGGCAAGTCTAATCGACTATCAGGGGGATGATATCCTTGCTCCCGAGAACCGGAATCGGCTTTTTACAACATTAGCGGTTTTTTTCAGTCGGTCTGAACTCGTCGCTCTGGCAGATTACAATACCGATGATCTGAGCGCAACGAAGCAGGCGATTCGCGAGGATGTATGGAAGTTGCTCCGCCTGCCAAAAGATCATGAGGACCGCCAATCGTATATCGATTCGATCAAGGGCGCCGGTGATACTCTTTCGAAGGTTTTAAAAAACCATCCGGGTTTTATCGAAACCGGCGACTTTGATTCTGTATTAGAGCGAACTGCAAAAACAATCGACGCGCTCACCAATCGGGGTGCAAAAGATGTTGCTGTCGGTTTTCCTGAAAAAAAACTCGATACGTTTTTTACAAATTTTGAGAACGCTTTACGTTCAACGACCGATTTTTGGCGAGAAGCGCGCAAGCTGGTAGAGCTTAACGAAGCGCAAAAAACCGAACTCGATGATGCACGCGGCTATGATCCATCTGATTTTTTAAACACAGTCGAGCAAATATCTCAGGTGGGCAATGTACAAGCAATGGCTTCGGTTCCTCTTAATGATCAAGTGCCGATCAACCTTGATTTTGGTCAACAGTGTCCGCAGATCCAAAAGCTATATAACGAGTTCCTTCAGCAATTCAGCAGAACAAAACCGATTCTTTCGAAAAAAGCACTTTTAAACCGTTTTCTAACCGATTACCACGCTCTTTTGCAATCGACATATTCAAAAGCCGAATTAAAAACCAAGAACATCACTCAGTTTCAATTCGATATGGCACGAGCCCCTTTGCGTTTATTGTTGACGCAACTTGAGATGGAGCACCAAGAGATCAAAAAAATACCGAACGATGCTTTAAACTGCTTTCGGCTTTTTGATGACTACGTCGATGTTGATATTTCGAACGAAGTTCTTGAGATCGGTGAAAATGATCTTTTTCGTGGCTCAATCCAAAAGGCGCCGGTGCTTATTGCCATTCACGGAAAAAAACCGTTTGCCACCGAGGGGAAAATGTTGGGCAAAACCGATTTTACAGCAAAAACAGCGGTAAAAGATGAGGTCGGTGCACGATTTTTCGTGCAATCAGACGATATTAAGAAAAGTGTCATGTCAGAAGAATCGAATCTGACAGACGACCAAAAACAAGCGCGGATCAGGATCGAACAAAGTAGGCGCATGAAATCGATCTTTGAGAGTTTGTTCGTAAAGCTTGAAGGGCTGAGTCAGTCTGAGTCGGATATCGTACCGTATATTATAGAATCGCGTGGTCTTCTGAGCCTGTCCGAGATCAAAGAGATGGCGATGAGAACTTTTGGCAAAATAGACGACATCAAAATCGATTTTACAGAAGATGATAAGTTTACCGATGCCAGGGTGTATTTTTCATTCAAGCCGAATCCGAAGAAAAAATCTAGGCGCAATGCCGAAGTACAAATCGTGATGGATGACAACTTGAATGAGAAGGGTTCATCACATCATAAGGTGTACGAGCGTGCCCGAACGATAGAAGCGTTCGGACGATTATTGCCAAGCGGGATTCCCGAAGATATTGTGATGGAGCTGATATACGCAGCTTGTTTAACGGGTGAAGCAGAAGGAGCGGTTGGCGATTCGCGTGCTATTACGCTACAGGAGCGAAATGCCTTTCGTCTGAGTGTGATAGAACGGCAGTTCCTCAGAAAAAACATGTATTACGACCAGCACGATCACGTGTTCGTGCAAATACAAAAAGAGAAACAAGTTCAAAACAAAAAACCAAAACCGCAATTCCCACTTCGACCGGCACAGTCGAAACAACTCAATTCGATGATTCCGGTTACCACCACACTTTACCTCGAAATGTTAAAAGAAAAAGGCTATCCTTTTTTGTACGAAAAATAAAGTTTGTTGATTGCGCTTCGCCAACTTGTTTTACGAATCCTCCCTTGCGCTTTATAAAAGCCGCCGTTTATACTTGCTACGAACTTTAGCCCTACCACCATGGATTATCACACACATCTACAAGCCGCCGATGCCGAGATCTACGCTGCTTTAACCGGCGAACAAGACCGTCAGAAAAGCGGAATGGAGCTGATCGCTAGCGAGAATTATGTCTCTCCGGCGGTGCTCGGTGCACTCGGGAGCATCTTTACCAATAAATACAGCGAGGGTTACCCGGGCAAGCGCTACTATGGTGGGCAAGAATATACCGATGTCATCGAGACTTTAGCAATCGAACGAGTGATCAAACTCTTCCCCGGTGCCAAGTTCGCAAACGTGCAACCGCATAGTGGCTGCCCAGCCAACGAAGCGGTATACTATGCCTTGCTTGAGCCGGGCGATACCGTCCTCGGAATGGACTTGAGCCACGGCGGACACTTATCGCACGGGCACCCGGTAACGAAAATGGCAAAGCTGTTCCGCTTTGTGCGCTATAAAATGAAAGATATCGAAACCGGCGAGATCGATTACGACGAACTGCGTGAAGTGGCGCTAAAAGAAAAACCAAAGATCATCCTTGCCGGCTTTTCGGCATATTCGCGCGATCTCGATTACGCCAAGTTCAAGGCGATTGCCGATGAAGTGGGAGCAATAACCATGATGGATGCGGCGCATATTGCGGGGCTCATCGCCGGTAAGCAGCTCAAAAACCCGTTCGATTTCGGCTTCGATATCCTCACTTCAACGACTCACAAAACCCTCCGTGGACCGCGTGGCGGCATCGTGTTATCGCTGCACGAAGAGCACGCCAAAAAAATCGATAAAACAGTGTTCCCCGGATTTCAGGGCGGGCCGCACATGAACAACATCGCTGCCAAAGCGGTAGCGTTTGCCGAAGCCGCCAAACCAGAATTCGAAACCTACGCCAAAAACGTGATTGCCAATGCCAAAGCGATGGAAGATGAGTTCCGCAAACATAACGTTCGTATGATCGCCGGCGGCACCGATAATCATCTGTTACTGATCGATGCGGTAGAGAGTTGGGGGGCAACCGGTGGCGAAACCGAAACCGCGCTCGATGCAGTGCATATCACACTCAACAAAAACGCGATCGCCGATGACCCACGCCCGCCACTCGACCCCTCGGGGATTCGCCTCGGCACCCCGGCAATGACGACCCGTGGCTTTGGTGAAACCGAGTTTCGCCAAGTAGCACGGTGGATCGGCGAAGCAGCAAAGCATAAAGATGATGAGGCGAAACTCAAGCAGATCGCCGCCGATGTTAAAGCGTTGTGTGAGCAATTTCCGGTACCGGGGATTGCATAGCTTGTAGTTGATTACTGTGATGCGGGCATGTGTTGGATTTTATTCATGTGAGAATGTCGAATGAGGAATTATGAATGATGAAGAGCTTCGCGCGTGAAATAAGGTATGTAGATGTTTGTGTACAACCTCGTCGGTTTTTGAAGTGATAATTTTCTTTTGGGCGAAACTTTTTCTCGCCACCGCAAGCAGGTGTCGCCGCCCGATTGCCCACCCGAAGACCTGATTCTGCCACGTAGTTCTGATATTGACATAAGTCGGGCGAGAGAGGCTGGTACACTTCGCTGAGTATGATTTACGATTTAGGATTTAAGAAGTCGGCTTCTTCGGTTTCTTTGCCGGAGGTGGTGTCCCACACATTTTGCAATCGTCAACGAAATCCGCACCAGATAACAATATGAAATGCGGGCAACCCGGTTCACATGTTTCTCAAAGTCGGTATTACATCTTGGAAGTGAATTATACACAAGAGGCGGTTTGTGCTTTGGCGGTTTGAAATAATAATGAACTAATATATTGTTCATAAAATAGAAATACTACATTAAGGCGGTAAACGACGCATAAATGTAGTATTTTTAAATTTGATCAGACAAATCGACACACTCCACCAGTAGCTTCGCGTGGGTAAAAAATTGCATTCATCCGTACAGACCATTTCTTTTTAATCACCAGAAGCGAATGATGAGACTTATTTTAACAACTGAACGACCTTCGCTTAAAAGCTAACAACACTGTATTGTCGCTAGAGAATGGCTTTAAATAAACAAAATATTTGTAATTGCCAATGCATTTCGGTTAGAGTGAGTGAGTAGTTTTATATGCTTCATGGAGAACAAGATCCTGCCCGCGCTCGCTTTCACGACACTTGCTGTTTTGCCAACGAAATCGCATCAGTCGATTGATTTTGACAAAAGTGGAGATGAAATGTATTCGAGGATAACTTTATATGATGAAAAGAATCTGCCGCAAGTATTGCAAGATGAATGCGCGGCAAAGGTCTTACGAGACACCAATTTGGGCCTTGATTTTCGCTTAACCTCAGAAGTGGATAGCTGCCATCTCCCTGCTCAGGCTTCGATCAAGCACAACGATGCAACACACATAGCAAATGGAGAAATCGATTTCACCACGGCACAACTAAAAACAACCACATTTTCAACCGATCTTAAAGCGACATTCCAGGTTGATCCTGAGTTTGATAATCCGCGATTGCCTGACCAACACATCACCTTAACCTTAGAAAACATTCAGCAAGACACTGAGCAATGCTTACAGGAGCTTGTCGCTTATTGCAATCTTGGGGTCGGTGATGAAAGCAGGGTAACCGAAGCACAGATCAGGCTTACCACTGATGACAATCACAAGCGGTTTATCAATTACAAGCCCGATCGCTTAGATTCTCAAGTCGCCGAAAAAAGTGAATAACGTATCGTATCAAATAATATATTCTACCGATTGATCGACTGAGCTGCCCGCTCTAACGTCTCTTTCAATGAATAGCGCGGGGAAAACCCCAATTCGCTTAGCTTTTTTGATGAATGACTGCGGTTTTGGAATCCCAAAAAAATATTCTCTCCCGGTAAGCGAACCCTCATTTTTTCGAGCAGGTTCGCCAAGGCGGTGAGCGGTTTTTGAAGCCACCTCGGTAATTGCAGAATAATCGGCTTGTTCTTTACAACATCGGCGGCGGTTTTAAATAACTCCTCAAAAGTATAGGTGTGATTCGTTACCAGGTAATTCTGATTTGGTGAGGCATTTTCGAGCACGAAAACAATCGCGCGGGCAAAATCTTCCACCGCGATGAAACTGTTTTTACCGGGCGGAATAATCATCACTTTTTTACGGGCATAGTTAAAAATCCTTTTGATCGAATCTTTTTCGCCTGCCCCGAGGATCAGCGGCGGATACAGGATGTTCGTCGGAACGCTTGAAGAATCGACTACAGGATTTGCCACCGATTTTGAATATGAATATGGGAGTTGGTCTTTTGCTGTGTTCCAATCGAATTCAGTTTGTTCGTTGATCGTCCGTTCGCCGAAGCCGAGTGCCGCCGTAGAGCTGATATGCACAAATCGCTTAAGATTTGTATTGCTTTCACAGATCTTCATCATCATGCGCACGGCGTTGGCGTTGATCTCGATTAGCTTCACCGCATCCTTTTTATAAAAGGAAACAAGGCCAGCCAGGTTAATCACCACTTCGCAATCGAGCAAGTAGGGCGTAATCGCCACTTCATCGCAAATATCGATCCCCGAAACATATTCCACTCCATCAATCGGATTCTTTGCCGCCGAGCGTGAAAGTACGGTGATTTTAGAAAATCCCGCTGTTTGTAAAGCGCGTAAAACATAACCTCCGGTAAAGCCGGTGCCGCCGGTAACCAATATTTTGCTTTTACGATCAATCATCGTAGCCATGCAAAAATCGCCGCCACAATCACAAAGGCATACATCCCCGCCAACATGTCATCCATCAGAATCGAAGCCCAGTCATTGCGTTTGTCGATTGCCGAAACACCCAAAACCTTTGTCATGTCGAAAAAGCGGAATAACACGAATGCGAGCAAGATGAACCGCCAGTCGAATCCTTTGCTGAAAAACAGCGGCAAGAGGGCGATATATAAGCCAAGAAATTCGTCGATCACGATCCAGTGATGATCGATGCATTCATTCGCATTCGGCAGTTTACATTCTTTTACGGCGTTTTCTTGAATCAGCAAGCCCGCCAGAGTAAAAACTACTGCAAAAATCGCCAGCACAACAAAAAGTCGCAATGCCGGATTCGCGGGGAGCGCGGCTGCGATCAAAAAAATAATCGGCAAGCTCGCCAGCGAGCCGCAGGTTCCCGGCAGAATAGGCGAATAACCGCTGCCAAAAACCGTTAGAAATAGTTTTTTAATACCAAACATCCTTCAGACCCAAAGCGTAAGCGATCATATTCGTCAGTAAGCTTAAAACAGGTACGAATAAGAGCAAGAAGATGATCTCGGCAAAACTCCCCGGAAAAAACAACACCGCACCGAACAGGAGCGCCCCGATCACGAAATCGACCCCGTCCCAAAATGGGAACGGCTCCCCGGGGCGCTTGCCGAGTTTGCGCTTGATCACGCTCTCGACAAAATCACCCACCAGTGCGCCGAAGCCGAGCAGCATGCCGAATACGATATAGCGGAGCATGTCACCATCGAATAGATTTAGTCGTTCTGCCAGAAAAATGTACAACGCATAGCCGGTGATGCCACCGACGATGGTGCCGCACACAAGCCCACGCCAAGTTTTGTTTTTGCCGAACAGGGGGGCATTGAGCGGTGTATTCCAGTTTTTCAGAATCGGTACATGCTTAACCACAATCGGCGTTGCATTCGCGAGCATCGCCGGTGTGTAGATCACCAGAATCCAGAATAATGTACTTGCCAATTCACCAGCTGGCAGCCATGGAATCATTTTTTACGTTGTGAGTAGACAAAATCGCGCATGTACAGTATTGCTGAGAATATCGAGAAGAAAAGCGCCACAAAACCAATGACATAAGCGGCATCTTCCAGTCCGGTTTGTTCGGGCATGGCTAAAGCGAGCAAGGCGAAAACGATCATCAACCCCTGAAAGACAAACTTCCACTTGCCGGTTTTTATCGATGGCACGGCGTGCCCGTTTTTTAGCGAATAGTTTTTAATCCCATCAACCAGAACGTCACGAATAATCAGCGTGAGCAGTAGCCATGACGGAAAAATCCCGCTCGGCACGAGCAAGAAGAACATCGAGATGATCAAGACTTTATCGAGCAATGAATCGAAGACAATCCCCCAATCGGTGATTACATTCCATTTGCGGGCAAAATAGCCGTCGAAATAATCCGAAATAATCGCCAGCAAGAATAAAAACAAGATAAACCAATAGCGATAGGGGATATCGATATTCTGCGGCAACGAAAACAAAACAATGATCGCAAAGGTCAAAAGTCCGCGCGAAACGGTGAGCCCATTGGGAATCATCTCTTTCATGGTGGGAGAAAAAACAACAAAAATGCACCCTTACTCTACTGCACTTTTGGTGGCTTGCCAACGTTAAACGAGCGCTTTGGCGATTTTTATCTCACTCTTTCGTGAATCCATCGCGGTATTCGCCAGTTTGTCGGCGCGTTTATTGAATTCGCGTCGCACATGCGAGAACGTAATATCTTCAAATGTACTCGCCAATTGTTGCGCTTCTAAAAATAACGGCTTTAGGGCCGGGTGTTTTACGCGATAAATGCCGTTGAGTTGTTTGACGATCAGATCGGAATCTAGCTTGACCGATACATTCTTAATCCCGATTTTATGCGCGAGCACCAAGCCGTTTAAAAGCCCTTTATATTCGGCGACATTATTCGTTGCCTCGCCCAAGAATGCGTAGCCGCAAGCGATCTCTTGCTTGTTCTGCAGTAATACGTAGCCACAACCGGCTAAGCCCGGGTTACCGCGGCTGCCACCGTCACAAAAAAGTTCAATCGGCATTGTTTAGGTTTTTGAAACCAGAATTGTGTTGTTTTTCGAAACACGCGTACCGATCAGTGTTTTTAGCAGGCTGCGCGCGATAACCACAGCAGTAAACATCGAAAGGATGATTCCCAGCCCGAGCATCGTTGCGAAACCGCGGATCATGTCGGTGCCGAAAAAGTAGAGAATTATACAAACGATCAGTGTGGTGAGGTTGGCATCGCGGATCGATGTCCAGGCGCGATCGAAACCAATCGCCAGTGAGGTTGAGTAATTCTTGTTATTTAACAGTTCTTCACGCATCCGCTCAAAAATCAGTACGTTCGCATCTACCGCCATACCGATCGAAAGGATAATCCCGGCGACGCCGGCGAGGGTAAGGGCGAAAATCGTTAAAAGCTTGATCACCGCCAATAAGAGAACGATATAGATCATCAAGCTGATAATCGCGAAGATACCAAGCAGACGATACGAAAGAATCATCCACACCGCCAAAATCGCAAAGCCGATCATTCCGGCTTTGATCGAACGGTCGAGTGCGTCGGCACCAAGGGTGGCGCTGATCTTCTCTTCACCAACGAGCGAAACCGGGGCTGGAATCGCACCGGCGTTT
>CAZOZW010000048.1:8986-11039 GCA_964584385.1 uncultured Candidatus Peribacteria bacterium
TAAGTCGGTGGCGAGTTGTACCGCCTCACGCTGAGCTTCGTTGAAAGGTATTGGGCCAAAGCTGATCTGCGCCGAACCGCCGGTTATCTCTTCGTTGATGATTGGTGAAGAGATGAATTCACCGCCGACAAAAATCGCCATCGGCTGCCCAACGAGTCGTTTGGTAAGCTCGGCGAATTTTTGTCCGCCTTCTTCATCGAACTCAATCGAGGTGACCGGAGTATTGAACTGATCGTAAGCAACCTTCGCAACCCGAAAGTTTTGTCCGTCGAGACCGGTTTCTTGCCATTGGTTCGGGGTGACCCGAAAGGTGAGTTCGTTAAAAGTCAGCTCCTGTTCTTGAGTAGTGGTTTCGGTTGGTTGTACCCGCGTAAGTGCTGCTTCGGCAGCATCGCGCTCGGTGGTTATTATTTGCGATACACGAACTGCACTTTCTTCATCTGGTGCTTGTATTAAGCGATAGATCGCAAAGTTTTCTGTCTCACTCTCATTCTCTAATTCAAAAATCTCCGATACCTGATTTGGGCTGACGTTCTCTAAAATATCATTCTTTACTTCTTCTGGGAGTTCGTCGATCGAGCGCTCGCGCACTTCACTAACCGAAGCTTCGCTTGCTACGGCGCTAAACTCCTCACCCGGTTCGGTTTCGGTACGGTCGACTTCTTCTTTTCCGACAATCTCATAGATCGAAAAACCTTCGATCGGCACCAGCTGTTGCGAGACCGGATCGATGGTAAATGAGTTTTCGGTACGGAGAACGGTGTTTACCACTTCGCCATCTTGCGTGTTCCAAATCTCGTCGGCGTATTCTTGGGGTAATTGATCTTGAAAAGCGGTGCGACCTTCTTGAAAAGCGGCTTGGTAGTTTTCATCCGGTTGCTCGGGTTCGGTAAAAACCGGGGCGATTGCAGCAAGGTTGTTCGCTTCGCGTGCGGCGGCGAGTGCTTGTTCAGCGGCTTCTTCTGTTGCTTCCATCTCGCTATTATCCGGTTCGGTCTTTGGTTCTTTGAATTGTAGGTCGATGCTTTTTTTGAGCTTTTCGCGAATCTCCGGCGTATCGAGATCGGCAGTTAATACAACATTGATGTACTTCTCCTCACCAACATCCGAGGCATACACTTTTAGCTCCCGCGTACCATCGGGATCGATGCGGCGACGCAAAGTGTTGCGTACACCGGTAACCACCTCTTGTATTGTAATATCTTCACCATTTTCTATTTTTTCTTCGACACGGCTCAAATCCACTTTAAATTCCAGCTTGGTTCCACCCGCAAGGTCGGGGCCATACTGAATCTCTCTTTCGAGCAAAAAATTCTGTAATCCTGCCGAAAGTGGCAGTTGCATCTTCATGCTTTCGGGAAGCGCAATAATACCGGCGAACGATACGAGGAGTGTAATCAGAGCAATGCGAATGCTTTTCATCTTTTAGGTACAATAAAATATCGGCGGAATTATGCCCGAACTGTTTTGGTTTTTTCAAGCCGATAACCCTTTTTGTTGCAATTATTCTCTTCGTCGTGGTAAAACTATGCCACAATGGGAGCGTGTTTTTTGATTTTTTAGAATAAGCTGTATGTGCGGAGTATTCGGACTTTCATCGCACGATGAGGTAATCGCTCAAGATATCTTCGACGCCTTAACGGTGCTGCAACACCGCGGGCAAGATGCCGCCGGTATTACCACTTGCGATTCGGTAGGAAAATTCCATTTGCGCAAAGGCAACGGCTTGGTGCGCGATGTTATTCACACCCGTCATGTACGGCGTTTACACGGTAAGATGGGAATCGGGCATGTTCGCTACCCAACCGCCGGTTGCAGCGGCCCCGAAGAGGCACAGCCGTTTTATGTCAACTCGCCGTATGGCATCGTTTTGGCGCATAACGGCAACTTGACCAATGCCGATAAGCTCGCCAAAGAAATGTACGAAAGCGATTTACGCCACCTCGAAACCTCATCTGACAGTGAGGTTTTATTAAATGTCTTTGCCCACGAATTGGCAGAACGCAATACGAAAAGCCCTAAACCCGAAGATATCTTCGCCGCCATCGCTAAT
>CAZOZW010000048.1:11049-14776 GCA_964584385.1 uncultured Candidatus Peribacteria bacterium
CATAAGCGCGTAAAAGGCGCATACGCCGTGGTTGGTATTATCTCACGCGTGGGCATGTTTGCCTTTCGCGACCCCAACGGTATTCGACCGCTTTGCTTTGGTTCGAAAAAACTCAGCAACGGTAAAACCGAATATGCCGTCTCAAGTGAATCGGTGGCATTCTCGCCGCTTGAGTTCAAACTCGAGCGCGACGTAAAGCCCGGCGAAGCGATCTTCATCGAATGGAAAACCGGCAAGATCCACACTTGGCAATGTGCCGAAAAGCCAGCACTGAATCCCTGCTTATTCGAATACGTTTATTTAGCTCGCCCCGACTCGATCATCGATAATATCTCGGTCTATAAATCACGGATTCGCATGGGTGAGCTGCTTGCGAAAAAAATCAAACGTGTCGCTCCCGAGCTCGATGCCGACGTGGTAATGCCGATTCCCGAAAGTTCACGCACCTGCGCGTTACAATTGGCGAAAAAGTTGCGCATTAAATATCGTGAAGGATTGATCAAAAACCGCTACATCGGGCGTACCTTTATTATGCCCGGGCAAAAAATCCGCAAAAAATCAGTCCGCTACAAGCTCTCACCGATCGAGCTGGAATTTAAGGGCAAGAATGTCATTTTGGTCGATGATTCGATCGTGCGCGGCACGACGAGTAAAGAAATCGTCCGCATGGCACGCGAAGCCGGTGCCAACAAGGTATATTTCGCCAGTGCCGCTCCACCGATCCGCTACCCGAACGTGTATGGTATCGATATGCCAACGCGCAAAGAACTCGTTGCCAACAACCTTACCGAAGACGACGTGGGGCGAGTGATCGGTGCCGACCGATTGTTCTACCAAGATCTATCTGACTTGGCAACAGCAGCCCGCGAAGGCAACCGAAAGATCACCGAATTCGATGCATCATGTTTTAACGGGCAGTATGTTACCGGCGACATCGACGATAAGTATTTGCAGAATATCGAAGCGAATCGTGGGGCAAAAGATGCCAAAGAGTTTGAAGATGGCGCGGGGCTTTTGACGCTGTTGTAGCTTACCGAATTCTATGAGGTTCATTGTAAAAATTCCATTCTGGTTCGCGCTAGGCATGGTTTTTATGCTTTTGTCAGCTCTTTTTAGCCCGCTGCTAACTCTTTTTTGGTCACTCGCGATACTTGGTTTGGTAATACTAACAGGGGGGAAGCTAGACGGATTCATTGGATTTGTAATAGAGATGTTTCACCTGAATTGTTATGATTTTACTTGTGAACCCACGACACTTACTTATTTTGCGACACCTGCATTATTCTTTATCTTGGGTGCGCTTCTTGGCTTTTTGATAACACAGATACATACACCTTTAGATCCGAATACGGAAAAAGCATCTTTATCGGAAATGTTTAGCGTGCTGCTCAGGTTAATAGCTATTACACTCTTTTTTGTGTATACGGTTCTGCTGATTTTTACAGTTTTTGTTCACTCTGCTTTTATGGGATTGCATGGATATTTAATGGAGTATCTCATTCCATTTTCAACAAGCATACTCCGGTCGACCCACATAATAGCTCTTTCGTCTCAGTACGAAGCCTGGTGGTTATTAAAAACCTTAGCAGGATTGATGATTCTCGCGATTCTGATGTTTTTGTATGAATATATCCGAAAACCTAAATTAACAAATCGCTGGATGACTCCGGTATTTTGTTCATTCATCTGTTTGATGGTGTTCAGATTATTGTTCACGGTTTATTTTCTTATCACGATCTTTTCAACTCTTTGAGTTCTTTTAGAAAGAGTTAGATAATACTACATTTAAGCGTTTATTTCCGCTTTAATGTAGTATTTCAATTAAGATTTGTTCTCGCCGCGGCACAGTCACTCCGTTTGTGAAGCAATTGGAGGACTGTGCCGTTCGTGTCTTAAAATAACACCCTCGCGTATGAGTCGGTACAGTACCTTGCAGGAGACTACACCGGGGTGGAAGTAAAACAGTATTTTTTTTGTATATCCAATAGTCTTGAACATGTTCAGAACATAAAATAACATATTAAAGATTGGTTACTATGAATTTCACACATGATATCGTTTGATGGCAAAAAGATACAAGTATCTTCTGATCTAAAAGAAATATTTTTGTTTCTGATGGAAATTGAAAAAGAAGTTAAAAGCTTGATGAGTCGGCAGGATCAGTTGAAGCAAATACAAGAGCAGGTTGCCGATTTTTTTGAGTTATTTTTAGTGATGTCCAAGGAACTTCAATACTCGAATGCGAAGTTTAGGTATAATTTAAAAGAACATCCGGACACAATTATTGATAAACTTAAGTTCGATTCCTGTAGTCGAGCAGAGGCCATTGTCCTATTCGCTTACTTGGAAGCCTTAAGGTGTATGTGGACTGCATACGTTAATCAGACAAGTGATGAGCAAAAACTGCGAAATGCATCGAATGAAGCAATCGATTTATTTATTAAGGATTTTTGCCTATGCAAGCAAAATAAATGGGTTAAGAAATATCCTCAGAGGGCTGGCAAAATTAGTGTGAGGCATTTAAGGGAATTGCGTAATGCTCTGACTCATTTTTTCTCTGTTGGAAGGCTTGGAATAGCACCTGCGCGGTCGGAGGAAGAAGTTATTAAGATATCCAATATGACAAATCATCGAGTGCAATTCATTACCACTAATGATCTTTTGGGTTTAATTGAAGGTGCTACAATCTTGCTGCTTAGCAAATGGTCTGAAGACTATGAAAAATCATTGGTTATGAAAGACTCTGATTTTAAAAAAAGATTGAATGTGTAATTGCTTTAGTGGCTAACCATAGTCCAAAATTCTTAACGAGAAACATTGGTAAATGAGTAGTCCTATTCAACTCTCAAATCTTGATTCGAGAGACGTTTTGCCAAAACGTTTCTACCGCACCCTCGTTAGTGTGCGAACAGCAGTTGCAATGATATGAGTAATAAAAAAGCGACCCGTCTCAGGGTCGCTTTTTCAAATTCCAGAATCGTTTTCGATTAGTCCATTAGGTTTACACCTTCTTCCATCGTTACCACTTTAACATCGTTGGTATTCAGGTATTCGGCAATTTCGGTGAGTATCTCTGGTGTGGTGCCGAAGTAACCAGGTGTATCCTCGATTTCGTGGAACATCAGAATTAGCCAAGTGTTGTTCTCTTCTGCGGTTTCAACCCATTCGATAACTTGGCTGACCGTAGTGTTGATATTCACTTCTTGGATTTTGAGATCGAATTTATCTGTTTGCGGAGTGTTATAGCCCCAGCTCACGCCACGAGCGGCAATGTGCCCAGCATCGATCACTTCTTGCTTAACAGCTTCGGTGAGCGCTCCATACGGGTATACGAATACCGATGGATTCACAACGCCCATTCCATCGAGTTCGTCGAGTGCGCCGTGAATCTCTTCGAATACTTCGCTTGGGCTTAAGAAGGTGAGATTGGCATGTGTTCGGGTGTGGTTTCCGACTTCATGACCGTCAGCCTCCATTTCTACGATTTGGTTGGGGCTCATGTACCCGCTCCAGCCACTGAGCGGTGGTACGGTGTTCACGTAAAAGCCACCTTTTAGGTTGTTATCTTCTAGAATACCTTTTGCCTCGGTGTAGTGGCTGATCCAGCCATCGTCGAAGGTGAGTGAGACCATTCCCTCCGCAAACTCTTCCGGATCTGTAGGATCGACAGGGCCTGTAGGTTCAGTCGGATCGGTTGGGTCTGTAGGGTCAGTGGGATCTGTAGGAT
>CAZOZW010000049.1:0-14252 GCA_964584385.1 uncultured Candidatus Peribacteria bacterium
CTGTTCTTCACATCAAACTCAAATTCCGAACCATCTGGTGCAGGTAGACTTGCTACTCGGTTTAATACAAAATCGAATATATCCGGTTTACTGAGCAGCTCCTCAAGTTCTGTCACTATTAGACGCCAAGCACCTTGTTCAAGCTCACTAAGTGCAGATAGCTCCAACAGGTCAATTGCTCTATATTTCTTCGACCAATCATGAAGTTGTACCGCAATCTCTTCTAAGCAAGTTCCATCAGGTAAATACACAAATTCATTCTCAGTATTATCAATAATAGCGCCGTTCGGTCCTGCGTTAATCAATCTGCCGCTTCTATCAAGCCGCATGTATTTCCATTTCACGGTCTTTTTATCTACTAAAATCCCATTTTTCAACTTACGTACGATATACTCATCGCACCAAGCTGCGAAATCTATTTGTGGAACCAGCGTAATATGCTTTCTCATTATTGCCTCTCCTGTGTTGTTAAAGATGTGCGCCTTTTCTTACGCCTATGGCGAATGTCAGGACAAACAAGATTAAACATAAAAAATAACATAGTGTCAATTACAACACAGCCAATGCATAAAAACGTAATATGCGATTTTTGAAATCAATCTCAACGTGCGCTTGCGGGGTGGATGTCATTCCCGCTGCGCCAAACAAAGCCTGTGCGCTCAAGAATTGCCCCGGAGCGGAATCACTCAATCCTCCATCATCTTTCTTGATATGAATAAACGTTGAGAGAGTTTTTAAAAAGCCTACAGCTGCCGCAACTCACAATGTAATCGCCGAAGCCATTTCATTGCACGAGCTTTATTCTCGACCGCCGTAAATTATGTTCCTCTACAAATCAATACCAAAAATACTGCATTAATACGTGATTTGCCGTATTAATGCAGTATTTTATCGTTTAATCGAGTGGTACTTCCATCACAAGCAACTCACCATCTTCAATCACCTCGATCGATACTTTTTCCGTTTCAGATATCTCAACTCCGTCGCGACGGTGGAGTTTTTGTCCATCGATACCGACCACGCCTTCGATCACAAAAACGAATACGCCATTGTGCTTGTTTTTTAGCTGGTACTCTGCGGTCTTGCCGGCGGCAAAATCACCCATAACAAACCAGGCATCCTGAAAGATCTTCACCGATTCGGCATCACCCGTATTCGGCGAAACCACCATTTGCCAACGATTATTCCGCTCGGCTTGTTCGAAGCGTTTCTGGCTGTAAGCAGGTTCGATGTTTTGCTCGCGGGTTTCGACCCAGATCTGAAAAAACTTTACCTCTTCTTCAGCAGAACCGTTCATCTCCGAATGGGTAATACCCGTTCCGGCACTCATCGCCTGCACTTCGCCGGTTTGTATCACCGTTTCGTTCCCCATTGAATCAACGTGGCGCAATGTGCCACTTGTCGGAATCGTGATGATTTCCATGTTGTTATGCGGATGCGTTCCAAACCCTTTGTCGGGCGCTACGGTATCATCATTTATTACGCGCAAGGCGCCAAAGCCCATGCGAGATGGATGAAAGTAACTGCCAAAACTATAGGTATGAAAACTCGTCAACCAGCCCGTTTGTACATTGCCGCGCGAAACAGCGGGGATCACATTCAATTTCATAAGCATTTTTTGAGAATCGTTCTCATCTAAAACCTCCGCGTCAAAAAAATCAAATTAAAAAAGACATTTATGCGGGCAAGTACGCCTTAATGTCTTCTTTTATGAACTCATCACCAGCAATTGCGACTCTTTGTCGAGCTTGTCCCAAACATTTTGTTTCCATAGCTTGTATTGATTACCGATCACGTCTATCACCTCGTTCGGATCATTTGTCATGCAGGTGGGGAACAGATCTTTTTCACTCATCAGCGGTTTTTGATCATTGGCGATTCGCCGGTGATACATCGTTTCGATCTTGCGTGCGATGATCGGCTCCCACATGCTGCGCTTAAGCACAATCGGATAATCGGACTCTAGGTGACCTTCTTGTTGCAACTGAAAAACGAACGAATTCTCAAGATCTGTTCCTATTCCTCCATCCCACGAAACAGTGCCGTTGCCCTTATCGGCAAACTCGTTCAAGCGCGTACCGAATGTATCATGCGGCGATGTCACATCGAGATAATCGTTCGGATACGGTTCGTACGCAAGATTGATCGTAAGACCATTGTTTTTTGGCCGGTGTGATTTTATGACTTTCTGCTTTGCTTTTTTCAAACCGATGCACGCCGCTTCCATAATTCCGGGGCCGCCACCGATGTACATATCGGCTCCGGTCGCTTCAACGATTCCTCGAGCGATTCGGCTCACCTCTTTAAATTCGGGATCGGTCGGGCTCAGCCTGGCAGAACCGAAGATCGAAATGCCATACCGAACATACCGGTACGGAAACACCGCTCTCATCGTAGAGTGTTCGAGTTGCCTGGCGATTTGCGAACGCTCTTCGGAGTTTTTAAGGGAAAGACCTTGCTTGATGAGTTCAGCATTGCGCTTTTGCAATTCGGCGATTTTCTGATGATTGCCGAATTGTTCGACATAATTCTCCAGATGAATACTCCCCGGTTCGGCGAGCTTAAAGTCAGAAACGCATTTTACCCGATAATGTGCCAAACGCTCGTTCATAAACGCATCTTGAAGAAAAACAAAATGCAAAATCAAATCTTTTCGCTTGCATAAGCCATATAAGATGATGCGTAAAAAACTTCGAAAAAACTTTCTTTTTCTTGGTATTGCTGTATTTTTGTTCTTGATGAAACCTATTCAATTCGCAACAAGCATTTCTATTCGTCGTCGCCACTAGCGCGTCGAGGATTCTTTTTGCGTATTTCTTCCTCGACGAACTCCGCGAGGCTTTTTTTTATGATGAAAAACAACTACGAAACCCGTTGGCTTCAACCATCCGAAACGCATTTTAGCAAACAACTGAGCGACTCACTTAAAACCGCGGTACCGAATGTACTGCCGGTTTCAGAAGACGAATGGATACAATCGATTGCGCGAAGTGAGGTTGCCGCCGTATTTCAAAATGATCGACTCTCGGCGTTTTTACGAATTACCGAACGATCGAATGATGTGATTGAGATTCGCAGTGTGCGTTCGATTATGGGTGGCATTCGAAATGCGATCGAATTAGCAATGGCAGATCAGCGAGTGCAACAAAAGCTGCCGGCAATGGTCGTGCTCGAAACGAATCATAAAATGATCGAACTCATTAACTCTTTAGGTTTTCAACGATTCATCGATTATGCCGAAAACCAAGGGCTCACCGAATGCATCCTCAAAGACACTCTTGCCAATCATCTGCCGCGCAAAGGGGAGCGATTGCTTTTCACCAAGATGCAACAAATCACTTGATTTTTCTTGCGCCAAAAAGCGTAAGGTGAGTGCGAATTTCTATAACCAAATGAAATCACGCACGCTCATCTATCCGCACCAGCTGTTTGCCAAAACCCCGGCACTGCAAAACAACACCCCAGTGTATCTCATCGAAGATCCACTGTTTTTCGGTGATGACGAATACCCAGGCGAATTCTGTAAACAAAAGCTCGTTTTGCATCGCGCAAGCATGAAAAAATATGCGAAGAAAATAGAAGAGCAAAGCCATAGCGTGCAGTATTTCGATTATGTTGATGATGCCTCGCCCAAACGGGTTTTTACAGAACTTGAAAAAGAGGGGATCGACAAGATTTATATATGTGATGTGTGCGATGATGTATTGCAGCAACGCATCGAACATTTTGCCGATGCGAAAAAGATCGAGATTGTGTGGCACCGGAGCCCCAACTTTTTAACAGACGCAAAAGAGGGGAGGCGATTCGTTGAAAAAGAGAATTCGAAAATGGCAGATTTTTACGTATGGCAGCGCAAACGACTTGGTGTTCTGCTCGAAAACGATGAAAAGCCGGTTGGCGGCAAATGGAGTTTCGATGAGCAGAACCGCAAAAAACTGCCGAAAGAGATTGATATTCCCGACCTGCCGAAAAGAAAAGAAGACGATGCGGTTACTGAAGCAAAGCACTATGTCGAAGAGAATTTTGCCAACAATCCCGGTAAAGTTGAACAATTTTTTTATCCAACAGATTCCGGTGCAGCAACCGAGTGGTTCGATGATTTTCTCAAGCACCGACTCAGCTGCTTTGGCCCGTACGAAGATGCGCTTTCAAAAGCACATGCATTTCAGTTTCATGCCGTGCTTACGCCCATGCTCAATATCGGTTTATTAAACCCCGAACAGATCATTGAAAAAACACTCGCTCACGCCAAAAATTGTAATATTCCCTTAAACTCGCTCGAAGGCTTTTTGCGACAGATCATCGGCTGGCGCGAATACATGCGCCTGCAATATCTGCACAACGGTCGCAAAATGCGCAGTCGCAACTTTTTCGAACACAGCAACAAACTGCCGAATGGTTTTTACAATGCTACTACCGGCATCGACCCAGTCGACCATGTTATTGAGCAAGTTCTTAAAACCGGCTATGCCCACCATATTGAAAGGTTGATGGTGCTCGGCAATTTTATGCTGCTGTGCGAGATCGATCCGAACGACGTGTACAGATGGTTTATGGAGATGTTCATCGACAGTTATGATTGGGTGATGGTACCGAATGTGTACGGCATGAGCCAGTTTGCCGCTGGCGGTATGATGACGACCAAACCGTATATTTCGGGTTCGAATTACCTTAAGAAAATGAGCGATTATAAAAACGGCGACTGGCAAAAAACATGGGATGGACTGTATTGGCGATTTATTGAAAAGCACAGCGATTTCTTTTTAAACAACCCACGCCTTTCGATGATGCCGCGAATGTGGCAGAAGATGTCGGATGAGAAGCAAAAAAGCCATTTGGCGAATGCGGAAGAATTTTTGAAACGGATGTGAGATGTGGTTGGTTTGAGGATAGAGACAAGAGGTTTGAGGTTTGAGGTTAGAGTTGGAACTGAGAGAGATTTAAGAATATGGATTTAGGATTTAAGAATGACTTACTCCCGGAGGAGTCTCCGAGACTATCGTCAATACAACCAATCAGTAATTGCTTGTTACGATAAATAAACCACGAGGGACCCCGCCGTTTACAAGTAAGCTCTCGTAGAGACGTTGCATGCAACGTCTCCTGAATGGAATACATCAAAAAATACTGCATTAATACGTGGTTCACCGTGTTAATGCAGTATTTTTAATCGATTGCCTAAAATGCCCCACTCGATACCTGATGATTGCTAGCTGTTCGCTGTTGAGTCGAGCCCGGCTTTATACGCCTTTAATGCTCGCTCACGCGCAAACTTATGCTCAACGATCGGCTCAGTATAATCATCGGTGCCATACTCGGGTACCCACTTTTTAATGAATTCAAAATCGGGATCGAATTTTTTTTGCTGCGATTCGGGGTTAAAAATACGAAAATACGGCGCTCCATCGGCCCCTGTTCCGGCGCTCCATTGCCAACCGCCCACATTACTCGCCGCCTCGTAATCGAGCAATTTGCGCGCAAAATAGCGCTCGCCTTTGCGCCAATGTATCAACAGATGCTTCGATAAAAAACTCGCCGTTACCATCCGTAATCGATTATGCATATAACCGGTTTCGTTGAGCTGCCGCATTCCGGCATCTACCATTGGGTAACCGGTTTTGCCCTCGCACCAAGCGGCAAAATCCGCTTCGTCATCGCGCCACTCAACCGCATTATATTGCGGTTTAAAAGCAGAATTCTTCGAGTACGGGAACTGCCACAAGATCATCATGTAAAACTCACGCCAGATCAATTCGTTCAAATACGTTTCGTTTACTTCAAGCGCTATTTCAGCCAGTTCACGAATACTGATCGTACCGAATCGCAAATGCACACTTAGTTTTGTGGTTCCGCTCTGTGCCGGAAAATCACGTGTTTTGTTGTATGTCTTCATCACCGCAAGATCGATTTTTTTCGATGGGGGAGTGATCGCTGAAGAGAGAAACCCCATTTCTTCAAGTGATGGAATTGGCAAAGGTTTGGTATCGAAGCATCTCTTTAACAAATCTTCCGATGCAAAATGCTCGATCGGGTTTTGCTGCAGCGCCGCCTTCCACTTTTTCGAATATGGGGTAAATACGGTGTACGGCGTGCCATCATCTTTTAATACCTCGTCTTTTTCGAAGATGACTTGGTCTTTATACGTAAAAAACTTGATGTCGTTCTTCAGCAAGAATTCACCGATCTCACCATCGCGCTCTTTAGCATATTCTTCGTAATCGTGATTGGTGTGTACTTCGGCGATTTCGTACTGATCGATCAACTCGCGCCACGCATCTATTGGTTTGCCGTATTTTACCACGAGTGATGAGCCGTTCTTTTCAAGAGTGTTTTGCATCTCGCATAACTGATTCCGGATGAACTCGACCCGCGCATCGTCTTTATCATGGAGTTTATCGAGAATATTTTTGTCGAAGAGAAACAGTGGGATTACCGGGTGAGCACTTTGTAAAGCCTTAAAAAAACCATGATTATCGTTTACGCGCAGATCGCGCCGAAACCAGAACACCGCATGTTTCATATTGAGAATCAGAATCATGTAAAACCTAGCAACTTGTTTTTGCATTGTGCAATGCGTTTTGGCTGGATTAAACACCGCCGTCTGGTACACTTGGCTCACTGTTCACGTTCATATGAAAATTTATGGAATTCTGGCGCATCCGGTGAATCATTCGCTTTCGCCACAGATTCAAACCGCCGCCTTTAAAAATGCTAACATCGATGCCGAATTCAAGCGCTTCGATATCGCCCCTTCACGCCTTGCTAAATTCATCGATGAAGTACGCAAAACCCCGATTCACGGATTAGCGGTAAGTCTGCCTCACAAAGAAGAAATAATCCCCCTGCTCGATGAAGTGACTTCGTGCAGCGAGGCGATTAAAGCGGTGAACACGCTGTATTGGAAAGATGGAAAACTCGTCGGACATAACACCGACGCGATCGGGTTTTGGAATGCGATTAAAGACCATTTACCAAAAGCACCCGTAAAAGCACTGGTGATCGGTGCCGGTGGTGCCGCGCGCGCGCTGGTTTATCAACTCCGCCACGAAAACATCGAGGTTGATATTTGTAATCGAACGCAAAAAAAAGCGAAACAACTTGCCGAAGAGTTTAGCACCGGAGTTATCGATATCGAAACGGTGCAGGCAGCAGAATACAATCTGGTCGTAAATTCGACTTCGGTCGGCCTGAACGAAGAGAAAAGCCCCTTGGGGGCAAAACAATGGCGCGGATTCAAAGGCTTAGCGTTTGATGCGGTATTCAGCCCACTCCTCACGACTTTTTTACAAGATGCCCATTTTGCCGGTGCAGAGCTTGTAACCGGTGAAAAAATGCTACTTTTTCAGGGCATGCGTCAATTCGAGATTTGGACAGGGCACAAAGCCCCCTTTGAAATTATGAAAACAGCGCTTGAAATGTCAATCATTAAGTAGTCTTTTTCTTTGACTTCACCTGCGAGTTAGGTCATCATGAAGTGGTGATGAAAGCTTTTGCGCGCATGCAGATTATCCGGTATATTGCTAACGAAACGTTGTGTCCGCAATGTTTGGCTCACTTGCCTGCTGAAGAAATCGAGATCGAAAGCGTTGAAGATGCAACTGCCTTTATTTGCTATACCTGTAACGAATGCAACCATTCTTTGTTCGGTCAGGTGATGATAAGCCAAAAAGAATTCGAACAACTTGAAAGCAGGGCCATAGATAAGGCCGAAATCTCCATTGGTGAGCTATTGTCTGCCAACACGCTGCTTAATAAGCATGCCGGAGATATTTCAGCTCTTTTTCCCCCGCAGCAATGAAAAAAACAATTCTCATCGCCACCGTTGTGGCTACTTTAATGGGAACCGGTTGTGCCGTAAGAAATGTTTCAACCAATGGGGCAACAGATGCCGCCAAAAACGCAGCCGACACGGTAAAAGAAACGACGGATGAACTCAAGACCCAAGCCGTTGAAACGAAAGACCGCATCGACGAAAAATTGGCGCAAGCCGAACAAGTCGCCGATGGAATTGTGAATCTGCAAAAATCAATCGAAGAGCTCTTCGGCAATAGTGATGTTACCATACAAGATATCGATCTTTGCGAGACCGCAGATGATTGTGCGATTGTCGATTACGATGGCTGCTGCACCAAGAATAAAGCCATTAATAAACAATTTGTCGATCAATATTACACAATTCCACAACTCCAAAAAGATGAGATTAACTGCGCGATCGTATCTTGCTCTACCCCGCCCGAAATCGACTCGGTTACCTGCGAAGCAGACGCCAAACAGATCAAGCGCTGTGTCTTGATCCCGAAATAAAACAGCTGGTCATCGATGAGGCTTCGGTTATAACAGATTACTCATTGGATTGAATTCTGCCGAACTCCCATTGCCTGCAGTGCTTTTACGGTGATCGAAAAGCCGGTCATCGCGAAGATGATCTGCCCTGATGCCCAAAACATCGCTGGCAACAACAAGAAAAGATTAGTGAAGACGATTGCTAAAAAACATGAAAAGATTGTTATACCTCCACTTACAATTATCAAAATTCGCTCGATAAACCATCGATCAAGCGGCCAAAAAAACCCTTCGATCTCAGCTTCGGTGACAAGCTTCTTTACAGGTTTAGTATCTTCTTTTTCCGGAAGGTTATCGAATATCGATGGCATCTTTACTCAAAATATAAATCAATTCATATTATTATACTAAATTGAGCAAATTATTGCGAATCTTTATTTTTGCAAGAAAGGCTGCTCGGTGCTGTTGACATATGTGTTTATCGATTAAAAATTCTCAGATTTGATGCGAAAAATTTCGCATATAACGAAAAAACCCACACAGTATTTTTGAGAAAAGTCAGGATTTTGCAGCGGAATTTGAGGATTTTTGGCAGAAATCGATGTGAGTCAATAGTGCCTATTCATTACTCATATTCCCGTTTCGATCAAGCTGGTGCAGTGCCCCTGCCCGAACTACTTGCTCTAATCCATCATCGATTATCTGAGGAGATTGGATAGTTGCCGCCTCCTCAATCGCATTTTTATAATCTGCTTCTAAAGCCTTCACAACATAACGGTTTTTGCCATCCTCCTTTGCCAAATACAACCCCGAGTCAGCAACTGCCAATAAGTCTTTCATCAACTCATCTGTATTCTCTGCATTCGGCTTTTTAATGGTAACAACCCCCACAGAAAGTGTCGGAACGATTTTTGCAAGCATGCTCTCAATCTCCTCACGCTCATCGATCGAAGTTACATCAGTAATACTCTTAGCGCGATATTTATCCTTGAGTTTATCGATCTCTCGTGTAATAAAAGCCTGAGCGGTTTTAAAGATCATATCGAGTTGATCGACCTTATCGGCACGAATCAAGGCGGCTATTTCATCACCCCCTAAGCGTGCGCCTTTTCCGGTTTTGCGTTTATCATCCTTCAAATTCGGATTGAACGTCGGGCGCGTACGCCCCTCTTGGGCTTCGCCATTTTCATGGTCGCTGGCGTACTTTTTAAGGGTGGTGCGAATTGCTGCCGTAATAATCCGAATCACATCATCGCCATATTCATGCCCCAAGCAATCGTTGATCAGCTTGAAGCGATCACCATCAACGAATAATACGGCGAGCTCTTGTTCATTCTTGCTCGCAACTTCGATCTCGTTACCGAGCTTTTGTAAAAACCCCTTTCTGTTAAGTGCACCGGTTAACGGGTCGATCAAAAGTTCATGGTTGAGCTGTTCATTTTCTTTTTGCAAGTCACGTGTATCATTTTTTAGAGCGTTATTTATATCTTTCAACACATCGCTTCTTACAGATGAGTACAACCAGTCGTTTCCCCATGACCCAAGCATGCGTAAAAGAGCCTTTTGAACCATTGTTTGCGACTGCTCGATCCGGTTTTCTAAAGCTACCGGAGCTAGACGTGAATTGTTATTCGGTGGAGTAAGGTTTTCTGTCATAATCGCAATTCAGATCTAATTATCGTACTGCTTCGCAGCAACCAAGCTTTTGCTTCGCGGAATCGTCTGGGCGATTTTTTCTTGCACCTCAGTGCAATACTCCAGCCATAACTGTTTTGAATCTTCCTCTGAGAACAAGTGTGGATACGCCTTAAGACTCATCTGCGAGAGAGGGGATTTCATCGATTCAGATGCGATGATCGCATCGATTTCTGGTCGACTGACTCCCAATTCACTCAAAGCGCGAATCAGAAAAGCACTCTCATTTTGGATTTTTACTATTTTTCGTTGCAAGCTCTCTTTGCGTTCGGTAGTTGTTACAATACATGTAATTTCCTGATCTGTGAGGTCATCGTTCTCGCTGAGCTCAGCGATCCGTTCGGCAAGCACTTTGCAAAACGCCTCATACTCATCAACTTTATGGTAATCACACCGCTTTAAAGCTGCCAAAAGCTCAAGTTGATCGTTACTCATCACTCTATGTTTTTCTACAGGAGAAGTGACATCCGAGAATGGTGGAATATCTTTCATAGTCAAAATATGAGACTGTATTTAAAACTATGTATTATTAATTGTCAATATGTTATAATACAATGATTTACAAAAGATAAATGCCTCGCAGTTTGGTCTTCGGCAACGGCAATATGGTGGTAGCACTCGATAACACCTTGCAAATACGTGATTTTTATTACCCGTATGTCGGTATGGAAGATCACACTACCTACGGCAATGTGCATCGTTTGGGCTTTATGGCAAGCGGACAATTCGCCTGGATGACCGATCACGACTGGGAGATTGCCGCCGAGTACGAAAAAGATTCGCTGACCGGAAAAAGTACAGCCACTCATCATCACCTCGGCATTTCGGTGATTTTTGAAGATACGGTCTCAACCACCGGCAATATCTTTTTACGTCGACTGAGAATAAAAAACCTCAAACCGCATTTGCAAGAGGTGAAAGTCTTTTGTCATTACGATTTTCATATTTACGGCGATAAGAGTAAAGACACCGCTCAATACGAACCAGATCAGAACGCGGTTTTGTTTTACAGAGGCAAGCGCTATTTTTTGGTAGGCGGCGAATGGGAAAACGGCAAACAAAGCGGGCTTGAGCAATATACCATCGGCAAAAGCAAATACGACAATAAAGAAGGAACCTACCGCGATGCCGAAGACGGCTTTTTACAAGGCAATGCAGTAGAGCAAGGTTCGGTCGATGCAACGATCGGTTTTCGAAAAGAGATCGATCCCGATCAAACAGCCACGCTCAACCATTGGATTTGCGCCGGCGAAAATTATCAAGAGATCGATGATCTGCATACACGGATCTCTTATGGCGGAGCACAGCGCATTGCCAAGCACGCCACCCAGTTTTGGCAACACTGGGCACACCAAAAACAAGAAGATTTTTATGACCTGCCACCCGAAATCGAACAGATGTATCGGCGGAGCTTATTGATCATGCGAACTCAAATCGATAACCGCGGTGCGATCATCGCCAGTACCGATAGCGATATTATGCACAGCAACCGCGATAACTACACCTACATGTGGCCGCGCGATGGCGCACAGGTAGCCATGGCACTTTGCGAAGCAGGGTACGAGAATCTGCCGCGAAATTTTTTCTTTTTCTGTAAAGATCTTGTCACCAAAGGCGGCTATCTTTTACACAAATATAATCCCGATGGTTCGCTAGGTTCGAGTTGGCACCCCAAGATTAAAGACGGGCAGATTCAACTGCCGATTCAAGAAGATGAATCGGCGCTGGTTTTAGTAGCACTCAAAACGTACATGGATCAGTTCACCAATTACGAAGTCTTGCAACAGTTGTTCCACCCGTTGGTACTAAAAATCGGCGATTGGCTCTTGCAATACCGCGATGACACTACCGGCTTGCCGTTACCGTCTTACGATTTATGGGAGCAAGACCGTGGCGTTTCGACCACATCTTGCGCCATTGCCGGGCTAAAAGCCGCCGCCGAAATCGCCGCGGCAACGGGGCACCATGGCAGCCAGCAGCGGTACGAAAAAGGCGCCCAACAATTAACCAAAGCAATGATCGAGTACCTCTACTCAAACGATACCAAGCGCTTTTATAAAAGCGTACAGCTTGAAAACGGTCGCATCATCAGCCGCAACGATGCGGTAGATGCCAGCCTGCATTATGTTTGGAAACTCGGTGTTTTGCCAGCTGATAATAAAATGGTACAAACCACCATAGCGGCGATTACCGAACAACTACCGGTACCAGGCTCGATTGGCGGCTTCGCCCGCTTTTGGGGAGACAGCTACCATTTCGATTATAAAACCACGAATCATTCGGTGCATCCCGGTAATCCATGGATTATCTGTACACTGTGGCAAGCTGAATACTTCATCTTAACAGCAAAAACAAAACAAGATCTTGCAAAACCGATCGCACTACTAAAATGGGCGATCGAACGCGCCAATATTGCCGGCATTCTTCCTGAGCAAGTCCATCCGGTCAGCGGGAAGCCACTCTCGGTGGCACCTCTTACCTGGAGTCACTCTACTTTTGTCTCGACAACGAAACAGTTATTGTGCAAAATAGGCGAGATTTTATCGTAGGAATGACCAAAACCGCCAAGAAAGTACATCACACCACAATCGGGGTCGATGTTGGAGGAACCAAGATATACGCCGCCCGCTACACGCTTGGCGGTAAACGAGAAGCCGAAACCACCGTCGCCACCGAAGGATTAGAAGGGGCTTGGCATGTTTTCAAGAATTTAGAAAAGGCAATCGGTGAAGTATTGAACGATTCGGTATTGGGAATCGGGCTGGCCTGGGCGGGGTTTGTCGATGTAAAAACCGGCACCGTAAAAAACGCCCCCAATATTCCGGGCTTTGTCGAGTTTCCGCTCGGGCAACGCATAAACGAGAGTTTTAAGCTGCCGGTTGTCGTCGAAAACGACGCTCGGCTTTTTACGTACGCCGAAACGTTAAGTGGCGCCGCACGCGGCTTACCTCACGTTTTTGGAGTGATTTTGGGTACCGGTGTTGGCAGCGGCATGGTGATCAATGGCGAAATCTACCGTGGATTCGACGGCTATGCCGGTGAAATAGGGCAAACCTTTACCGGGCTCGACGAAAACGGCAAAGCCGAAGCTCTGCTCTCGGGGCCGGGGGTAGAAGAACTATTGATGAAAAAAGGGCTTGAAGGCTCGATTAATCCGTATGTCGAAGCTTGGCAGAACAAACGCGGAGCCGGATTCGATATCCTCGAAAAATGGCTTTCACGCTTGAGTCACTTTATCACCAACCTCGTACTTGTATTCAACCCCGGGGCGATTGTATTTGGTGGTGGTGTTGGCATTCACGTTTTACCGGCGTTTCTCCCCGAACTCGATAACCGCGTTACAAAACTGCTGCGCGAGCGCAGCTTTCCGTCATCGGTCGATTTTCGGATTGCCGCCTTGCGTAATGCCGGAGCCCTCGGCAGCTCATTTTTGGTGCAACGATCGATCTCAAAAACCACCGAAATCCCCATGCTGGCAGATTACCACGTCATCGACACCCCTAACGAAAACGCCGATACAATGCTGGCACCAAAAGCAAAGCAGAGCTAAACATCAATCAACTTATCGCTGGTGGCAGCTTGCCCTGCATAGCCTTTGGAAAAGCTTGATTCATTCCCGCGAGAGACGCCCGAATCGGGTGGGCTGGTTAATTATGCCTTATACTCTCATAAATCTATCCAAACCTTTTGAACGAGTGTGATTTTTTTCTACCTATTGAATCGTATCATGCTCCGCGCCGATTCCCGTCAAAGCGGGAATGACCCCCGCCCACGCAAGCGCATCCGCAAGGCGGAGCTTTAACCAAAGTGACGTACTCATGTGAGAAAATTCCGAATGCGAAAATCAAAAGAATTATGAAGTGAAAATACTGCATTAAAACGTAATTCACCGTATTAATGCAGTATTTTTATTCTCAGAATGATAATTTTTATCCCTTATCCTTTCTCTCCAAATCAAAAAAGAGGATCCAAAAATCCTAAATCCATATCCTTAAATCTGCAGCTACGCCGGTAAAAACGACTTAAAAAATAGTCGCACTCGTTCATAAAACCAGCTTGGGCGAATATAGCATTTACCCTTCTCTTTATCGCAGTGTACATAAAAGATTTTTTTTGATCTATAACCGTCAGAATCACTAATATCAACTCCCATGTAGTATCCGCCATAGGGAAAGATGAATTTTTTCGATTTATAATTACTCTCTGTCCGGCTGCGGTTAACCTGCACCTCGGGGAACGCATCCCATTTCTGCTGCTCTTCTTCGGTCATCTCG
>CAZOZW010000050.1:0-14143 GCA_964584385.1 uncultured Candidatus Peribacteria bacterium
AACGCGGATTGTTGCATCGCGGCGTACTCGCTAGTTTAACAACCGGTCGCCCAATAGAAAATGACGAAACCTTGTATCTTGAGCTTTCCGACCAAGCAGAGATCGAGATGAATCTCCTGTCTGAGTTGTAAGAATGCGGCTTGCCGAAATTAAATTCGGCAAGCCTTTTTTTAGTTCAGCCAAATCATTGATATTTTATAGTTTATAGTTTAGTATTAACCATGAACTATAAAAAGAATGCCAACGACCGATACGCGCCAGCGAATCCTCAAATTCATCAATACCCAGGCGCCGGTGCGCGTGAAAGATATTATCGAGCACTTTGGCATGAGTGCGGTGATCATCCACAAGCATTTAAAAAAACTGCTTACCGAAGAGCGAATCGTTAAACTTGGTTCACCGCCGCGAGTATTTTACAAAGCTGCCGAAAAAACGGCAGAAGCGGCAAAGAACATGGGCGAAAGCGAATTGCTCGAAAATAATTGGCTGACGATTTTGCCCAATGGCAGCCGAATCAATGGCACTACAGGGTTTTTACATTGGTGCGAAGTGCGCGGATTTGATCCAATAGATAAGCTGTTCGAGTATGCCCAAACGCATGAAAAATATGATGCCTACCGCAAAGACGGGCTGATTTACGCGACACAGAAGTTTACCGAAACCTTTGGGAAAAGCTATTTGAAGAAGGCGGTATACCTCGATTTTTTTTCGTATGAGATTTTCGGCAGAACCAAATGGGGTCAACTCGTGCTGCATGCCAAATTGACCGAAGACCAAAACCTGATGAATGAGGTGTTTGATTGGGCGGTGCCGCAAATCCGCGGTTTTATTGCTCTCAACAAAATCGATGCGGTGGGCTTTATCCCCCATTCGCTCAAGCGCCAGCGACCGTTTTTGCCGGCATTGCAAAAGCAACTCAAATCCCCCGCCCCAATCATCTCGCTCGAAAAGATCACCGGCGAGATCTCGGTGGCGCAAAAAACCCTGAAAAAACCGCACGACCGCATCGAGAATGCGCAATCGACCATTTTTGTTACCGAGCCGAATCTAAAGAATTATAAACGAATTTTGTTGATAGACGATGCGGTTGGTTCTGGCGCAACGCTACAGATCACCGCTGAAAAATGTAAAAAACACGGTGCCAATGCGGTGTATGGGTTGGCATTGGTGGGCAGTATTAAAGGTTTTGAGGTGATTGCCGAAGTGTAGTGCAGACCTGCAAAATCCTGAAATACTGCGTCAACTCCACCATAATCTACTGAATGTACCAAAAAGTACACTTCGCTAAGATTATCGCTTATTTCGTTGTCTTTCGAAATGTATCAGGTCTGTCTTTTGCATTACGATCGTTTGGAAAGAGAGCGATGCAATCTAAATTTATTCCGCCTCTTTGATCTGTTCGACCAAATTCTCTTCAAACTCGGTTATGCCGAAGTAGCCTTGTTTTATTATCCATGCTTCGATGTCTTTCTCCCAGCCGAAGATAATGGTGATACCCACCACAAAAAAGATGATACCGAGCGTTCTTTTAAACCAGCCGTGCGGGTCGGCGGCGGCCTTGAGATGCATTGTGAACCTTCTGCCGAGGAGTGAGATGATAAACAAGATCGTGGCTAAACCAAAAGCATACACAGTGGTGTAGAACAAGGCGAGAGTTTGGCTTGCCGGCAGCACCGTTGCAATGATCAGCGAATAGGTCGGCGAGCAGCTGTTAAACACCGGTCCTAAGGCAAAGCCGACGAATACATCGCGTTGCCAGCCACTAAACTTACTGGCACTGCTGAGCATCTTGCTCGATGAATTACTCGCCTTGCCCGAGAGCTTTTCCCAAAGATTCGGGAAAAGCGTGATGATCCCGAAGAAAACGAGGATTCCGCCCGAAGCGTAGCTCCATGTTTTGAGCGGCACTGCTATTAATACCGTTGAGAATTTGAGAAGCATTGTAAAAAGCACGATCGAAACACTCAGTGAGGTGATCAGCAATAGCGATGAATACTTGTTGCCGTTGGTGCTATTGCCGATGATGATCGGCAATAGCGGTAGAACACACGGCGCAAGAACAGTAAGGATACCGGCGAGATATGAAGTAAAGAATAACATGTTGAATATGGAAGATTAATTAAGATGAGCTTTTACCGATGAGATGCTCGCTCCCGGAACAGTTACGGCATTGCCGCCTTGGTCGAACTTTACGAAGGTGTCGTAATTGGTGACGTTAAACTCTTGGCGAAACGCGGCTGGTGCTTCGCTAAATTCCATCTTTAACACCGTACCGCCTTCGAATTCGCTGGCAGAATCGATGATCTGTTTGTCTTTTTTGGCGCAGGTGCCGCAGCTATTGCTGTGAACGAATACAGTAAACGGCTCGCTGCCGCGGAGTTCGGTAAAGGTTTTTTCGTCGTAAGCTTTGTAGGTAAAGGTTTCGGTTTGGGCGTACACGGTCGGCACAATCGCGCTCATTATTCTTTCAGTTGTTGTTTGTGTTTGCTCCATATTCTTGTTGCCGATCTTTTCACGAACGGTGTCGACTTCGGCACCGGGTGTTGTGGTGTGATTCCCGCTGGCATCGAACGTTACAAACGTGTCGTAATTGGTAATACCGTAGGTTTGCAAAAACTCAGAATCCGCTTCGCCGTATTCCATCTTTAAAATCGTACCGGTTGTAAAATCTTCGACTTCGTCCAAAATCTCTTTGTTCTTTTTGGCGCAGGTTCCGCACGATTTGCTGTGCGCAAAAACCGCAAATGGCTCGTTACCTTTTAGTTCTGCATAGCGCTCGTCGCTAAAGGTTTCGTAGGTAAAATCGGCGTTTTGAGCAAGCACGGTTGGTACAACCGTTTCAACCACTTGTGCCACTTCTTCGCGAGAACAGGCGGTTAATACCGAGGCAGAGAGAACAAGAGCAAATGCCCCGATGATTCGAATGTGTTTTTTCATATAAATAAGAAAAAGAAAAAGTTCTCTTAAAAAATACATGGTGTAGTTTTTAAAGTCAAATAAAAACTACGGTGTGTATATTTACATTGCACAGAATTGTGCCGGCTCGATAAAAAACAGCCCATATGCAACGATCAAGCTAATGCCAACAAGGGTCGAGGTTGGCAAGAATCGATGTGCAATCCCCTCTTTTATATTTGTTTTGTGGCCGATCAATTGATGCACGCGCTCATGCATCATACCGCCGATGCCCGGCATAACGGTTTCGAATGTGCCGGTTTCAAAGCGCATGGCTTTTTGCAGCAACGTGCCCAGTGCCTTCCGCGATGCTTGTGCGATGGCGGCTTTATCGGCGGCGAGTTCACCGGCGATGCGTTTTGCATTTAGAAATTTGCGAATCCCGTTCATAAAAAACGGCAGCGGTACTAGCGAAATACAAAGCCCGAGCCAAAAGAACAAGTGCGGTTCGCGGTTTTTCACATGTGAAGACTCGTGGGCGAGCAGCGCACGTTTTTCTTCTGTGGTGAGCTGCATCCAAAAACTCTTATCTACAAAAATCCGCGGTTGCCAAACTCCAGAGCTCCACGCGGCAAGTGGCGCATTTTCTACCAGAAACAGATTGCCAGACTTTTTGTTCGCGTTTTGAAAAGCGGCAGCAAAGTTGTTCTCGCGCCGTAAAAAAACCGCTGCGCGTATTAATCCCAAGCTACTCCAGAGCATTAGCCCAATCAGCGTGAGGTTTTCGTAATTGAAGAATTTATCTGAAAACGTTTTTTGGCATTCTTCGCACGGCATACTAACGGTATGCCAATAATCGATCGAGAGCCACAGCGCGGTTACAAAAGCGCCAACAACAAGAGCGGCGCATGCCACGGCGAGGAGATGAGCGCCAAAATATTTATTGTTTGTTTTCATTTTGGTGTAAAAATTCTGCCAAGAGCTTTGCCGTTTGCGGGTCGATTTTCTCATCCGAAGCATCGCTGGTAATACCGGCAGCAGAGAGCAAGCTTTTATCGCCGAGTAAAGACTTAAGCCCGTTTTTAAAAATGGCGTACGAATATTCTTTTTTGGTGGTGGTGGGCGTAAACGAATAGCGTTTGCCTTTGGCAACTTTCTGTAAAAGCTTTTTTGCTTCAAGACGATTTAGCACCGTACTCACCGCATTAAACGAAACCTTGTTCTTTTGTGCAATGGCGTCGGTTACCTGCCGTGCCGATTGTGGGTCTTTTTGGTTCCACAAATATTCCATAATCGCGGTTTCGAGCGAACCGAGTGATTTTTCAATGCCAGAATTGAATATATTGATCGATTTGATGTCCATGCTTAAAAACTATCATATGTTGTTTTTTTAGGCAAATGATTTTGGTTCTCAATTCGGTGGTATCGCTGTTCGAGAGCCTGTGTTTAAAATATGTACATTTTGGCGGTGTTTTTCGTTGCTGTATGCTTGTTCTTTTGAATTGGCTTTGGCGCTTTAGTGCTCAAGTTCTATGTGTGCTTGCTCGAACATTGAAGTTCCTATTTGGCAAAACAACACCAAACATTGGGACCTTCAAGTGAATTATCAATATTAAGTCGAGAATTTTTTCAAACAAACTTTTCGTCATATACAATTTCGGAGAATGCCTCACCATAGAGAATTAAGACAAAGAATAAGAGTTAAGGATGATTTTGTATAACATCAGGATTTAGACAAGTTTTTGCGCTTTTGCATTTCCTCAGGCATCTTGATTGTATCGGGATTAGGGTTAATGAAATAAAAGGTTGGTTCAAAGCGCTTTTTCCCAGGTTTTCTTTGTTTCATCCGACTTTCGATAATCTCGTTAAATTCAATGCTCTGCATACCGAATCCTGCGATGATAAAACCGACATCACCTTCGAGTTGCTCGCGGATCGATTGCTGAATACCACTGGGAACTCTTGTGTAATCTTCTTTGCTAAAACGCATCGTACTCGGATGCCCAACGGTGCCATGTGGTTTGATGTATGGTTTTTTCGAGCTGTTAGGATGGTAATCTCCATCAGAGATGATTAATTCGTAATCCTCTCGTCTTAGATTTTCTTCAATGGCATTATCGAGAATCTCATCAAAATTAAAGTTAATGATAGCATTGATTACATCGTGTCGAAAAAGTTTAGCAATAACTTCATAACTGATCATAACGTTGTGACGAGCGTTATAGAGTCTTACAAGCTCCTTGCGAACCGCGTCTTCCATTCCGCTGCCCTGACAAAGGGCAGCCATTTGTGTTTCAAAATCACCCTCCGGTATTTGGGTAATTTGTTTCAATGCATCAAGAGCTTGTGTATAGTCGGCTTCGCTAATAAGGTGCTTTCCTTTAAGATGCTTATCAATGTCTTGTGCCGTCATGCCATTACTAAATTGTTCTAGTACGTTTTCCAGAATCATGTTTTTTTCAATGTCTTTTACTCCATCGGTTGCAAGCAGTACTTTGTTATCATAACTCATACCAGCGCCTATTACAGCAATGATACTGTCATTAACTCCCTTCTTGGTTTGACCAATATGAGATGATACTGGTGAATAATTCAGCTCAAATCTTTTTACAATTGTATCTATTAGTTCTTCATTCGGATTATTAATGCTACTCATATTCTTTAATGAAACTCGATAACTCCAAAATACTCATTTTTATCAATCATCTTCTTAATTAAGCTTGAATCAAATCGCGTACGTTTCCAATAAAAATCTAACCATGCATAAAGTGCTTCCAAACTTATACTACCTGCCTCTGCCTTGCGAAACATCTCAATTAACTCTTTTATAAAGTCATCCAAGTGCTCTTTGAAGATATCCGGTTTACTGTGTATCTCAGCAATTATCATTCTCAAATATGCCATACTATTTCGTTCGTTTATTAATGGCTTAAGCTCAGGGTACATCTCAAACGCCTGAGCAAATCTATCTGCAACATCAGCATTTGATTCACCACCAAATCCAAGCACCTCTTCTACTTGCTCGGCAGTTACGATGGTCGTTTTTTCAATTTCTTTTACCATCGCCTTTTTATCAGCACTCCGCATTTTTAAGAATGCATTACGTTTCTCCATAAGTTCTTTGCCATTTTCAATATTGTAGGCATCTCTGCCTGGTCGCGGTTCTATTTTGTAGTCACTTAATTTATCTGCTTCTGGCATGGTATTATACATTCAACCGTAATATATGCTTGTAATTATTATTCTGTCAAGAGCGTGCTTATATTGTGGAAGACCTGTTTCGGTGAAAAAAATACCTTTTGCGTCCCCTTGATAATGGGGAAGAAGGGGGTTCTATTTAAAGTGTGTTTATTTGAGTATATAGATTCATTCGGAAGGTATCCGCGTTTGATATTCGCCTGCTTATAGATCGCGCTACAAAGATTATGGTCATTATGATACTTAATTCTAGATTCATAATGCTCTTTAAGAATCTTGTACATGTTTCTTTATAAAATATTTCGTAATGAAATGAGTTCAGGACAGTTGATTATTGAACTGGTTGAATGATGATTATCTCGAAGGTACCCTTTAAATACAGTAAAGAATAAGATTAAGGATGATTTTGCATAACACTCTTTATTTCTTTTTCTTAATTCTTATTCCTTATTCTTAAATTTTGCCAATGCAAAATGATGGAGCCGCCTTCGAGATTTGAACTCGAGACCCCTTCCTTACCATGGAAGTGCTCTACCACTGAGCTAAGGCGGCATATTGAATAATGCTTGGCGTAGCATAGCAGGTGGTGGGTGAAAAGGGAAGTGGAATTTTTGTAATGCGAAGCGAGTATTCAATAAAAGCAGGGTAGAAATAAGGCAAAGAATAAGTTTAAGAATTTAGGATAATTTTGCATACCACTCCTTATTTCATTTTCTTAATTCTAATTCCTTATTCTTAAATTTTGCCAATGCAAAATTATGGAGCCACCAATCGGGATTGAACCGATGACCTATCGCTTACGAAGCGACCGCTCTACCAACTGAGCTATGGTGGCATGATCCTTGTCTTTACAAAAGTATTTCACATGTTCTTAAAAGTGGTCAAACGTTTTCTGTTTTGCTTTTGCAAGATGCGGGGTATACTCGCGGCATATGAACATGCAACCGAAAAAACTCCATCACTCAAAAGAGCTCGATCGCCGTGCCAGCTGGCATGAGTTGTTTTTCGACTTGGCGTTGGTGGTACCCATTTATCAGCTTTCGCACTATCTGGCAGATCATCTTTCGGTAACAGGAATCATCGCCTATTTGGTGATGTTCTTGGCGGTATTTCAGGCGTGGCAGCATCATGTGTTTTTTATGGAACAATTCGCCTTGCCCGAACGGGTTATGCGGGCGATTACCCTGATAAAACTGTTGCTTTTGGTCAGCATGACGGCGTTTATCCCTACGGCGCTCGAGAGCGGCAGCACGGGTTTTGTGCTAACATTTTGTGCAATTCGCATATTTATGATCTTTTTATGGGAGTGGGGCGCCGCGCATAATAGCGAAATAGCGCCGCTAACCCGCCAATACACCTATGGAACAATCATCGGTACGGTTCTACTTATTGCCAGTTTGTGGCTGAGTGTTGAGCTTATGCTAGCGATGTGGGTTTTAGCGACGGCAATCGATTCGATCCAGCCGATGATTATGTTTATGCGGCGTGATAGTGGCCAGCTTTCGGTCTCTGACCATTTGCCGGAGCGTTTCGGGTTGTTGTTTTTGATCGTGCTCGGTGAATCGATCATCTCGATCACATTTTTACTGATGGACCAGAACGAACTCTTTTTACGGGTGATTCCGTCGGCAATTTTGGGCTTGTTCTTGGTGTTCGGTATTTGGTGGTTGTATGTCGATAACATCATCGCCAAGCCAATCCGACGCGATTCGGCAAAGCACACCATGCTCTGGCAGCAGGGGCATATTTGGCTGGCAGCCGTACTCCCCGCTTTGGGGGCGAGCATCTCGTTATTACTCAAAGATATCGCCGCTCCGCAAAAATCGTCAATCCTATTCATTATCGTGGTTTTGGGCGCATTACTGTTTTTTATGGGCTTTATCGAGCGTTCACTACAACCAGATGCGCACTCGCAGTGCCAATGCCCAAAAGGTTTTTTTCTGCGTTTGTTTGCTATCCTTACCCTTATCCTGGTGGTTTTCATTCCTTCTTCGCTACCGAGTTATGTGGTGTTTGCGGTGCTGAATCTGATCATTTGGGGGCAGGTGTTTATGGCAGAAAATCTACAGTTCGTGCAGCAACAACCGGCTTCTTTGCAACAGGCATAGTTCTTGCTGTTCGACCCTGGCATACAGAAAAAGGTAGACGAAAAGCAAAAGATTGGCGTATGGTGGTATGGCAAATTTAAAGAATGTATGAAACTTGCAATAGCCGGAGCGCAATTCACGCTTACCGTTTTATTCAGCGCAGTTCTTATGGGATGCGTCAGCCAAACAAATCAAGAAACTTCGAATCAGCAAAACCAAACGCCACTTTCTATAAATACCGAAACCTCGAGCACGCTCTTAACCTCGCTTGCCGAAGAGGTTGGGGCGATTTTCGAACGTGATAAGCCGGTGAGCATCCGCGTGCCATTGCAAACAGCCGATGGGTTTGAATACGAATTTGCCAAGGGGCGAACCATTGTTCACGAGGCAAGTGAACAAACCGTAACAGAAGTGCTTGGTTTCTTTACACGTGCCGGCTTTAGCGAGCGTTATGTCGTTGATGAAGAGCCGGTAACCATCTCTGGTTTTCAAAATGGTTCGGATATTTGCTCGGTACGTAGTGAACCGCAACAAGAAGGCGACCAGATTCGACTCGAAATACAATGTATTAAAATTGAAAACGCCGATGCCGAGTTGGTCAATTTAACATTGATCTTTCGTGATCTGCTTGCATCCGGGCTTGATGCAAATGCCGACGGTATAAGATTTACCATTACCAAAGACGCCGATGATTTCATTCGTGGTGAGCTTTCTGAGCCCGAAACCGCACAGGGCAATCAGTTCTTTCTCACAAAGAAGAATGGCGACTGGGAGCTGACATACGTAGGTGACGAGCCGTTTCCGTGTGAAGAACTTGAAGCTGCCGAATACCCCGAGCGGTTGCGCACCGAATGTATAGCAGAACCAGAGGCCGATGCCGAGCAAGAGCAGGCTGATGAGGATGTAGCGGATGACAAGGAAGTCTCTGCCGAGAACCAAGAACAACTAAATGAGATCGAAGCTTCAACCGATGCTGAAACCGAGTACATGTAATCTGACGTAAAATGCTATTGACCCGCACCGAATTCGATCAAAAACACAAAGATGGTTCTCTTGCCATTGCACTGGTGGGGATGAGTAATATCGGAAAATCGATCCGCGCCGGTCAACTCGAAGACGAGTTTGGTTTCACGCGTCATTCGGTAGATGATGTGATCGCGCAAAAGCTTAAAAAAGGGAACATGGCGGGGATGGTCGAATGGATGGGTTATCCGTTTGAAAGCCAATATAAAGAAGCCGAGGATTTATACCTCGACCTCGAAAACAAAATGACATTGAGCCGCAACCCGCAAATCGGCAATTTCGTGCTCGATACCACCGGCAGTGTGGTGTATTTAGAGCCGAAAACACTGGCTCAACTCAGAGAGGATTATTTGATCATCAATCTCGATTGCAGCGGAACAATGCTCAAACCGATGATCGAAGAGTTCTTTCTAACTCCCAAAACGATCGTGTGGGCGAATCATTTTCAAAAACAAGAAAACGAAAAAGAGATCGATGCGCTGCGGCGTTGTTATCCGAACTTGCTGAAAGATCGTATTAAGCGTTACCGAGAACTTGGCGATATCCATATCCCTGGTGAACTCTCACGCTCGCCAAAAATCGTATCACAGCGGTTTTGGGAGATCATCCGTTTAACCCTGCCCGAGTAAAACATGCTCATGACCGCAAATGAACGGTTTACCGTTGAGGTCAATGAACATTCTATAAATGCGGATGGGTTATTTCTCGATAACGATGGAACGCTGTCACACGAAGAAATCCATGATCGAGCATTTTTAACCTTGTGGATGGAATTTGTCGAGACCCATTGTAGCTTACAAGAATCGCTGGCACTCGATTTTTTAGATCACGAAGATTACAAACGTCAGAATGGTCAGACCTATACTACGGTGTATTGGCATTTCGTTCGATTTTTAACCAATCATCATCCGAACAAAATCATTCCCGGGTTCGATGAGTTCAATCGCTTTTATCGCTTGCATCGCTACCGTCCGTTTCATCAAGAATTACAACGGCGATATTCAAGTCCGGGTGAAGAAATCCTCTTTGCTGATGCTGAGCGGTTTTTGAAAAGGATTGAAGATGTCACAAGAATCATCGTGACCTCAAGCCCGCGCAGGGTGATTGAGGCATATAATCTTAAGCTCGAAAATACTTTAGGGTTCGGCGCGATAACCCGCGAAGACGTGCAAAACCCAAAGCCCGATCCGGCTTCGTACCGGTTGGCGCGTTTACACACTACAGCTGAACTTCCCGTAGCGATTGAAGATTCATCAAGTGGGGTGCGAGCGGCGCTTGCCGCGAATATTCCAACGATTGTGTTTATTCGCCGGTACCCTGAGCATCCTTTATTGAAAGAACTGGAGCAATATGTGCATGCCGTCGATTCGCTCGATGAGATTGAAATTCGCTAAACGCTTGTTTTGCATTGCCGAATAAAAACCGCTAGGCTCTGCTCTGATGAAAAATATACGAAACTTCTGCATTATCGCGCATATCGACCATGGCAAAAGCACATTAGCCGACCGTATGCTCGAACAAACCGGCACGGTTGAGGCGCGTGACATGAAAACCCAGCTGCTCGATGGGATGGATTTAGAGCGTGAACGCGGCATTACTATTAAGCTACAACCAGTACGGATGCGTTGGAAAGATCATATTCTAAACTTGATAGATACTCCCGGGCATGTCGACTTTTCGTTTGAGGTTTCGCGCAGTTTGGCGGCGGTAGAGGGAGCGATTTTGGTGGTAGACGCGACACAAGGAATAGAAGCGCAAACGCTGGCAAATCTATACTCGGCGCTCGATCACGACCTAGAGATCATCGCCGTTTTGAATAAGATCGATCTGCCGGCAGCAGATGTCGATCGGGTAGCGACCGAGATTGAAAACGCGATCGGGATTGCTCGTGAAGATATGATCGAGATCTCGGCAAAAACGGGGATGAATGTCGATAAAGTCTTGGATATGATCGTCGAGAAATTCCCCGAACCAAAGCAAGAGATAGAGGGGCAAGTGATTAAAACCGATGAAACAAAAGCGCTGATCTTCGATTCGGTGTTCGACCCCTACCGCGGAGTAGTGGCGTATGTACGCGTGTTTACCGGTGAGCTGCAGAAACGTGCCAAAGCGCGGCTTGTTTCTGGCAAAACCGATATAGAAATCCTCGATTGCGGCTACTTTCGCCCTAAGTTCGATTCGCAACCGGCGATTAAAACCGGTGAGATCGGCTATGTCGTTACCGGCTTAAAATCAACCCGCGAAGCGCGTGTCGGCGATACTCTTTTCATCGGCTCACAAAAAGAACAGGCCACTCCCCTGCCCGGCTTTAAGATCGTTGCGCCGATGTTGTTCGCCGGTTTTTTTCCAACCGATGCCGATGAGTTCTCGCAATTGCGCGATGCCCTCGAAAAACTTTCCCTGTCAGATTCAGCCCTTTCGTTCGAACCAGAACACTCTCCTGCTTTGGGTAATGGCTACCGCATTGGCTTACTCGGCATGCTGCATATGGAGATCATCCAAGAACGTCTTGAGCGCGAGTTCAACCTCGACCTCATCGTTACCGCACCGAGCGTGCCGTATGAGATCCACCTGAATGATGGCACGATCGAGCGCATCAGTTCAGCCGCCAGCTTACCCGATCCCACTCATATAAAGGCGATTGCCGAGCCGTGGAGCAAAGTCGAGATCATCACCCCCGAAACCCACGTGGGCGCCTGCATGGAATTATGTACCAAGCGCCGTGGTTTGTATAAAAACATGCAGCATCTCGATTTGAACCGGGTTCTGCTCACTTTTGAAATGCCACTCTCTTCGGTGATCACCGAATTCCACGACACGCTAAAAAGTGTTTCTTCGGGCTATGCTTCGCAAAGTTCAGAATTCATCGAGTTCCGCCAAGAAGATCTGGTCAAGCTCGATATCCTGATCGCCGGCGACCGCGTAGAATCGCTCGCACAAATGGTGCACCGCAGCGAAGCGCGTTTTGTGGGCGCACCAATCGTCAAAAAATTAAAAGATGTCATTCCGCGAGCGAACTTCCCCATTGCCCTGCAATCGGCAATCGGTGGTAAGATCATCGCCCGTGAGACGATTCCCGCTTACCGAAAAGACGTAACCGCCGGATTGTATGGTGGGGATGTCAGCCGGAAGAATAAACTCTTAAAAAAGCAAAAAGCCGGTAAAAAGCGCATGAAAGCAATGGGCAAGATCAACTTGCCACAAGAAGCGTTCCTGGCGATTTTGAAACGTGATGAGTAAAAAGAAGACATTAAGGCGCACTTCCACGCCTTAATGTCTTCTTTTCATGCTACTCTTGGATGAACAGGGGTTTTCTCCTGTAACACCAAGTATGTGAAGCCGACTTATAGTCGGCACCTACCCCGTCCAAACCATGTCGATAGTTACCGGAGCTGAACGATTGCTCGTTGCAACGGGTCAAACGTGAGGAACCGGCTAAAGGCCGGCTCCAGCTTAACTTAGATAGCACCAAACGAGAGGAGTTGACTATATGTCGGCACCAGCGCAAGGTGGGAGACTCGATAACTATCAATCCTTTTTGATTCATATCTCCCCTTGTAAACCTCAGCTAAAATTGATTTGATAAAGCTAATCTCGAATGAATTTATGGGTGTGCGTTTTTTTCTCCGCAAACTGCTTTCATGGCGGATTCTCGTTGTATTGTCGTTGGTTGTCGGGGGAGCGTATATTACCACTATTGGCTGGAGCGACTTTTGGCAAGGGCGTACGTTGAGCCGCGAGCAATTGCAGTATCCGGTAATCATCACCGATCGCTACGGGCGTGAGATCCATCGTTCGTTCGACAGCGAGAACCGCGAATGGATCGATCTTGAAGAGGTTTCGCCGCATTTGATCGATGCCACTCTCATTGCCGAAGATAAGCGATTTTACCGCCATTTCGGCATCGATCCGGCGGCGGTTTTGCGGGCGAGTATCATCAATATTCAATATGGCGATATTATTCAGGGCGCTTCAACATTAACCCAGCAGGTGGCGCGAAAGGTGTATTTAACCGACGAGCAGAGTTTTTACCGCAAACGGCGTGAGGCGTTTTTGGCAATGGGGATTGAGAGCAAGCACAGTAAGAACGATATTCTGGAGATGTATTTAAATGTTGTGCCCTACGGGGCTACACTCACCGGTGCCGGTATTGCGAGTGAGGTGTATTTTCAAAAAACACCGGCAGAGCTGAATGAGGCTGAAAGCTTGGTGCTTGCTATGCTGCCGCAGAATCCTGTTGCCTTAAGCCGCACTCCGAAAATCCGTCGCTGGCTGGGTATTTGTACGACGCTTGAATCGGATTGCACGATTTTTGATGAATACTATCAAACGACGAGAATTGAAAAAATCTTGCTCGAAATGGCAAAAAAGAACGATTGGTCGAAGGCAAAAACGGTTGCCATACATTCGCAATTGCAAGATATTGAGCTGAAGCGCGCCAGCAACTGGGCACATACCGATTTTCAACATTGGCGGTTCTATGCCGAGAACACCCTAAGAGAGCGCAAAAATCTGCAAGGCGGTGAGATGTATGTCAAAACGAGTATTGATGCCAATCTGCAAGATAGAATCTATGAGATGCTTCGTGAGCGTTTTGCCGAACTTTTTGAGAAGCGGCAGATCAATAATTTTGCATTGTTGATTTTAGATAATGTGTCGAATCAGCCGTTGGTGTGGATAGGTTCTGAGTCGTTCTGGAATACCGAAAACGACGGACAGGTTGATATGCTTCGCTCGAAACGACAAAGCGGTTCTTCGATAAAACCGTTGATCTATGCGGCAGCGATAGCAAACGGTTATGAGCCGCCGACGATTTTGTACGATTCACATTTTCGTTTTCACGGTGAAGAACACGTCGTGCAAAATGCCGATGGAAAGTTTTTCGGACCGATCCGCTTTACCGATGCTTTGGCAAAATCGCGTAATACAACGGCGATAAA
>CAZOZW010000051.1:0-502 GCA_964584385.1 uncultured Candidatus Peribacteria bacterium
TTAATATTGTGATCTTTAAAGAAACGAAGAAAACGTGCCTGCTCAGCTTCGGTATCTTTCAGCGTGCATTGCACCTTCCATTGTCGTACGTCTTGATAATTCGTTTGCTTACACATCTGGGCGATGAGATCGAGTTCGCCACTGGCAACTTTTATGTTTTGCTCATCATGATTGCGCGAGCTCATCAAGTTCACAGCATCAGACAACCAGCTAACCATTGTTTTTTCATGAGACGGCTTCAAATCGGTGAGCGGCTTATTGCCATCGGTTTTTTCTTCTGTGGTGAATGCTTCACCGAATATCCGATAAAACCTTTTAATAAAGGCATCGCCTGTCTTTCGCGCATTATTCGGGTCGAGCTCTTTCAGCTCTTTCATTTTCGATTGTAGTAGTTTTGCCGTAGTATGCGACTCACACAGGTACTGCCAGCTCGGCGGAACCGGATTCGGATTCGTGGTTAGGCGAACCGCTATTGTGCAGCCATTGTATTCCTCGAGTCGAT
>CAZOZW010000051.1:512-13887 GCA_964584385.1 uncultured Candidatus Peribacteria bacterium
CAGAAAAATCTCTCTGCCCTGCACATCGCCGGTATGGTATGCATACGCCTTAATCGCGTAACCGTTTGCAAAATCGCTATCGCGTAATACCTTTCGAGCAAAATCGAGCACCGTTGCTTTTTTCGTAAATTTAAAACGCTTGGCATCTTGTGAGTAAATGGTTACCGAAGGACGACGCAAAAACCGATCGGGCTTTTCGGGGTAGGCTAAAACTCTTTTAAAATCATCGAGCAAAGCGGTTTTCGATTCTTCACTATCAAACCGCAAGAACATACCCGCTTTTCGCCGTGTTGCGTTTTCTCGCGTATTGATGCGAATCTTGATCCGTTCACCGGTTTTGTGTGTTCCCAAAACAACCGTGCCACCAATACCGGGTTGAATGATTGTTTTTACGCTCTTTAAGCCAAGAGTGCCCAATAGATTTTGTTGCACTGCTTGCGCGCCTTGTTCATCGTCTGTTGTAATTCGAAAGGTATGTAATGAGTGAATATCGGAATTTTCGAAAAACTCTTTTGCTGAAGCCTTTTGTAACTCGGCAGTATTCACATACTTTTGTGCACCAACATCTATCCCCCAATCAACCAGTTCATAGTCGATGGCTCCACCGGTTTCATCGACAACATGCTTAATATCCGCTTCGAATAAAGTCTTTTGAACATCGAGCTTTTTATTTTTTATGGTGTGATATTGCTGCACCAAATCGGGGCGCAAAAACCAAACACATAACTCGCTCATCTCGTTCGCCATGTCATCGAGCCCCATGCGGCGGGCGAGCGGCAGAAAGTAATCGAAATATTTCTTGGCGAATTCTACCCTGCTTTGCGGTTTTGGTTTCCCGGCAAGAGTTCGAAGATTGTGCAGTCCGTCGGCGAGCTTTAGCACCAAAGTGTTTAGCATTTTATGCGAATCGGATTCGGAATCGGTTCGAATAGAGCTGGCGAGCAAGTTCGCCATTGTTACCCGCTCGCTCTGCTCTTTTTGGCTCGAACCCTTAATCGCTGTTAGCGCTAACACAAATTCGTACACATCGTTTCTTAGTTTTTCGAATTCGGGCGATATTTTTGCTCTTTCTTCTTTGCCAGCCTTTGTATTTGAATCGGTTGATAGCAAATCGGTAAAGATAAAATCGGGGAGAACATCTTCGGCAGAATGAATCGGTTTGAGGTCTTCGATGTCATCGTGGCGTGCCACCGCCAATTGCTCTGCCAAATCAGTAAAGCTATAAGTTGCCAAGTTTTGCTGCGCCCCTTCAAGATGATACCAATACCCCTCGCCGCTATTGCGTGAGATATATTGAAACCGCACAACACTTAGTGCCATCGTACGTGCCAAAATCTCCAGCTCATCATTAGCATATGGCTTGAGCCCGATTTTAGCTCTGGTTTGCTGAATGTCATTCAGCAAAAAATCTGTCGTGCGCCCTACAAAATTCGGGTCGATGGCGTTTGCATTCGTGAGCCATTCTTTGTGTTGATGCTTTTTTTTGAAGTGCTTTTTTTGTACCGGATCGTGCATGGCATTGTTGGCAATCTGGTCGATAGAGCTGCGGACGATCGTTTGGATTTGCTCAACGGTTTGGATTACATCCGGCGAAGAATCAAAATCAATCGAGTATTGATAAAACTCCGGCGGGATTGGTTCCTCTTTTGGCTGTTCACGCTGCGGGGCGGTTTCATCGAGTTCGAATTTCAGTTGCAGACCAACACCTTGCTTCCACTGATCGAGCTCAACCAGCGGATAACCATTTGGTGAAATCGGAAAATAATCGTTGTTTCGATAAAATTCGGTCAGCGCCGAATCAACAACACTTTCATGTGGATTAGCGCGTGCCGTTTTCTCTCTTACAGACTTGATCGTTCCCATTTATTATCGTTTGGTCAGTTATTATTGGCAATTATCGATAACAAGTCAAGATTGAGTTTCATGAATCTACTATTGCTCTTAGCGATCAGAGAGACATTGCATGCAACGTCTCTCCCGACGCGCAAAATTGCATCCAACCTTTTAGCAATGCATTGCATAAATTTGACTGTCGGGATTTTTTTATTTCAAAAAATGTTCAAGAAAATCGGTCTAACTCACCTTATTGCACGTTCTACAGCTTGTGAAGTGATTTATGATTAAGCATTGACGACTGAAGGCTTAGAAAAGTAATGCGGAATCTTTAGTGAACGATTGGTCTTTCGATCATTACCTCGTTCAAAAGTCCATCGGAGTTACCTGCATAATTCAACAGAGTTTTGATTTGCTCTTCTGTTGGGTTACGATACGCCTCTTTGAGCAAGCTTTCTTGATCTGACTCAAGCGCTCCGAAAAAATCTTCTAATGCGAACTCGTCAATCACACCCTCTGCCGAAATATTTTCCTCAAGCTTTTGAGAAAAGTCACTTCGTTTTTGCTCCCACTCCTCAAGACCAATCCCCTCACCTTCGTTAAGACTAATAACCGAAGCAACTCGCTGCTCGGTTCCCTTCGCAATTTCATGAAGAGTACTTGAACCCACATGTTCAATCAATTCCGGTGGAACAAAGCCGCTACTAGACTCTTTACTTCTTGCGTTCGATTGAATGGGAACGACTTTTCGAGCTTCTGGATTACTGGGTCCTTGATTCATAAGAAAATTAAGACAGGATATTTAATTTTAAACTATTTTTTGGTAAATATCAACTTCGCTTCGCAAACTCCTCAAACGCACAAAGCACTTCTTTTACCGGGATATTATGACGCTGTAAAAAGCCGCGAAATTCTACCTCGACTTTGCGGGCATCGCAAGCGAATAAGCCATTGATAGACTCATTTTCTTCATCAAAGTGCCGACAATGCATCAGTGCTTCTTTTTTTGCCCAATACTCGTTGAGTAAAAATCGCAAAAACTCAACCTTCGTGCTTGCCTCGATTGCAGCAAACGACTGCGTGCAAAACGTCAATATTTGCTGAATCTCGCGGTTTTTGGCGGTAGTACCGGCTTTTTTGCGCGCGGTACGTGAGAGGCTCAGGCTATCGAGCATCACCGAAGGTTGATGCAATATCGAAACGGTTTCGCCGCGGATCATCGCTTGCACATCGGGCAGGCTGCAGGCGATAACATGATGTGCTTCGTCATCGGCTACTGCATTTTGCAAAGGAACATTTACACTGCCGGCAAAGAACAGAACATTGCGCTCGGCACTAATGCGCTTTGTTTTGCCATGCCGAAAAGTATAGCTTTGTAGAACCGGGCAGGTATTTGTAATATCTAATGCCGAGTAACTTGTTTCTTCTAACAATTCGCGATGAATCGTGTCGATCGCCGATTCGCCGTCTTCGATATTGCCGCCCACCGGACACACCTGGTGGGGGTTATTCGAGCCGGTACTCTTTTGGGTTAACAGTACTTCACTCAGCACATAACTATTACCATCGAACAGATTTCCGTTTTGCTTTAAGCGAAACGGAAACACTCGTACGACATTTGGTTTTTGTTCGGTTTTCACCCTGTTTGGAGTACATCAAACCCCTCATCATATTATTGTACTCCGCTTTCTTGCTTTTTTTCAACTTTTTTTGATGAACCATCACTCTTGCCTTTTGTCAGCCATGTCAGTGATTTTTTCAGCTCTTCGATAAAATCAATCCCCAATTTTTTGAGCGGGATTTTGAGACGGTCTGCCGAAACGAACCATTGATCTTGGTGCTTTAAAAGATTCATGATTTCGGCAGCTCCGACTTTTTTGCCGAGGAGAAGATGTACCTCACGCTCGGTTTGGCTCAGCGGCACCGATCGAATCGCGGTAATACCGGCGTTACGAGCAAGGATCTTTAGTTCGATAATGCGGAACAAGGTGTTCACCTGACGCGGGATGACCCCGTATTCTTCGGCAAAATCTTCACGGATCTCGCTCAGTTGTTCGGTGGTTTGTACCGCCGCCAAATTCTGGTAAGCAAGAATCTTTTCTTTCGAGTCGCCCACATAGCCACTGGGGATATATGCATCAACCGGGAGCTCGATCGTGACATTACTGACTTCTTGCGGATTGATATTTTTGCTGCCGTCTTTCATGGTACGGATCGTTTCGTTGAGCATGCGCAAAAAGTGCCCCACACCTACCGAGTTTACGGTTCCACTTTGGTTGACCCCCAAAACATCGCCGGCACCACGAATCTCAAGATCGCGCATGGCGATTTGAAAGCCGCTGCCGAGCTCACTCGCCTCAACAATGGCACGGAGGCGCTTTTTCGCTTCGATCGAGAGCTTTTGCGTTTGGTACAAAAAGTAGGCAAACGCCTGGCGCTTGCCACGCCCAATCCGCCCGCGCAGCTGATACAACTGCGAAAGACCAAATCGCTCGGCATTCATCACGATCATCGTGTTGGCATTCGGCAGGTCGATTCCGTTCTCGATAATAGTGCTCGAAACCAAAACATTGAACTCGCCTTTTTTAAACGCCATAATACGGCGTTCGAGTTCGTGGGGGTTCAGCTGCCCATGCCCAACGATCACCTTTGCCTCGGGCACGATGGTACGTAATTTTTCGGCGACACTTTCAATCGTTTTGACACGATTATGCAAAAAATAGACCTGTCCGCCGCGTTCCAGCTCGCGCATTACCGCGTCGCGAACGAGATGATCGCTGTATTTGCGCACTTCGGTAATCACCGGTAAGCGCCCAACCGGAGGCGTGGTAATGGTAGAAATATCGCGCAGTTTATTCAGTGCTAAGTTGAGCGTTCGTGGAATCGGTGTGGCGGTGAGCGTTAAAATATCAACATTTTTTCGGAGTTCTTTAAACCGCTCTTTTTGCTTTACGCCAAAGCGCTGTTCTTCGTCGATGATGAGAAGACCGAGATTATGGAACTCGACATCTTTTTGCAGCAAGCGATGGGTACCGATGATGATATCGATACGTCCTTTTTTCAGATCTTGCAAGATCAGCTTTTGTTCGGCGGGGGTTTTAAAGCGTGATAGCGCGGCGATCTTCATGCCAAACGGTTCCATGCGCTTGGCAAACGATTCAAGATGCTGCTGTGCTAAAATGGTTACCGGTGAGATCAGCGCTACCTGCCTGCCGTCTTCGACACACTTAAAGGCAGCGCGGATGGCGACTTCGGTTTTTCCGAACCCAACATCGCCACACACCAATCGATCCATCGGCTTGTCAGATTCCATGTCGCCTTTTACATCGCTGATCGCCGACATCTGCCCCGGCGTTTCTTCGTACGGGAACGTTTGTTCGAACTCGCGTTGACGATTCGTATCGGCGATGAATTTACTCTTACGCGACTGTTCGCGTTCGGCATAGAGCTTGAGGAGTTCGCGGGCGATTATTTCGGTTTCTTTCTTCGCCTTTTTTTGCATGTTCTCCCATTCGGCACTGCCAAGGCGATTAAGCTTCGGCTCGTCGCCTTCTTCGCACATGTAGCGCGAAACCTTATCGGCCTGATCGACCGGTACGAACAAGCGGTCGGTTCCGGCATAGGCGATTTCGAGGTATTCGCGGGTAAAACCATCAACCTCTTGCTCGGTTACCCCCAAAAAATGCCCGATGCCATGATCCATATGCACGACATAATCGCCGACTTTAAGCGAGGTTAAAAATTCGAGATTGAGTTTTTCGAGTGACTTTTGTTTTCGATTGCGCCGTAATTGAAAGATCTCGCGATCGGTTAAGAATTGGATTTTTTGATCGGGATTTTGGTAGCTCGGTGGCATTACTTCGGAGTCTTCGGCATCGATTAAGAACAAACCGGTTTCGGGAGAACGCGGCACCTCGGTAGCGAATGGGATGTTTTCTTCATTGAGAATTGCAGAAAGCTCGGTAATACGCTTGGTGTAGACAAACATAATGTAGTCGTTGGCGAGCTTGGTGCGAAAATCGGCGAGTAAGTCGTAGAGATTATAAAACTTCAAGACCGACAAAAAGCGCATCTGAAAATGCTGGTGGTCATCCCCCTCGGGAAACGGTGTGAATTCGAGTAAATGCGAAGGCGTTTTTTGTAAGAAATTCTCGGGCAAGGCGTCAATGTCATCGGTGACTAGCAAGTCGTCTTGTTCGAGCAACTCATAAAAGTTTTTGCCTTTTGCAGTGGTTTTGCAGGGAAAAATCGTCAATTTCTGGTAGCTTTTGATTATTTTTTTATCGTGCATTGAAAACGACCAGATGTTTTTGATGACATCGAATTCGATCTCGATCTTGAACGGATGATCGGCACCGACCGGAAAAATATCGATCACATCGCCGCTGCGGCGGTATTGCCCTTTTTGCAAGGTAACATCGGGCGAAACATCGAACCCGATCGAAACGAGCCGATTAAACAATTCAAGAGGCTCAACGGCATCATCTTTTTCTAAGAAGAGCTTTTCGCTATGGAGCGACTTCGCACTGGGAAACAGTTCGAGCGCCGCTTGCGATTCGGGCAGAATAAACACATTACACGCATTCGATGGTTGTGCGGCACCGGTTAGAGCAAGCACCCACTCGGTTTTTGCCTCGGTCGCCTCGGCACCGATCGGCAAGGTAAAAAACCGATTCTGCTCACCATCGAAAAATATGCGCGCTAAAGCGGCAATCTCGTCGGCTTCGGTTTTTTCGTGGGGAATGATGAGAACATTCTTCGTGTCTTTAAATACCTTCGCTTTGCTTAATATAAACGAGAGGAGTGATAGTTTTGCAGACGTGTTCGCCAAACCCGAAACAGATGATTTACTTGGCAGATTCGTGGCAAGCTCCTGAAAAAACGAGCGGGAGGCAAAAGATGGATTGAACAAACGAAAACGAGAGAGAAAAATGGCAAGAACGTGCAGCGAAAATGCTGTCGAACCAAAATTTTAAAAAATGATCTCGGATGGCAACATCCGCGTGCAGTTGTTTTTGAAAAGCGTTTCTCGAGAAAGTACGAAAAATATCTCTTTACAATTCGCATTATCGGCGATAGTTGCAGTTTTGGCAAGAAAAAAATATACTCAAAGCAATACTTCTCACAAAAGGACTATGAAACCACCAAAATCGTTTGGCGAACTACTGGGTGTTGTGACGGTTGCTGGCATAAGAATCGAAGTATTTAGCAACGGCTCCCCCTATTTTGTGAGCAAACAATATAGTTTAGATGCCGAAGGTGAGTACTTAGGCATTAAATACCAATGTGTTGAACTGGTGCGACGGTATTTGTACGCGGCAATGAACTGCAATTACAGCGACTTGTTTCAGGGTGATGCCGAAGATTGGTACGAAAACCGTGAACAGATGAAAATGCAAGTGGTTGACGAGCAAGAGGCGACGATCGGAGATATTGCCTGCTTCTCTGGCGATAAGTGGGGGCATTTGGGAATCGTCACCGCTCGCAAGCAAGACGTGATTCATATGGCTCAGCAAAATTTTTATAACGACAAACGCGATGCCGATACCGTATTCGAACTTGGCAAAACATTCAGCAATGGCGATCAGCATTTTGTCTTTCAAGGATTCTTGCGCCCGCAGCCAATATCGGTTTCGGGGCTCGAACATTACCGACACCAAATCGACCGGGTTGATGAAAAACTCGTCAAGCTCTTAGCGCAGCGATTCACCTTGAGCAAGCACATTGCTGATTATAAAAAAGAAAAAAATATGGCGGTGCTCGATGTTACCCGCGAGCACGATTTGCTATTGCGACTCGAAAACCAAGCCGAGCAAACCGGGCTTTCAAAAGATGTCTTACGCGAGGTATTTACCGAGATCATGCATCAGAGCCGGCGCGAACAAGAGCGACGCAAATAGTCGAGAGTCAGCTATCGGTTAACAATGATCAGCTATCGGCTAGTATTTTAGTGATATTGCGATTCGTTTATGAATAATTACGGAAAACTTCTTTTTTTCTTTTTGAATGAGAATACAAAGGGGTTTTCAGGGAAATCATCACGATTTCAATCACTGTAAAACACCCGCTCCGGCGTAGGCTCCGCTTGCGTCATTGCGCCTTGTCCGCCGTAGCCTATGGCGAAGGTGGAAGGAACGAAGCAATCCAGGTAGATGACAATTAATTCCCGGAACGCCCCCTCAATCTCGCTTTGCTCGTCCGCCATGAGAAGATCTATCGAGACTTCAAGGTGCGTTTAATGGGCTCCGGGTCAAGCCCGGAGTGACATATAAACGATTGCGGATTCGGCGATTCAATACACCGTTTTGAACTTTTCGTCGCGGAGCTGGAATCTCTCTTGTAGCCGGTTTCTTCTGTTTGGTACAATATGACAACTCCCTCAGGATTAAGAATACTACATTAAGGCGTTATCTATCGCCTAAATGTAGTATTTTGCGAATCAGACTGTACGAACGGCACAGTCCTTTAATTGCTTCGCAAAAGGAGAGACTGTACCGAGGCGTTAACTGAGTCGCAAAGAATCCATCTTTATGCTGTCAAAAAACCCCCTTGTATTCCCTCCCGAGCCGCTTTGCTCTCGGGACAGGCTCTTCAAAAAGGGGGAAGCTCCGCGCCGATTCGCGCGTCTCAAGCAGGAATGACCCCTACACCCCCCTCCCGATTCGCGCGTCTCAAGCAGGAATGAACCATGCTTCGCCAATGCTACGCAGGTCATGCCCCAACCCCAATCCGAAAAAAGCGGGGAAGCAAATTGTTGAGTTGAAATTATGCACGCCGCAGGTGCAGGTGTCCCAGAGGGCACCTGCATCGGATTACCCATGAAATCTACCTACTTGAGCTGGAGCCTCTCTTATAGCCAGTTTCTTCCGTTTGGCAAAAAGGTGATGATCACCTCGGAGTCATGGGTACTCATACCCCATAATCCGAATCGATTGCCTACAAAACAATTCAATCATCCGTTTTACCAAAAGGGCACGTCCTCTCCTTTTGCGCAGCGATCACGCACTGCACCAGTCTTGTTAACCGCCCGGTTCACTGGCGGTTGCATGACGGATCTTTATTTAATTCTTAAGACCAAAAAACATCTTGGTAAATAACCTGTATTATTGTATAATAATATATTCTTGAATCTTGTTTTCTCTTTCACATAAACAGCTATGCCTCAACAAAAACAAAAAGCAGACCATTCTATCAAACACAGGATTATCGTTGGCATTATTAGCCTCAGTTTATTAACCGGCATTTTATTCGCCATGCGCGGCGATGGCTTTATGGCACAAATGCTCAGTGCAAGGAGCATTTGGCAGTATCACGCGCAAAATGCGGCTGAAGAAGAGGTAATTGAAATAGCGCCCGAACCGGCTGAAGATGAAACGGAAGATGACCCACCGGCTGAAGAGCCCGTTGAGCCAGAGCCAGAAACAGCTCCGGAAGAATTGGGTCGGGCTGAAGAAATAAAAGCACCTCAAGAACCAAGCGAAACAGAAGCAGAAAATAAAGATGATGAAACCGAGCCCCTGCACCAAGCACCAGAACAAGAAGCCCTGGAACAACCGGCTGAAAGCGAGGAAGCGAACGAAAATGAAGAAGATTCGACTGATGAAATTGAAGAAGAATCAACCGAAGCCGCTGAAGCAAAAGAAGAAAGCGAGTCAACAGAACCAGAAGCCATTGGCGGACCGGAACCAATCGAGGAGGAAAGCACAGAAGAAGCAGCGGAAGAATCAGCAATCATAGATCCCACCGAAGCAGAGGTTGAAGATGGAGAAGAGCAAATCGAAGCAGCTGCAGAACAATCTGCAGAAGCGGCGAATGCCGAAAGTGCAATCCCCTCCCCTACTGCCAAACCGGTGTTGAGTAAACAAGAAAAGAAACAGCTTAAACTGCAAAAGCGTCTCGATAACGAAAATCTGCCATCTGTCAAAAAAGAAAAGGTGATGGAGCGACTGGTAAAGCTCGAAGAAAGACAGCAGAAACAGAACATCCGCGCTCTTAAAAAACAACTCAAAGCCGAGCGTAACGCCGCCCGTAAAACCATGCGTGCGCAAGTGAAAAGCATCAAACAGAATAAGGATTTAACGAAGCAAGAAAAGCGCGAACAAAGAGAACAACTACGGCAAGAATATAAAATCGCCAAGCGGGTGCAGTTCGAAGCGCTGCAAGAACTCAACGAAACCCTTAAAGCCGAAACAGAAGAATTTATTAAAACCGAATTGCCCGAGCTCAGCAATACCGAGCAGGTTGAACTGGCGGCGGCGCTCGAACCCGAACTGGTATACGAACTAATGGATGAACTGACCGAGCCGATTGCCAACGATATTGAAGTAGACCGACAATGGTCGCTTGTTTCGGTGCTCGGCAACAGTGCCTTACCGGTAACCGGTGATGGTGAAAAAGTTGTTGTTGCGATAATCGATACCGGAGTCGATACCGCGCACGAAGATTTGGCGCCGCACTTATGGCAACGCGAAAGTTGCGTCGATGATTTGGGAATTTCGATTGAAGGCGGCTGTATGAACGGCGGCTACGATTTTGTGAACGAAGATGCCGATCCGATGGTCGAAGATAACGCCGAACACGGCACCGCCGTAGCGGGGATTGTGGGCGCGGTAACCAATAACAGCAAAGGCATGGCAAGTTTGAGCAATAACAGTGTTGAGATCATGGTGTTAAAAGTTGCCGAAGATGGGCTTTTAACCAGCGGCGATATTACCCGGGCGATTACCTTTGCCACTTTGAACGGCGCAAATATCATCAACATGAGTTTTGGCGGCCCCACGGCATCTGCGGTTATGCAAGAAGCGATTCAAACCGCCAACCAAACAGGAGTTATGTTTACGGCAGCCGCCGGGAATTATGCACTGAATAACGACGTTACGCCGATCTACCCTGCCAGTTATGATCTACCGAATGTAATATCGGTAGCCGCGCTCGATACCGAAGACGAACTGGCAACCTTTAGTAATTACGGGGTCGATAGTGTAGATATTGCCGCCCCGGGCGTTGATGTGTTTACAACCGTACCGGGCAATGGGTACAAAACCATGAGTGGTACAAGTTTTAGTGCACCAATGGTGGCGGCGATGCTGGCAACAGATTGGAATGATGAGGCTGTGGCACAAGAGTAAGCCGTAAGCGCTTAATCAAAAAAGCCTGGTTTTTGACAAAACTGAGAGACCTAAATATAATAACTATGATAATTACTATTCGATGACGATTATTCCAAGGATTTCAAAAGCGCTTCAGGCAAAACACGCCGGTGAGTCGGTGGCGATTGTAAATGGCAAAATGGTTGCATTCGGCAAAGATTCTTTTGCTGCCGAAGAGAAGGCACTCGAAAAAGGTTATAAAAAAGAGGACGTGATGACGACCTTGATCATGGGGCGCGAGAACTATGCATTATAGATTCCCCTATTTTGAAGACAGGCCACATGTACCGGTAACACTCGGGTTCGGTGATAACAAGGCACGATTTTTACCACTGCTCGATACCGGTGCAGATTTTTCGGTGTTTTACCGATCTGATGCGATTCGCCTTGGGCTCAACTGGGATGCAGGAAAAACAAAAGAGTTTCATAACGCTGATGGAAGTGTGTTTTGTGCAAAAGAATTCGAGCTTAATATGGCGATTGAAGAATTTACGTTCAAAAGCAGCATTTGTTTTGCCGAAAACACAAACTGTGCCATGCCATTACTCGGCAGAAAAGGAGTGCTTGAAAACTTCTTTATTACGCTTTGCGAACAAGAAAAGTATCTGGAGATATTCGACGAACAACAGGAGAGATAAATACAACGAACTTTCTTATCATGTTTTTATATGTTATAATAACATATAAAAATCAAAGTGCATGAACAAATTCATATTTACGCTTTTCACACTCGCTCTTTCTGCTACACATGTAAGTGCGGCAGATTTGGGTGATAGAGATTTACACAACAAGCAGAATCGAGAGATTTCGGTTTTAAGAAACTCTACAGTCTTTGATGGGCGTAATAATGTTCGCGATGAAGCGGGTGTAACTAAAATGGATGCTCTCGCCCTTGCACTTGCCGAAGCCGAACGGAGATTTGCGTACCATGCACCGTTAGAGTTTTTTGATAAAGAAACATACTACGGGCTCGATGACGAGCCGAAGTACCAGGTGTACACCTTTTACAAAACAGCGAACGGACCGATGCCGAGTGAAGAGGAGTTGCTAGAGAATATGCGCCAACTCATAGAAGAACAAACCAAAAATGCAAAAGAATGGCGAGCCTGGCGAAGTGAGATGATCAAAAAAACTAAAGCGGGTGAAGAAGTAGATCGCGAATATTACCTGAAAACTGATGCGGAATACTTAAATAATGAAATTGAGTTGAATAGGGAATATAATGGTTATAATGTATACTTTACAGTATGGCTATCGGCTGACGGAAAAGCCTTATCAATGGCAGGCGGATCACCAGCATTGCCTATGCATTATCTGAACCAAATCCCCAAAGAGAGTAAGTTGAAAAATACGCAATTTGCCAACTACGCCCTTGGGCGATATTATCATGAGGGCAGGGAGCAACAGTACTATGGTTTATTACCTCCGGAATATGTACTCAGTGGCAAATCGTCCGATCCGCCATACTTATTCACCAGTCATAATTCAGACATCCATTCGAGAGAAAACCTCGAAGCGGAAAAAAAGGAATACATCATTAAAACAGGCGGAATGCAGTATTTAGAGCTACTGCTCAATGCTTTTAAGCTGCTCGGCAGCATGAATAGCGGGCAACAAGGCGCGGTGAGTTATAAAATTTTGGGTTCGATGGTGCGTGATGAGGGGTTGGAGGGGAAGATCAAGGGAGGGAAGATATTACGGTTGAAGGATGTAGATGATTTAGATGAATCGAATTCCAGTTGGCAACCGGGTGATCATTATTATGAACATCCAGATTCTATTGTATTATTGGCGGATTATTATTTCGGACGTGGGTCAGCGTTATTGACACAATGGGAACGTGCTATTTCTGGGCAATATCCAGAAAGTACAATTCGGAGTTATGAGGAACGCTTTACCGGATGGGAAAACAATGGTCTAATTACGGGGATCGAGGCCATTAGTCATGTGACGAATGCGGATTTCTTGGGACAAGCAGAAAAGGATTATGCCATTCGTGCTGATGTGTTTTACACGCTCCTTGAAATTAAGTGGCATTTGATTACCTCTAATGAATTGAGCGGTGATGAAATGAAAGCTAGACTTCCACCCCGGCACAGTCTCCTGAAAGGGACTGTGCCGTCGTAGGATATGAAGTGGGCTGATGGAGTGAGTGGTTGGAGCTACTCACGTAAGGACATCAACCGGATAAAAGCCGGTGCCGGAGTGATAATTACTCGCGCTGGAATGTGGGTAGAGTTCAGGCGAGGGGGCGAGTGACCATCCTTTGTTGCAGGGGTTATTATGGATGTACTCGAGTTTTTGGTGGTAGAGCTTCTCTTCATCTATGATCTTCGAATCGTATCGACTCTCGAAGACTTTATGCTTGGCACCTTCGTTGGTGCGGGCATGAT
>CAZOZW010000052.1:0-3412 GCA_964584385.1 uncultured Candidatus Peribacteria bacterium
GGATCTCCAAACAAGCATCTTTATATAGTCGGGAGTCGCCAAGTGGTAAGGCAACGGACTCTGAATCCGTCATTCGTAGGTTCGATCCCTACCTCCCGAACCATCCTTTGATACATGATGCCTTCTTGTTCATGCTGTTCGTTGTGTCCCGGAAGCGTAACAAAGTGAAGCTGTCCGGGATCTCCAAACCAGCATCTTTACATAGTCGGGTGCCCCATGTGATAAGCCACCAGGCCTTTTGAATCCGTCATTTGAAGGTTGCTATCCCGTACCTCCCGAACCATCCTTTGATACATGATGTCTTCTTACTCATGTTGTTCGATAAGTCCCGGAAGCGTAACAAAGAGAAGCTGTCCGGGATCTCCAAACAAGCATCTTTATATAGTCGGGAGTCGCCAAGTGGTAAGGCAACAGGCCTTGTGAATACGTCATTTGAAGGTTGCTATCCCATACCTCCCGAACCATCCTTCGTTCGCCGCAGCGAACTTCGGCTGGCAGGCCAAAACTCGCCCCTCAATTTTAAGAGTAAGAAAAAGATAAATGACGAAATCGAAAGTTTTTCGTAATCCTTAATCTTACATCTTTCCTTTTTCTTTGTAACTTCATGATAACAGGATGAGTACTATCGAGAAAAAAGTGGAACAGGGAGTCTGTTGTACACACGGTTTCTTAGCAGATTGGTGCGCGCCGAGCGATGACGATTTATCCGACATCCATGCTCCGGCGCACAAATCGCACAACGTAATCAGATACTCACAACTCATCCGCGATTCATCCTCACAACTTCTCTTCTACAAACTCCCGAAACAGCGTTATTTTCATACTATCCCTCGGATTGAACAAAAACGGTTGTACATCTTGCGCCAATTGCTCAAAGTGTAAGTCTTTTGTGTTTTTGAGCAAGTAAGCTTTGAGTGCGGGTTTATCTGAAACCTTGATATTCCTTTTTAAATACCGATAGTTCGGCTGAGCACCGATGCCATACAAGAACACGATATCGAAAAAATCTCTGCCCATAATCCGTGGGCGATGAAGACACGCATACAGCTTTTGTGCCAGCAGGATATCTTTCGGTACCGCTTTGATCTGAGTAAAAACCTCGAACTTATTCAACAGCGGGCTATCCGGTTGATAATCGAAGTTTTGCGGAACCGTATCTATCTGAATCAGTATCTTTTGGTCTGAGATGGGCGCAAGACCGCTCTCATACAATATCTTCGGGATTTTGATCTTAATGCGATACGCCTGCTGCGTTTTTACATCAATCTCAACCTGTAAACCCTCGAGTTCGAGTGTTTTCTTGATGCTGCCGCTAAGGTCGTGAAATTGCGCTGAGGTAAGGCCGAGATTATCGAAATCGAGATCCTCCGAAAAACGAGTGTTCCCATGGAGAATCCTTAATGCCGTTCCACCGAGAAATACCAGTGAATCGGCGTATTTCGTATCGTAGATGCTCTGCAGTATTTTGTACTGCAGATATTCTTTAAGAATGCTTTCTCGATGACCTCGCAATTGCGGCGGATATTCTTCGACGATTTGGTGAAGGCTAATCATTGGGATCAATAATCGACAAAAATGTTTTTACCCGATCCAAAAGAGAATTCTTACCGAATGCGTTGGCGTAATGAAGAAGCTTTCCTTGTGAAACGGTTTGCGTAACGGCGGTATTATTGATGCGAAGCGCGATAAAATCGGCACCGGTTTTCAAATGCGGATGGAAGTAAAGGTAGTCGAGGACCGCCTTTTCGGGTTCGGCGAGTAAAACGCGGGTGTTATTTTTATTTACCAGCCGGTAGCCCCAAAATAAAGACGGCTTGATATGACGGTAGTTAAAATTCCCGATCGGCGTATAAAATGCTGCCGTCTTTTTGGTGCTGACCGATGTGATTTGAAATACCTCTTCGGGAATAAAGCCATAAAACTTCATCGCCTGTTCTAAAGAAACATACGAGGGACGGTAGACTTTGTTGGCCACGTGGTACTGCAAAGCCTCGTTTACATCCAAATCGGTAAAGGCATAAAACCCCTGCTTGATCTTTTGTAAGGAGCCCTGCTTTTGCCAGCGATCGAGCTGACGGTAAGAAAATCCGGGAATCGCATTTCTAACATCTTGCAAAGAGAAAATACGATAAGGGGCAAGACGCTTTGCAAATTGAACGCTATTCATACTATTTCGATAATAGGACATTTATGTCCTTTTACAGAAATATTTTATCGGCAAATGACAATACATTCAAGCTCATTTCCTTGGTCCGATAATGGGGCAAACACCGGTCATCTACCATTTGGGTTGATGTGACTACTTAGCACATCGACCACCTTTCTTTGCGGCGCCGTATTATTCACACCCCCCGAAAGCTTCGTTTTACAGTTCATATTAGAAATGCTTGCTCCCTTGTTCCTCTGTTTGTTCTGCGGTCACGTCGGCTTGGTGCAATTTCTAAAGCTTTTCGGACTGTGCGGTGGTTGTGATGTTGAGATTTTACGTAACCGAACCAGAGTTTTACTTGCAAACAATTCTTCACCATTTCGAATCGTCAGCGGTTTAAAAGGTAAATGAGGTCATTTTGCTCGTCATCGCTCCTTTGCACTTATGAATGAATCCCAGTAGATATCTAATATCATCCTGAATTAAATAACTTCAACTTTGTCCCGTAATCCAAAACTTCTTCTTCTCAGAGCATGATTCCGGCTTCCTACTTTTCCAAATCCCAGGTCGACAATCCTCAAGATCATCTCTTCGTAACTGATGCCCAAGTTGATGTTGCACGATCTGAAAAAATAGCCATGCCCGAGCCCGGGAATCAAATTGGCTTCTAAAAAGTATGGTGTATTTGCATCATCCATTCGAATATCTATTCTGCCAAAATCTTTCGCTCCTAATGCCCGAAAGGCTCTTTTTGCCAGTCGGCAGATATCCCGTCGAATAACAGGGTTGGTTACCGGAATAACCTGTTCGGTGTCGGCTTCTTTTTCTTTTTTGCCGAGCATTCGTTCGCCCTGCTCATTAACCGGCGCTATGATCTCAAGCGGCAATTCCAGCAAACAGCCCTCGCCATCATCAAGAATGCCAACCGTGAACTCACGACCGCCCAGGTACTGCTCGACGAGCGCCGGGGTTTTGAATTCTTGATAAATTTTATCGATTTTTGCCTGATACCCGGCAAAATCGTACACAATCGAATCGCTGTCGATTCCCCTGCCGTCACCTTCGTATAAGGGTTTGATGAATAGAGGAAATGGGATGGGGATATCGGCTGCACTGCTGAATTGATTCGGTTGGGCCAAGAAGAACTGTGCGGTATTGACTTTATGCTTAAGCATTTTCGATTTTGCCTTTGCCTTATTGAACTCTCTTTGCAGAGCTGCATGGTTTGAGCCGGTATGGCGGATGCCGGCTTGCTGTAAAGAT
>CAZOZW010000052.1:3422-6595 GCA_964584385.1 uncultured Candidatus Peribacteria bacterium
TTGTTTTTGAAGGGTGATGCTTTTTACACCTAATACGACCAGATGCGGCGATCGATCGATGAGGTTGTTTACATCTGTTTCGCTGTTGATGCTGGTGAGAACAACATTTGGGTACTTACGTGCCAAGACTTCGTAAATGAGATTACGGGTTTTTAGGGGCATAAGAGTAAGCCCGTCGATGTCGGTGGTAACGATTTCGATGTGATGATTTGATCTATTCATGAATACGGGAAAAAAGACTTTGACATGCAAAATTTCGCGGATTAAGTGATTCATTTTCTTGCGAAGAAAATTGAAGATTCACCGTTAATATTCCTCGGGGCGTTGCTCTAAAGCAGACCTAAGGAATGAGGTTGTTCCGCTTCTGAAAGGGAGTCTACTACACTTTTAGAGCATTGCCAAGCGTTTTGTTTATGAGATAGTAATAAATCAACCTATGCAACGATCAATTACAGCGTTATCGCGCCAACCGGACATATTTGAATTGCCCGCTCAACAGCAGCCGAGTCGAGATTTTTTTGCGAGCTGACAACGGCTTTTCTCTCTGTATTGCTCCATGAAAAGTTACTCGGCGCAACGCGAATGCACTTTCCACAGCCGATGCAATTTGGATCGACAGAGAGCAATGCTGGTTCTGTAACATTCTCTTCGATTATGGGTAACTCAATAACTTCTAATGTAGCAGCGGCTTCTTCGTTTGTTGATGTGTTTGCATCTTGCTGCTGCATTTTACTCGTCGCAATGCGAAATGAACTCCCTGCGATTGTCGGAATAAACAACAGTGCAAGTACAACTGAGAAAATCGGCTTATGATGTCGCCTGGCTTCGGCGAGCATCCAACAAATAAACCAGCAGGTGAAAATCACTAATGGAGCAATTGAATTTGTGGCATACGCAATGTGAATCGCGCCCGCTAGGTAAAGCAGGTAGGTGAGACGCTGTAGGGGCTTCCAATATGTACCGAGCTTTTTCATCGACCACCTATTCGATGTAAGTAGAAGCGGGATGACAACAAGCGCACCGAGCATTCCCCAGCCAAAGAGGTTTGTCAGACTCCAATATTGTGAAGCGATGAGTGATGCCGGCAAAGAGAGATCGTGTGCCAAAAAATAGCCAACAGAGTGAGCCATAATAAACGAGCCTGCAAGAATTCCCAACCCTTTGCGCATTATCATCAATTTGCAAAACAGATTCTGTTTCGGAAGGATGTCAGCAAGCGGACGTATGAAGAGTAACGCGACTAGCGCAAACCAGCCGATTTTTCCAAATAGTAAGTAGTATTCTGGAGTGATAAAAACGAGCAAAGATAGTAATGAAACGGCTATCCATGCTCTGTTAAAAATTGTGTGATTCATGGGTTTGTAAGAGGCTCCAAGTAGTAGTACGCAAATGATACGCACTCTTATTCGATTCGGCAAAATGATAACCGCTCGATTTGCTTAAAAAATACCCTTTCTACGCTCAGTAAAACTTTGTTTCTGATCACCAAGCAATCGGCTTCTCATATAATCAAAAGTTGATAATTGATATTAATTAGTATAAAATATAATTAATATCAATACAAAATCATGAAACTACATAAAGCTCGAATTTTGCTATTCTTTTTTTCTATTGTTACTGCGCTGTCGTATGCACCCGCAGCACAAGCCATGCAGCCAAATCAACCGATGATACCAGAGGTGCTTTGGGTTTTTATCAAGGTATTTGCGATTCTTTGTATCTTTGCCTTTGGTATTGTGACGTTTTGGAACCTGCTGGTAGGAAACTGGAAGATACCCGAAAAGCTGAACAACAATACCGAACGCGCTTTTAGGATTTTGAAATACCTGATCCCGGTGACGATCTGCTTACTCGTTCTGATGCGATTCGGCACGTTGTGGGTGCAAGAGTACAGAATCAGTGATCAACATATTTCATTTGAGCTTCAAACATCGTACTTACCTGGTCAACCTGCAGTTTTTGATGTTTCTGTGGTTGATGAGGACACAAGCGAACCTTTGCAGCCAAAAATCACCATGACTTTGCTAAGCGAAGAAAAAGGAGTAGTAGCAGTTTTATTCGATGAGAAACTTGAAGAACAGCAAACACAGTTTACCACTCAGATCCCCAACGATGCCAAGAGCGGAAGCTATGTGTTGCAAGTAGAAGTAGATTCGAATGGAGGAAATGACATTTTGGAGCGAAAAATATCGATTGCCAACGATGGTAAGCTGTTGCTAACGACCGACCGACCGTTGTACAAACCCGGTCAAACACTGCTGTTTCGTGGTTTGGTGCTGAGCGCGAACGATTTAACACCGCTCGCAGATGAAACTGCTACCGTTACGGTGATCGACCCGAACGGTAATAAGATTTTTCAGAAAGATTATGACACATCGTCTTATGGCGTGTTTAGCGGTGAGCTGCCGCTTGCAGATCGGATAACCACAGGAGATTATGAGATTGTGGCAAAAAGTGCCGGCCTTGAATTTACAAAGCAACTTGAGATTAAGCCCTTTGCATTGCCAAAGTTTAAGGTAGTGACCGAGGGCGGACTAGAGAATGGTGATGCCTACCGGATAACTGATTATTTGACTGATATTTCTATTTTGGTAAAACCGCAGCATTTTTATGGTGAACCACTCCAAAATCCCGAGTTCGATCTAATGGTAGAGGCCTATAAAAGCCCGAGCAATGTGCGAAGCGTAAAACTCGAGGATCCTGAAATTCTTGAAGATGGCACCTATAAATTCGACGCTGCGGTTGAGCATACAGATATTGAGCGAATCGAGGTGAAGGGTTCTGTGGTCGATTCCGATGGCAACGAAGTTGTTGTTGCCGAGGGATTCAGCCTGGCAGAGGAATCGTTACAATTGGCACTGATCCCCGAAGCCGGAGAACTGAAAGCAGGGATTGAAAATATTGTTTATGTGGTTTCTTCTTACGGTGATGGCACACCTGCCCCGGTAGAAGCTTTTGTGAGCGGGACTCGAATACGAGAATTTGCCACCGATGAGTTCGGTGTCGGCTCATTCACCTTCACCCCTGAAGAGGGAATTTCAGAGGCGATCGTTAAACTCACCGCCACCGATGACAACGGCGGTCGTTTTGAGGAGTCGGTTGAGGTGGCTGTTGAGCAAACAGAAAAGACAATTCTATTGCGCCCAAAACAGATTGCCGTACAGCAGGAGGAA
>CAZOZW010000052.1:6605-10439 GCA_964584385.1 uncultured Candidatus Peribacteria bacterium
GTTGAAGTTTTTGCAAAAGATACGACGGATGAAATACGTGTAGATTTGATTCAAAATCAAAAGGTTTTACATACTCAAGTCGTCACATTAAAAGAAGGACAAGCGAGCGCAACGTTTGACGTGCCTAAAGGTACATTCGGTGCCATGATGCTGCAAGCCGTTGAAGTAACGGATAACAGGAGTAGAAACACCGCTGCAGACCAGCGTGTGATTATGATCGATAACAGCAAGAATCTGAATGTGGCGGTAACGCCGAATAAAGAAACATTCAAGCCCGGAGAGGAGATGAGCCTGAACATGGCAGTAACCGATGACGAAGGGAACAAAGAAAGCGCGGCACTTGGGGTAAGCATTGTTGATGAAGCCTTGCTTGCGTTAAGCAACGACAAAGCGCTCTCGAAGACCTTCTTTTTGATTAACGAAGACCTGCGTGCAAAAGCAGGCAGCGTGAATGGTATTGGGCTTGAGAGAGCAGTCGTTGATACCACACTTCAAGCAAGGGACGTAATGCTGCGGGCTATTCTCGCCGATGTGCGCTTGCCGAGTGCACAACTGGTGGCGATAACGGTAGATCATCACCAGTCGAAGCGTGCAGTTCACCGTGAATTGAGAAGCTTGGTTAATTTCACCAGGGTCTTCATTATGATTGCGATTGGAATTTTTTTCATAATATTTTTATGGCATGGGAGTGCTCATGCTTCAAAAAAATCATTACTTCTGCCGGCATGGTGCTTGAGTTTGATTCCTGCTTTGCTCGCGTTGATCAGTATTGCTTCTCTCTTTGGCTTTGGGTATCGGTTTGAATTGTCGGATGCGTTTGAGCTCCCTCTCAGGCTGATTGTAGAACTAGCAAGTATGCCGTACATCATGCTTCTGTTAACAGTAATATTCTCGGTGTTGTCGTTTGGTTTTGCCTATTTGATGTACAAAGAGACCGATCGGCGAAGTTCGTTCGATCGATCGCTTTTGGCCATTCTTGCGCTGACCACAGCATACTTATTGCTTCATTCGTACGATGGTTTCGACAGCCTCGAATACCGAGCTCAAGAATTGTCGTTTGCACTGATCTTACTTTTATTCTTACTTGCCTACGTTACCTGTTTATTCGGGATTGGTTCGGCAAATTCCATTTCATCGAAAGTCTTTCGAAATTACACAATCGCCTTATTCTGTGTTACGTGTTTTTTGCCCCACCTTATTTTCTACATCATCACACCGGTATTGGCGTTTTTCGGAATCATCCGTTCGATTGCCGCTGTTCCTATTGATGATGTGACCACGAACGCGCCGAGTACATTTGAGCTCAAGGCTGAACGAGATGCTCTTGTTGCCAAGAAGAATAAAACTGCGGCAGAAAATGTTCGACTCGGTGAATTGAACCTTCTGCTTTCTGAGCGTGCAGAGCCACAACAAAGAATTGATGGCTGGAGTTATTCGGGGCTGGTATTGTTAATCATTCTCGGAATTCCTTTTTTGTTATTCGTTATGGCGTCAGTGACTAGGCAATCTAGTTCAACAATCGAAAGAAGCCCAAGCCAGACCAGAATTAATGATAGGTCTTCATTTCGGGGCGATGACCCATTTGGCCTTTCTGCTTCTACACCAATGGGGGTTAGCGAATCGGCAAGGATGGATGGAATAATGGCGGATAGCGCTCCATTTTTTGATTTCGATGTTCCAAGTTTTGGAATTATGGATTCAGAAGATTCTGCGCCACCACCAACTGCGTCGGTGCATGAGAATCAGCGATTTATGATCGGTGCAGCTAGTGAGCCTGCGGCTAAGCAACAAGACTTTAAAGAAGCTGAGCGCGTACGAAAGTATTTTCCGGAAACGATGTTCTGGGAGCCGAACATAATTGCCGAAAACGGTGAAGCAGAGGTAATGGTACCCATGGCCGACTCGATTACCGGCTGGAACATTTCTGCTTTGGCAAACTCACTCTCGGGCAGAGTTGGCAGCGGCTCAGCCGGCATAACAACTTTTCAGGAGTTCTTTGTAGATTTCGATCTGCCGGCGACTTTGATCGAAGGTGACGAACTAACTATTCCGGTACGCATATTCAACTACCTCGAACAAGCGCAAGAAATAAAAATCATTGTCAGAAACGATGATTGGTTTGAGCTAAACGGCGATTATGAACAAATACTCTCAATTGATGCGAAGGCACAGGTGGTGGTTCCGCTTGAAATACGCGTTACAAAAAGTGGTGACTTTACTTTTAGGATTGATGCAAATGGTACGGCCGAAGCCGATGCGATACAAAAGAGCGCCGAGGTAAAGCCATTCGGACGTAAGATTCAGCAAACAGCAGCGAACGAGCCGATTACCGAAGCCGAAACTGAGATGCAGGCGATTTTTCCTAAAACGATGATCGGCGGCACCGAGGCTTTGGTTGTGAAGGTGGTTCCAACGATGCTCGCCGAGATCGTTGAAGGGATTGAAGGTATCTTCCGACTCCCCTCTGGCTGCTTTGAGCAGATTTCATCGAGTTTGCATCCGAACATCCTTGCCCTGCAGTACCTTGAAAAAAGTGGCAAAGACAATGCCGAGATTCGAGCAAGAGCCGAAGACTACATCAATAAGGGCAAACAAAAGATCCTTACTTATGAAAATGGTAATAGCGGAGGGTTCTCGTTGTATGGCAGAGGACAAGCCGAAACGATACTCACCGCCTACGGACTGATGCAGTTCAGCGAAATGGCGGAGGTTTCGTTTGTAGATGCAGCACTGCTTACGCGAATGACCGACTTTGTTTACAAAGACCAAAATAACGATGGCTCGTTTCGCTTTCATGGCTCACGCCGAGGTGGCTTTACCGGCGGCGGCGACCTGTTCGCCAAAAATGCCTATGTTATTTGGGCGCTTTCAGAAACCAATCCCGATGACAGACGAATAGAAAGATCGCTCAATTATTTGCGTAATAACTTCGAAGAAATAAAAAAGCGACCTTACGCCTTGGCGCTTGCTACTAATGTATTTGTAAATACGAATCATCAAAAAGCAGCCGATGCCTTAAACTCGCTTAAGGGGAAGGTTGTGTTCGATGACGACAGAAACGGTTACATCGTAATGAAAACCCGCAGTTACTATGGTTCTTATGGAAGAACAGGAAACACCGAAGTGACTGCCCTTGCCGCAATAGCTTTTGCTAAAGCCGGCAATAATGCCGATTACGTTTCGGCATTGCATAAGTGGTTGATCGCCGGCAAGCATGGTAGCGGGAACTGGGGCTCGACCCAGGCAACGGTTTTGGCACTAAAAGCACTGATTAACATCGGTGATGCGAAAGCGAGTGATACCAGCCGCGGGAAAGTGGCAGTAACGGTGAATGGAAATACCAAGACAGTGAACTACGACGAACAAAATGCAGATGTGATGCAAATGACCGTGTTTGAAGATGGCTTAGAGCGGATCAATGAAATTACGATTGCGGCCGAAGGTGCGATTGATGGCAGCGTGCAGGTAGTGAAGGAGTATTATGATCAGTGGGACGACTATGAGGAGAGTGAGTTTACCATGAACAGGGAGATGAGTTGTGTGCAAAGAGGCGAAGAGTGCGAAATGGAAAACAAAGATTTTGTTATGAAGATTTCGTTCGGCAACAACGAAGCGCTCGGAAACCTGCATAATGTTATCATCGATATTCCAACCCCGGCCGGGCTAACGCCATTAGATGACGCACCTGAGTTAATGCAAGAAGCAGGTGTGATTCAAGCCTACGAAATACGTAAAGACAGAGTGTTGTTGTATTTAAACGGGGTACCAACCCCCGACATTTGGCTCGACATGCAATACAACGCGCGCTTTGAAGGTGAGTTCAGCATTCTGCCG
>CAZOZW010000052.1:10449-11198 GCA_964584385.1 uncultured Candidatus Peribacteria bacterium
CAGCTACTACGACCCGGCAACGCAGGTGTTTTCGACCGACGATGTACAGACATTGATAATTCCACCTCTGGCAGAATTACAAGACGAAGCCCCGGCACATACGTTTGGAGAAGATTTTAAAGGTGCGACGCCCGATGTGGTTTATGGGCGTGCAAAGGAACAAAAACAGGAAGAAATGAACAAGGCAGTTACCGAATTGGGCTGGGGAGTAGCTAAAGACGATACTTACTGCTACTTCAAAGAGAAGATTATTGAAGACTGTAATCCTGAAAAGCTCATTTCGCAACCAGAATATCGAGAATCGGATGGTCAATACATCACCGATGAAGAAAACATCTTCTTTTTACACGGTACTACAATTACGAAGCTCGATGATGTAGACCATGATTCTTTCCGAAGAATTGGTGTTTATTATGCGAAAGATGACGAAAAAGTCTATTTCAATGGCAAGCAAATTGCTACGGCTGATGCTGAATCTTTTGATCTTGTAGATGTTTACATCACAGGTGATACAACAAAAGATCCGTACAATCGATATGCAATCGACGAAAACTCAGTTTACTATTATGGAAAAGCGATACCCAACTCAGAACCGAAATCGTTTATGTTGGCAGAAAGTAACTACGGTATTGATAAAAATGATATCTACCATATGGGTGAAATTGTGAGCGAGGCTACTGCTTGCGCTTCGGCTCCAATTTTGTGTAAAGAACGCGAAGGCTTACTCGAACGATGTAAAGATAGCGATC
>CAZOZW010000052.1:11208-13372 GCA_964584385.1 uncultured Candidatus Peribacteria bacterium
TTATGGGCAATACGGAAGGGTTATCTCTAAGACCTACGATCGTGAGGGTAAACAATTAAGAAAACGTAATCAATTCGACAGCTGCATGAGGCATCCTTCCGAACAAACAATGCAACTAAAAGAGATGTATTGTGACGAGCACACAAACGTTGTCAGATTCGAGATGATTGATTGTGAGGATTGTGTTGATGGAGAATGCCTCGATGAAATAGTTAGCGCTCAGCAGGATTAAAAATAAAGATCGATAATCTTTGATAAATTGGTTGCTTTCCGTAGTATCACTCTTACCTTAAAAGCGATCAATCCCTTTTGCGATTGCTGATAACGACTGCATTTTTGGCATCAAAAGTGTAATAAAACCCAGATTCTACCACTGAGCAAAGCCATAATAAAAGGTGCACTCCCGCAATGGGCTTTGTAACACGCATAAACATCGATTCATTTACATTTCTGACCTGCTTTTTGTAAGCCTGATAATGCTTAACACCAAGTGTAATCTTAAAAAGAATGGTTCTGTTGTCACAAATTTTATGTCTGATCTAGCATTTTTGATGCTCGTAAGCTGCTGCATTTTTTATCACTGCTTCGATCTTCTCAACGGTAATGCAGGGGTCGCCATCGGTGGTTTGAATCGCACAGTCACAATTTTCGGCAAAGGCGAGTTCTTTGTCCATGCTTTTAGTCCGCTTTTGCAGCTCTTCTTCACTCATCGGCGCCCGCTTGATGATGCGCTCGATCAAGATATTACGCGAAGGCGGCAATAAAAAAATGGTTTTGCAGTCATCACCGAGTAGGGCTTTTACGCTGCGGCAACCTTGGTAATCGAGTTCGCGCACCACTGTTTTGTTGTCAGTTAAATATGGTAAAACCGCATCTTTTAGTAATCCGTACTTCGTTTCGCCATGAACATTCGCCCATTCTAAAAACTCGTCTTCGGCAATTTTTGCATCGAATTCGGCTTGCGACAAAAAGAAGTAATCTGTGCCATGCTCTTCGCCCGGGCGCGGCGACCTGGTGGTTGCCGTAATGGGGAACTGCCAGTTCTTATGACGGATTTTTAAAAGATTGATCGCCGTACCCTTGCCCACACCCGATGGACCGACGATGAGATAAAGTGTCCCACTTAACATTGACATTAAACAATAAATATTTTATTATTACATGAATCGTTCATACAGAAGTGCGTAACGATTCCCGCTCAGTGTAGTGCTTTCATCTTGATTCATCAAGCAAAATCATCTACAATAGTAAGATTCACATCGACCCTTAAAACCATTGCAACGAAACGAAAAGCCGCGAGCAGCAGGCTCAATATCACCCGCAAGATATTGGTTCTGTTCCTCCCTACTTTTCGATGGCCGATCGACTCCGGCCGACCACCGAAAAGCTCCCCATTGAAAAACTCAAAAAAGAGAAAAAGATAGGGAAACACAAAAACAACAAACAGAAACATTCGAACACGTTTCTAAAGAGCGTGAATCTCGAAAATGAATTCACCGAAAAAAACAAACAGAAAATATGACCGAGGAGTCCGGTCTCAAATACGAACTCCAAAGAACGGTAGGGAGAATGTCAGATGCCAACCGAGTCGACACCTGACATAATACCGCTCTTAGGTCACATTCTCTTAAATCGCTTGTACAAAATGATTCTAACGAGATTGTAAACCATGAGCATTAGAGCCGGAAGAGAAAACCACTGGACGCCTTACATAGTCTTACGTACCTTCTCTTCCGGTTTCGCATATCCGAATTCTTTTTTTAATTCGGAAAGGCTTTGGTAAAAGCCAAAGCCTGGTCCGAATAAGCATTCCTTTTTCTCCCATGAAAAAGGATGATTACTTTAGTTGTTTCTTTTTAATGTGTCAAGTGTTTTCTTTGAAATACTTGTACGCGGCAGGCAACATCGTTTTTACAAGCGCTCTGAAACCGATTCAACAGCAGATGAGTACTCTTACAGTTAAATCCCGCAGTCTTTCCTTTATCAAAACGACTGGTTTGCATTTTGCAAATCACTTTTTAAAAAACCCTGCTAAAACCAAATCCGCGTGAGTGTACCGGTAGTAGACCTCGCTAGAATTTTATCTTGCTGGTTGGGTCTCTGATATTTACCGGAGCTTCCGGTGACCGGCTCTGTGCTCATAAAAAACGGATTGATGAGTTTA
>CAZOZW010000053.1:0-13152 GCA_964584385.1 uncultured Candidatus Peribacteria bacterium
GCAAGGAATCTGAGAATCTCTGATCGAAAAGCACATATGTCAACAGTACCTAAAAGAATAGGTTTCCTTCATCCCTTTTAAAAAGAGGGGGCTAGACGTATTCTCTTGATTCTTCCATCGTATCTCGTTTTTTGACACGGTTTTTTCTGGAACTCATCAATCATCGTAACGGGCTTACGGCAATAGTAAAAGCTGATACGTTTTGAAAACCGGCTGCTTGCAATGCTTTGCGACATTCGATCAAAGTCGAAAAAGTGGTGGCGACGTCATCGATTAAAACGATTGGTGTTTTTTTGTCTATATTTTTTGCATTTGAGCGCATCTGAAAGGCGTTTTGTAAATTGGTTCTGCGGTCGGTGGCGCCCAAAGACGATTGCGGATTGGTATGACGAACCCGTTTCATCAGGTTAAGAGTTCTGTTTTCTGTCTGTTGCTCGATTTGCCGGGCAATCAACTCCGCCTGATTGAATCCACGTTTATTCTTGCGCCAAAAATGAAGAGGAACAGGGCATAGAATCGCATTTTTTGGGATAATATTTTCGTTATTTAAAAGCAAAAAAATTTCATCTAACTCTGTAATAATCTGTTTACAGTGATAAAACTTAAAACGAGTGATTATTTTTTGTACTTTGCAATCACTATAATGCAAAGCGCTCGTAATCGTGAAGTTTTTGTCTTCGGGTGGCGAGTGTTCGATGAATCGTATTTTGAGAGATTTTCGGCATTTCTCACAGATCAGATCATCTTCTTTGCGGCAGCATATACATCGAGGTGGAAAAAAAACATCGAGTGCGCTGTTGAGGATGATCGAAAGAATCACGTGTAAAATAAGGAGTGTACTCTAGCGTGGTTTTAATTCAGATGCAAGGCATCTGTTTGTTGCCTCGACAATCGGCGATGTTTCGATTAGCATGACGATGCTTTTTTTCATCTCAAATACAATGAATTATTGGTTGTTTAAATCGGAGCCGAATTGTTTTTCGTACGATGATCTTCTAAAAATGCCAAAGCAAACTGAACACTGGGATGGTGTACGCAATTATCAGGCGCGGAATTTTATGCGTGATGAGATGGAAGTGGGGGATTTAGCGATTTTTTATCATAGCAACTGTAAACCGCCGCATGCGATCGGAACTGTAAAAATCACGCGTGAGGGCTATGCCGATCACACTGCATGGGATCCGAAATCCGATCACCCCGATGAGAATTCTACTCCCGATAAACCACGTTGGTTTATGGTAGATGTAACTGCTGAGCAAAAGTTTAATCGTGAAGTTTCGTTAAACGAGATGAAAGAAGTGCCCGAATTGGCGGACATGAAGTTGCTCGCACGCGGCAATCGTTTATCGGTTATGCCAATCGAGAAGCGACACTTTGAGGTGCTGTGCAGATTGGGCAAGATTGGGTAATGAATTTTAGAGACCTAGTTCTTGCTTAAGTCCATATCCAAGACATTCACCAAAGAACATCTGCGAGAGCCATGCGGGAGCGTTGCCTGCGCAAATGGTGGGGAGCAATGCGTTGAATACCAGTTCCCAGATGAGACTACCCACAATGATCGTAGCGAAGAATCCGATAATCACGATCAGCATTTGGCGTTTATTCGCACCTGAGGCTTTTAGGTCGTTTCGCATTGCGTAAAAATATCCAACTAACGCAAGGACTTTTGCGATTATGGGGGGTGTGCCAACCTCCACCAAAATATTATGAAGGATGAGAACTACAAACGGCAGAGCTATGAATAAGAAGACAAACCCTTTTAATAATGGGTATTTGATAATCTCGTTTTTATCGGTTGTTTTTTGTATTTTTGTATATCTTATGAGAACGGAAAATACACCAAAACCAATGATGGTACCGAGAATGCCAAGGATGAAGGCAGGGGTAAGGAATGGATTCATAGATTTGATAATCATATTATTATAACGATAATCTTGTTTATTTGCAAAAAAAGGCGTGGGCTATGGTCGATTTATCATGGAGGGAGAATTCATATTTCAAAATACGGGCTTAACACTGATTTCACCGCTCAAAGCACGTATTTTTATAGATAGATTCTTGTATTCCGCCTTGAAAACCGCCACTGAACTGGACGGTTAACAAGACTACCTGAGTGCTATGGTGTTGCAGGCTTCGTAGCGACGTTTTGCCAAAACATCTCTGGCGCTATTCATCGATTGCATAAAGCACAAGCGTTATCATTTTCGTCGCCAGACCCTCCCGCCGTAATCCCCCCGCAAAAACCGGGGCGACAAGCGTATGGGTTAAGTGCAGAGTCATTTTGCAATTCGGTTATCCATTCTTTCGTTAGCTTCTGGTGGTATCTTTCAATCACACTTGCGCGAAAGAAAAGGCTTCGATCGGGGTGAGCCCGTACTTTTCTTAGTTTCATAATCCATCATGAAAACCGCCACTGAACTGGACGGTTAACAAAGCCACCTGATTGCTACGATAATACGGGCTTTGTAGAGACGTTTTGCCAAGGCGTCTCCTGTTCTATTTACCAGTCGCGTTCAGCATAATCGCCATTAGCGCCGAAGCGATGTATCTGCGGGCATGTGCCTGAGCAAACACAATCGATTGATCACCGTCAATGACTTCGGTCGCAACCTCATACCCACGATGCGCTGGTAGACAGTGCATGAATTTGGCTTTCGAATCTGACAATCGCATCAGCTCGGGTGTTACTTGGTATGGCTTAAAAATATGCTCCCGGTCTGCTCGTTCTGCCTCATCACCCATCGAAACCCAAGTGTCGGTATACACGATGTGGGCATTTTTTACTGCTGTTTGCGGGTTATCGGTAATCGTACAATCGGCTATGGGGTCTGTAATCGATTTTGGCAATTGGTGTTGGTTCGGTGTGGCAATGGCGAATTGCATCCCCAGTTTGCCGCAAACTTCTGCAAGTGAAGCAGCAACGTTATTGCCATCGCCAACGTAAGCAACTTTGGTCGATGCATCTAGCAAAAAATGATCGGCGATGGTTAACGCGTCACAAAGCGCCTGGGTTGGGTGATGTGTATCGCTCAAACCGTTGATGACGGGGATTTGTGAGATAGCGGCGATCTCTTCGATAATACTGTGAGCATGGGTGCGCACCAGAACGATGTTGGCAAAACCTTCGAGATTTTTGATGATGTCACTCATCGATTCGCGCTCGGTACCGTCACCCGCTAAAAACACTTCGTTCTCGCGAAATACCATGCTGCCCATGCCAAGGTCGTTTGCGGCCGCACCAAATGCGGCGCGGGTTCGGAGTGACGGCTTTTCGTACAGTTGCGCGACCGCTTTTCCTCTTAGTTTGGCTTGGGTAGAGTCAGAGACCTTGTCATCGCGAAATTGTTTGGCGACCGTTAAAATCTGCCGAATTTGCTCGGTACTGAGTTCGCCGATCGTTTTGAGGTGGAGCTTGTTTTTCATCGCTGTATAAATTTTTGGCTTGGCGAAAAGCCAAGATAGCTTGATTTTTTTACGAAATAATTGCACTATTTGCAAGATGATTCTTTTTTATTAATTATATGAACGGTGAAGACCATTTCGCAGATTTCGATGAGGAGACCACGAGTCAACCGGCTGCACCTTCTTCGGATTATTCCGATTCTTCAGACCAAAGCGAAGATCGCCCATATCGCCAAAACCATGGCGGAGGCGGACGATTTGCCGATGAGATTTTCTCAGAGAAGATCTCGGCACGCATGCGTACTTTTTTCGTAGATGTTAAAGAAAGCTCTAACGGAAAGTTTTTGAAGATTTCCGAGAAATCACGCGGTGGAAAAAAATCTACCATCATGATGGATTCCGAAGACTTACCGGCATTCATCGAAGCTTTGCAAAACGCTGAAAAGGTTTTGTAAAAATCTCATTTCCGAATATCGAAAAGACCTTTCGCAATGAAAGGTCTTTTTTTGTTTTTGGGCGAGGCGCCCAAGTCAATTGCTGTTCCATCATATAAACCATGCATTAGCTGAGGCTTTGCCGTTCAATTAAAAAAGACTTGGACAAGCTCTAATACCAATTCCTGATGTCATTCTTACAAAGCTTTCCACAAACCCCCTTAATCCCCCTTATCCCTTCTTCGCCAAGGCTACGCAGGACAGGCAGGGGAAAACACTGCGTCGTGCTTACATTGATAATCGGTTTGAGTTGCCGTGAGTTTAGATAGTCATCATAAAAGGTCTTGAATTATCGTTCTACATGTCGGCAATAAGGCAGCTGCTTTGGTGCTGCCACATGTTGGCGTAGGTGCCGTTTTTGGCGATTAATTCATCGTGGGTGCCGTCTTCTATAATCTTGCCATGTTCAATCACTATCACCCGATCCATGTGTAAAATGGTCGAAAGCCGATGAGCGATAACGAGCGAAGTTTTCGTTTCCATTAAATCGAAGATCGATTTTTGGATCTGCTTTTCGGTTACCGAATCGAGCGCGCTGGTCGCCTCATCTAGAATAAAGATGGGGGCGTTTTCTAAAAAGGCGCGGGCTATGGCAATGCGTTGTTTTTCGCCACCGCTGAGTTTGATTCCGCGTTCACCAACAATCGTATCGTACTTTTCTGGGAGCCGATTGATAAAATCTTCGGCACGGGCTTTTTTGGCTGCAGCATGAATTTCTTCCTTTGGGGCATTGGGTTTTCCGAAGGCGATATTCTCGTACACTGTACGATGGAAAAGTTCGGGCTGCTGGGGTATAAGGGTGATCTTTTGACGCAAGCTGCACTGTTTTACTTTGGCGATATTATAGTCATCGATGAGTATTGCACCGCTTTTAATGTCGTAAAAGCGAAAGAGTAATTTGGCAATTGTCGATTTGCCGGCGCCCGAATGACCGACGAGTGCCACTTTTTGCCCTGCGGGGATTTTGAGATTGAAGTTTTGGAGTTGCTCGCCTTCGCCGCCGTTGTACGAAAAATTCACATTTTTAAAGGTGATCGACCCCGAAACATCAGATATTTTTTTAGCATTCGGAGCATCGATGATATCCGGTTGTTGCTCAAGAATATCAATCATCTCATTCGCGTCGGCATACGCCTTGAAGAACACCCGCAGATTGCGTCCCAGATCCCATAATCCTGCGAATAAAAACAACAGATACGTTTGAAAGATGACGTATTCCTCAACGCTAAAAAAACCGAGTTCCCATTGATTTGCCATGTATAAAACAAGGATGAACTCTAGCGAGAGCATCAATGCCGACTGCATCATAAAGGCGATATTGTTGAGCCGCCAGCTATGCGTTAAAATGCCGTAATGGGTGTTTGCCGCCATTTCGATCTTGTTGAATTCGAAAGCTTCGCGGCCATGACTGCGAACAGCTTGGTGGTTGGTGAGCGAATCGGTGTACACCGAGCCGATTTTCGAATCTGCCGCTGCCGCTTGAATATCGTATTTGAGCTTCCAGCGAGCGTATTTTACGTTCGCCCAAATGAACAATGCCGTCCAGCCAAAGAACATCATGCCGAACCACGGGGCGTAGTACGTAAAAATCGTTAGCATGATAAGTATTTCAAGACCGCGCTTTAAAAACAAGAAGACGGTCATGTCGGCAAGGGTTTCGAACGAAGCAACGAATCTGCCCGCACGCTTAACCAGGCTTCCAACAAAATTCTCTTCGAAAAAGCGAGCCGATTGCTCTTGTATTGCTTTAAAAACTCGTTTGTTCAGGTCACGGATCGCCGGGGCTTCAAAGCGGATGATCGCAAAATCGTGCACTCGATAGAGACACCAGTTCAATATGTATCCAATACCGAAAAGCCAGATCAGCCGGGTGAGTCGATCGATATTTGCGGCATCAGGTTCATTGGATATGATATCGACGAGCTGACCATATAAAAATGGAAACACCGAAGTGGTAATGGTTGCCAGGGTAATCGATGCAACCGTGAGAACAAACCACCATTTTTGTCTTCTGATCTCGGGCCCGTAATGCGTAAGTATCCTTTTCATTCTTAGGAGGCAAAATTTTAGCGCGTTTATGCAAAAAAAGCCAGTCATTTGATGTATAGGCGAGTTTCAAAAATAATCAAAAATTATGTACAAAATGTTATTATTTGTGCTTTTAAGATGACTGTCCAGTTGATTGAACAAAAAATTTCTTGACCACGAACACAATATTGAGTCATCATGTTGTACAGTTTTTTTGTACACAATATGTCGCTTTTCACCAACACATTTTTGACATTTACACTTTTTCTGTTGATGTGTTTGGTAATGCCGGCGCAGGCGCAGTCGCCGACCGATGACCCAGAAAGCTTTTTGGGCTGCTTTTATCTGGGAAATATCGTCGATGATGTGCAAGATGCGCAAACCCCCGAACTTGAACAAAATATTGTATCATTTCATGATGGACGAGCTATTCAGCTATATGCGATGGGTAAATTGGGCGACGGACACAGCAAAGATTATATCGAAGCGCATCAAAACATAATCGCTGATTTTGCGCGAGCGCTGCCCAATGTAACCGAAGGCAGTGGCTTGCCCGATTGGTACGATGGACGCGTAGCGGCACTGACCGGCTTACTCTATTGCGCAGCAGATGATGGCGATAGCGATGGCTTAAGCGACACTCTTCCACGTGCAAGCTGCCCGGCTGGGTTGAATTCTATGTTCCCCGAAGGAAGCGTGATCGAACGCATCAAGCCGTATCTTCGACCATGTTGTGTGTTAAGTGGTTCAACGCCCGAAGAAACAGTTGATTTCTTTCCGTGCGCATTACAATAAGGAAGAGGTAATCTTTCTTGCTTGTTTCTAAGAGCGTTTGTTTAGAGGCGGGTGGGGAATTATGAATAAGGAATTGCGGATTAGGATTCGCACGCGGTACTGATGTTCTTGCAAGCATGAGAATGTGTGAGCGGGTCTAAATTGCTTCATTAAGAGCCTGGGGAATAGTACGAACTACTTCCCCGGTTTTTGCTCGGCGGATAATCGGTGCTGGCGAAAAAAACGGGGTTTATTATGTCCGTATTTTCACTAAAACAATGTCGACCGACCTTCTTGTATCTTAAATCATAATTCGTAAATCTCGTTATCACAGATTCAAAAAAATAATCGATTCATAAGCAAAGCCTCTATATTACCTTTTCTAGCGGAGCGATGTTGAGTGCCAGCTTTTTTACATTGCCGTTGTTAAAGCGGATTGTTGCAAGGTCACCTTTTACATCCAGAATCGTGCCTTGGCCAAACAGGGCATGGCGCACTTCATCGCCGCTTTCGAAGCCATGTAATTGTGAGATCTCTTCTTCAATACTCGTGTACGCAAAATCTTCGGTGCCGGTTTCGTAATGGGTTTCGTTGGGGCGCGAGACGCACTTGGTAGGAATCTCTTCTAAGAAGCGGCTTTGCAGGTTGTTCTGAAAATTACCGAATGCCATGCGGCTTTTGGCACGTAATATGAATAAACTCTTCATCGCGCGGGTCATGCCAACGTACATCAGGCGGCGTTCTTCTTCGAGTTGATCGGGGTCGAACATGCTGCGGCTGTGTGGCAAAATGGCTTCTTCGAGTCCTGGTAAAAACACGACAGGAAACTCTAACCCTTTACTCGAATGTAATGTCATCAGCGTTACGCGGTCGAGTGATTCTAAATTATCGGTATCGGCTATGAGGGCGACTTCTTCTAAAAAGGTCGCGGTCGATTCGGCAGGGTTGACCGAGTCGAATTTACGGGCAACCGAAATCAACTCTAAAATATTCTCAAAGCGTGATTCACCTTCTTCGCTGCCGTCGCGGTAGTGTTTTTCGAGACCGAATGTCTCGATTACTTTTTGGATTAATTCGGCAGCGGTAAGTTGCAACATTTGGTCGCGCAACTTTTGAATCTTGCCGGCGAATGCGGCGATATTTTTTTTGGCGGCAGCGGGCACACCGTCGGCGAATTCGATATGTTCGATGACTTCGCCCAAGCTCATCTGGCGGTCGCTGGCGTATTGCGAGAGTTTTAGAATCGATGTGGCGCCGATTTTGCGCGGCGGCAGATTAATTACCCTGAGCAGCGATTCGCCATCTTTGGCGTTCGATAAAAAGCGCAGGTAAGCGAGAATGTCTTTGATCTCTTTGCGGGCGTAGAATTTTAGGCCGCCGATAATCTGGTAGGGGATACCATTGCGCATAAATGCTTCTTCGATCGATCGGGTTTGGCTGTTCATCCGTACGAGCACGGCAAATTCATCGAATTTGCGGCTCTCGGTTTTTTTAAGATCAAAGATCGTTTGGGCAATTACTTGTGCTTCTTCTCGTTCGTTGTCGCAATCTATAATCTCGACCAAATCGCCGGCACCCTGATCGGTCCACATTTTTTTCGGAACACGACTGGTATTATTGGCAATCACTTGGTCGGCGGCATCTAATATATTTTGGGTTGAGCGATAATTCTGTTCAAGCTTGATGATGGTCGCATTCGGAAAAATCTTGCCAAAGTTTAAAATGTTCGAAATATCGGCACCGCGAAACGCATATATCGACTGATCGGAATCGCCGATGGCGCAGATATTGCCATGTTTTTCACTCAGCAATTGTAAGAATCGCAACTGGATCGCGTTGGTGTCTTGAAACTCATCAACCGAAATATAGCGCCAGCGGTTACGGTATTTTTCGAGGATTTGCGGATGTTGCTCGAATAAAACGACCGGCAGAACAATTAAGTCATCGAAATCGACCGAGTTGTTTTGCTTCGTAGCTTGCATACACTTCGGCAACTGTTTTTTCAAAGCCGTTATCGGCCGAACCAATATATTCTTCGGGGCTCAGGCGGGCATTCTTGGCGAGTGATATTTGGCTGAGTACTGCCCGGGGAGCAAATTTTTTATCATCGATCCCTTTTGCTTTTATAATCCGCTTTACCAGTGTGAGGCTATCGTCACTGTCAAAAATCGTAAAGTTGCGGTCGCGCCCAAGGGATTCGAATTCGGTGCGTAAAATGCGCACGCCAATGCTATGAAACGTACCCATTGCCGGTTGATCGAACTTGCCGTCGAGAAGTTTTTGAATCCGCTCGCGCATCTCTCCGGCGGCTTTGTTCGTAAAGGTCACCGCTAAAATCTGCCAAGCCGGAATGCCATTATGCAGCATATTTGCAATGCGATGGGTGAGCGCGCGGGTTTTGCCACTGCCGGCTCCGGCAACGACTAAAAGAGGACCGTCGATATGCTCGGCGGCTTGTTTTTGTTGTGGGTTGAGTTTTGAAAGCACGATTGAAATAAAAAATGAGCCTTGCCATTTTTGCGGTTTGGTTTGGGTTTTTCAATACGAAAAAGCTCCCCGGGCTTAGTGGGGAGCGTTGCGGGTTTGTAAGGTGTTTAAGGTTATGTCATCAGTGCGCTTTTTACATACTCTCGCTTCCATACGATGAGTACAGATAAGAAGAAAAACGCGAAATGCATAATCAGGAATACAAAATTGGTTACAACTCCCTCGCCGGAATTGATATTGATAGCCTCATACAAACCGTGGGCACAGCCGATGATTACAAACGGAAGCCCTAAAATACCGATAATCCCGCATACGAGAATCCACTTATACAGTTTTTCAGGATACATTTTATTACCTCTTATTACCTCTTGCGACTAAGTTTTAATTGCCTCTGGTGATTTTCTAATATCCCTTTATTTATAGCTTTCTAAGAAACACCTCACATTATATTCTTGCAAATATACCCCTGGGGGGTATTTTCAAGAACTGTTGTTAAAGAACCGCGCGCACATTTTAAACAGATTATCAGTTTTATCAAGAAAAAAAGCCCGCCATTTTTGCGGGCTTTTTCGTGGGAGTAAATCAATCGCGAGTAATATAGACAAATCCGGCGCATTCGCGAAAGCACGTTGCAATGTTGATGAATAAGGCGCAAATCAACAAATTAATATACAGGTGGTGCGTTTGCGGTTGTATCGAGCTGAGCTCTAGCATAATCATTGCGCCCACAAAAATGTGAAGCACCAACGTGATGCTTAAAACAATAATATCGGCCTTATCATTCGTCATTCGGTTTTACTCCTGAGGTACGGGCTATTGTTGGCAACTGCTTTTTGGCACTACAAACAATCAGCGTTGTTAAAGAACAACCTCTTTGTAACGTAGTCTTGCATCAGATTCAATCAAAAACCCGATCACGTTATTATTTTTTGCGGAGCCGACGAATACCAGCGGCGGTAAGCGCTAAGCCAAACGGAATCAATAATCCCGGGCCGGTTGCCGGTAGTGCCGGCAGGCTGAGTGAGCGAATCAATCCCACACTTTCGTTGCCGGCGGCATCACGCGAGGAGATTTTATAGGTGATGTCGGTTTCGGGTTGTTCGGCAGAAGTCGTACTGGTGGCTTCGGCACCGAGTGAGCGGCCGCCATCCCACGAATCACCTTCGTTGGTGCTGCGGTAGAATATTTGATCATCGAGATCGTTCGAAGCGCTGCGTGTCCAATTCAGTGTTACAAGAAAGTCGGTCATGCGGGCGCGAAAATTCGTTGTTAGATTTGTGATATCTGCCGGTGGAGTTGTATCATCGGGGTCGATCACGACATCTTCGATTGGGGCATCGAAGTCGCTTGTGTTGATCAATTCGTTCAAAATGTCATCCAGCGGATCTTCGGTGTCATCCGGTTCTTCGGTGGGCTCATCTACTGGCTCAACTATTGGAGCGGGGGCTTCTGCAGGTTCTTCGGCTGGTGGCTCTTCTGCAATAGGGGCGGCGGTTGGGAGATATTCCAGGTCGCCATCGTAGCCGTCGATAACTGCTGAATCGGTGCTACCACTTTCAATCGGCTTACTATCAAAATCGGTGATGCGTGCCGAGGCGGTAATAGTGTAATTCGTTTCGGCTTGTTGGGGTACTTCGAGGGTTATCATCACCTCTGATTCTTGGTTTTCGTCGTTATCGTTTTTTACGTATTCAGCCTTTTCAACCATAAGCTCTGTTTCTTCGTCGTCTTCTTCGGTTACGGTAAAGGCGAGTTCGGGGTTTTCATCGGGGAGGAGAACTTTTTTCGAGAAGTAGATAATGATCTCATATTTGCTGACTGCTTCGGCAGATACCACAACCGGGGTTTCGGTTATGCTTTGTGAAACTTCGCTGCTCGGTCTGATACTCACCTCATTGCTTGGTGGGGTTTCGCTGCCATCGGCAAAAACCGCAATCACGGTAAAATAATAGGTTTGATCGTTGGTCAACTCATCAATGCGAATCGTTGCCAAATCTTCGGGTGTTTCTATGGTATTGGTATAGGCGTCTGCAGTTCCATCTTGAACCGATTCTAAGCCGTATTCGATTCGATATTTCGTCGCCTGTTCTTCCCCTCGAAATTTCGTACTCCAAAGAAGTGTTACTCTGCCATTGCCGGTTAGCCCGGTTACGCCTTCTACTCTCTCGGAATCGTTATCTTCGACCATCTGCTTGATGTCATCTTCAAAAAAGCCAAAGGCGGGCAAGGTGCCAACGGTTGCCAGGCAGAAAATAATACCTGTGAGAAATGCGGCTGTTCGCGGTGACGCGATACTTTTGTTCTTACGTTTCATGTTTGATGTATATCCTTCTATTTTATAATATTTTGCAATTTAGTGCAATATTTTTTCTCAAATACATGCTAACGAATTTAGTTCGTGCCGAATTGGCTCATGAAAAACCCGGTAATCGACCATGCAATCGTCGAGAGTATCAATCCGAATATTGACCACTTGATGTATTTTTTCGCCGTATCGATCTTATCCTCATCACCGGCTGCCACACTCCACATGATTCCCGCTACGATTAATGCCATAACCGCCACGCTGGCAGCGATGGCACTTAAAACCGTAACCGCTGACGAAAGGCCTTCGGCGATGGTAAGATCTGAGGTTGCACCGGGGGCTTGGATGGTATCGGTGTGAAAGGAGTTCAAAGTCCCTTCGCCGAAGTTCTCGCCTTCTTCGCGCTTATATTCTTCATTCATAATGATTTAAAAATTACTTGTTAAAAAGCCTAAAATGCCGAAGCTCGATATCGCGACCACCAATCCGATGATTGCATAGCGAAGCGCATTTTTTGCCGATTCGAGTTTTTCGTGATCGCCTCCGCTGGTCATGTATTTTATGCCGGCATACACGATTGCCACCGCAGAAGCCCCTCCGACAATCATCAAAAAGCCGTTAGCAGCCAGTATCAGTGTTTCAACGAGTTCGCCAATGCTCGGAATTTCTGGATTGTTATTCGTCGCCAATAAAAACTTGTACACTCCACCCGACATCAGGGTGATCAAAATCGCGATCACCGATCCATGCACGGTTTCGCGGCCCATATCGACACGATCTTCGTTGCCACCCGATGAAATGAGGACGATTCCTCCTACAACAAAACCGATTACCGCCATTGCAAAAACCACTGCCGAACCCCATGCCCAAACTCTTTCAATGTATTCGCCAAAGTTATTCACCGTTCCCAGATCGGTTTGCACGTCTTCGATCTCGGCAGCGGTACCCGTTGAAACCGAACTAAAAAATATCATCAAGCCCAAAATACTTTTCCAGCGAAGTCGCTGAAAACATCTATCTCTATTGCCGGCTTTTACAAGCTGTTTTAGGGGGAGCATTTGTATTTTTCTATCAATCAATTATATACTTTATATTCACATTTTACAAGGTAACACCACGTGTTCGTGTACGAGAAAACCCTTTTTGTCGAATAAGCAACTTTTTTTTGCTAAAGTGATGTTCGTTTTGAACGAATGAGGATAAAAGAGTACTTACCATGGGCGAGAGCCGCTTTAAAAGAGGTGAGCGAAACACCGCAGCTCGATGCCGAGGTGTTGCTGGCTGCAGTTTTACAAAAGCCGCGCTCGTTTGTGGTTGCACGGCCCGAGTTTATGCTGTCGTCTGAGCAAAAAAAACAGGTCGGGATTTTTTTACGGAAACGAATTGAGCGGTACCCGGTGGCGTATATTTTGCAAAAGAGCGAGTTTTACGGGCTTGAGTTTTTTGTAAACGCAGATGTGCTCGTACCCAGGCCCGAAAGCGAGCAGGTAGTAGAACAAGCAATACGTTATTTGAAAGCGGGCGGCACCTTGGTCGATATCGGTACCGGTTCGGGGGCGATTGCGATTGCAACTGCCAAAAATGCCACCCCTGCAAAAGTGATCGGGCTAGATATTTCAAGCAAAGCGCTTGCGGTTGCCCGCCAAAACGCAACGATTCACC
>CAZOZW010000054.1:0-1481 GCA_964584385.1 uncultured Candidatus Peribacteria bacterium
AGAAGCGAGATAAAAAAACCCGGCTTTTTATCGCCGTCGCCATCTCCTTTTTGCTTCTGTTTTTTTACACCGCCAAAATATTTCTCGCGAATGCGGCTCCGACGATCGTCCTCGTTGTAATCGAACTCGCCTTTGGTCGAATCGCCATCGCGATCACTCTGATACTTTTCGCTCATAATTAATTTAGCTGCACCATTATCTGTTTTTTTTTACGCTTTTGCAACCCTTGCATTTTTACCGGTTGCATTGCGTTTTTTACTGCAGTTTGCAATGATTTCGATTGTATGGAATTGCAACAATTCTTATTTGGCAAACACCTCGAAAAAAATGAGACTTTACTTTTCGTTGCCCACAAGCACTGGGTAGAACTTGTGGGAGTATCGGTTAAAACGGTGTTGTTCGGTTTTATTATACCGTGGACTACGTTTTTTTTCTTTCCTGCGTTTTTTTGGATCGCCGTGGCATGGAGCGTGGTTGTTTGGCTGTGGTATTTATATAACTTCGCTGACTGGTATTTCGATGCCTGGCTCGCCACCGACTATTCGGTGATAGATGTAGAATGGAAGGGCATCTTTCATCATCTTAGTTCACGTATCCCCTACAGCGAAGTGCGCGATATCAGCTGGGAGATCGAGGGCTTTTGGGGAACAATATTGGGCTACGGCGATGCAACGATCGGCATGTCGACCGGTGGCAAAGTCACCTTGCCGAACATGAAGAGCCCCAAAAAGGTAGAGATAAAATTAATCGAGGCACGAGATAATTTTTTGTCATTACAAAAAATGACACAAAGCGACGGATTAAAAGAACTGCTTTCGGAATTAGTGGCCGAACACGTCCAATCGAAACCAAAACGAAGTACTTTTCGACGCATTTCTTGATGCAGCATGATTTTAGGGATCATCGGTAAAATCGGCTCGGGCAAAACCACGCTCGCTCAAAAAATCCAAAAACAAGGCTTTTTCGAAGATGCTGAAAAAATGCGGCACGATTTGATCAATGCAATGATCTGTGAAGCTGATTATGTTGGGCACGAGCTATTACGCGATGCAATAATCAAAGAGAAGCTGATCAATGTTTTTGGCGATGTGATTATTGAAGATGGTGCGATCAGCCGCAAAAAACTGGCAAAGCAGGTGTTTGAAGATGGGCGTAAAGTGCAACTCTTAAACGCTATTTTGCATCCGCCGATCCGCGAGCGGATTGTGCGTTCGGTTGCATTCGCCCGCGAAACCGATTCGAATTTAATCCTGGTGGCGGCATTGCCAAAAAGCCTACATATTGAAAAAATGTGTGATACGGTATTAAAACTCGAGATTAAAAAAGACGCCGCCCGCGAGCGGCTAAAAATTCGTAACCCCGAATTAAGCGACAAATCGTTCACCGCGGTGTGGGAGCGGCAAAGCCAAGAATATTGAATAATCTTTAAAGCCCCCTTTTCAAAGGGGGTTTGGGGGAACTATTGCACCCCATTCTGACGA
>CAZOZW010000054.1:1524-12472 GCA_964584385.1 uncultured Candidatus Peribacteria bacterium
TAATGTTTGCGGACGATGAGTCCGCGGTTTTGCTTATTCAAGTGGTGGGTAGATGTGTCGGTCGACGATAGCGCCGCCGAATATGATTATACCCAATAGCCCTGCCGAACAGATTACTGTTAGTGCAGAGTTAAATAGGGTAGCTGATAACGTTAATGAGGCAATCCATGCCCAAAAACTGCAGATTACGACCACAACGATAACCCAGAATAACAGTGAAGATGCTAAGTCTTTCATAATGAATCTCCTAATGTATTCGTTAAAACCTGATGATTCCAGCTGCAGCAATGGAACCGATAATCGCGGAAACCACGATGACCGCGACACCGGTGTTACCGTTCACTAAACTCAACATGCACATTGCAATGGCAGCAAACACCGCCGAAAGCAATATGAATCCCATAACCTTCATCGAACGATGAAGGTCGGTAATTAAACGAAGATGATTAATACTAATCATAATCCGACTCCTTTGGCTCTATGCCAAGCCAGTTGCATATCGCATACCACACCCTATCAGGGTGAGCGATAACGTAGATGACGATATTGCACATACGAATCCGAATAGTAAGGCCATAAATAGCTGAACCTCACCATAGGTTGCACTTGAAAACAAGTGGTACCATGGTATCAGTGCCGACCTTGCATTCACATCAGTTTCAAACTGATGCAGTAGGTACAAATAACCTGCGGCTCCTGCCATGAGTACCAAAATCATCCAAACTAATCTGATTGTAAGATTAACTAACATATCAACCTCCGAATGCCAATCTCATAAATACGATAACAATTACGGGCGACCAAGAGAAAATGGTCAGCGCAATTGCCGCGAACAAAATCAACCTGCAGAACTCAAGAGTATCTTTTAAATCTTCGATAAAGCGGGTTTTGAAGGATTTTTTTTTACTGTGCTCGACGCAATCTGGCAGAGAACACCAATCTTTTTTTGACTGCATATCTTATATACTCCTCCAGAATTAAAAATAAGCAAAACAAACACAATCCACCATAAACAATCGCCGCAACCGCGTTGGTTCGGCAAAGAGATTTATAGCAGAAAAGTATCTGATTTTTAGTGGTGTAAAAGTGCGAGTTTACTTTTTACTTATTTTGACTTTACTTGTCAAATTCCGCCGCCTCTTACAAATGAAATACGAATCGTAAAATCATATACTTCTTGTACATTAAGGCGTGCTTTTGCGCCTTAATGTACAAGAAAGTTATTTCAGTAACCTTAATAAGTACGATGAAGCTCGAAAAAGAAAGGTAAAGTTCTACAAATCCGCTTGCGTTTCCGTATTCGTAAATCATAAATCTTAAATCCTCCATTATCCAAAGAGCTACCAACAACGAAGTCAACGTCAAAACTAAACAACAAACCAACCTGCCCTTGTGCAAAAGCGTAAAATAAGGGATAATTCTTGATAGATGTTAACATCAAATTTCATTTGTTTTTGCTCACATGTCGCTTTATATGCTGCCGTTCGATCATCGCGGGTCGTTTCAAAAAATGATTTTGGGGCACAAGAATGGTCTTACTCAAGCCGAAGAAGTCATCTTAAAATATTATAAAAAGATTATATTCAATGCTTTTAAGCAAGTAGCAGATGAGCGCGGCAAAGAAAAAATGGGAATTTTAGTCGATGAACAATTCGGCAAAGAGATTCACATCGAGGCGAAGCAAATGGGCATTCGCAATGCGTTAACCGTAGAGAAAAGCGGAAAACCCGAATTCGATTTTGAATACGATAATTGGCAGCAGCATATAGATGAGCTTAAACCATATTACGTAAAAGCGCTGGTGCGCGTGGTGCAGGGCGAAGATCATCATGGGCAGAATGCGCGGCTGAAGATGCTCGGCGAATTTTGTGAGCAAAAGGGTTATAAATTTTTACTCGAACCATTGGTGATTCCTACAGAAAAAGACTTAGAACCGTTCGGCGGCGACCGTAAAGCGTACGATTTAGAACTGCGGCCGCAGCATTTTGCGTTGGCAGCACAAGAGTTTCATGCCGATGGCGTAAAACCGGATGTATGGAAGATTGAAGGCACCGAAACCACCGCCGGAATGGATATTTGCAGCAATGCGGTATTCGATGGCGGCAAGCCGAACCCCGAGATTATTATCTTAGGCCGTGGCGAAAGCGCCGAAAAGGTGGATCAGTGGATAAGCGTAGGTGCGAAAAGCAAGGGCGTTACCGGCTTTGCCGTAGGGCGCACGATTTTTGCCGAACCGCTGATGGATATGTACGCCGAAAAAATCAACGAACGACAAGCAACCGCAGATATCGCGAAGAACTTTACACATTTCATCGAAGTATTCGAAAGAGCACAGGGTGAGTAGGTTTTGAAAAAAACAGGTGAAGACAATGCTGCTTTTTTGAATCTATTTTTATTGATAATGATTCTCATTCTCTAAATTAGAGAAACACAGCTAATTGTTTATTTAAAACAAAATAATAGACTTATGATGTTATTGGTATTTTTTGACACATGAAAAAAGTAAATCCGTTTCACGAGTATGTGATGAACGATCTGCTCAGTGAGATTTCGGGCATAAGTTCGCGAGCGATGTTCGGTGGCTATGGCATTTATCGCGATGGCATCATCTTTGCGATTATTGCCTACGACGAGCTGTATTTTAAAGTGACCGATTATAATAGAACCGACTACGAAAAAGCAGGCAGCACGCCGTTTGTCTACGGCGAAGGCAATCATAAACCAACGACGATGTCGTACTACAAAGTACCCGAGTTTGTTTTAGAAGATAAGACCGAGATGATTATATGGGTCGCAAAATCGGTTGAGGCGAGTAAGCTGGCGAAGAAAAAATAAGAGTTTGAAGCGAGAGATGAGCAATTGAGTATTTAAGACTCAAGGTGTACGACAAGAATAGAGTAAGATTTACGATTGAAGTTTCACAATATCTGCCAACCGCTTGCGTCATTGCGAGTAAAACGAAGCAATCCAGGTGGCAGACAATACTTGGAACGAGGATGAATTCCATTTACACAGTAACCTCGTTAATCAATCCCTTGTTTATCAAAAACTGGCAAGCATGATTTTTCAAAGAAATGCTAATTTGGCTTAGAGGCAGTATGTATCTTCTGGATTACTTCGCAAGCTCGCAATGACGCAAGCGGCATTCCTGATTGCTCCTCACCTGCTGATTGCCGACTATTGTTTGTACCCTGTATTTTATTCGGCTACAAACCGCTCCACCAAAAAATCTTTTAGCTGATATAACGCCTTGCCCCGGTGACTGATCGCGTTTTTTTCATCGGGATTCATGGCGGCATACACCTTGGTTTTGCCTTCTGGAATAAATAGCGCCGAAATCGGAATCCCATGTGGAATCTCGCATTGCGGCTCTTGCAGCAAAGTACCTTTCGTGCGACCTTCGAACACGATTTCATCGTTGCCATCAACAAACGCTGCGGCACAATTAAATGCCGCGCTGCGGTTCGTTTCGCTTTGCATCCGCTCTAAGAAAACCGCAAGCCAATCTTCATCGGTCGCTTTTTCGCCAGCCCCCCAACGTCGGGTTTTTACGCCGAGTTCGTTTTGTAACGCCGCCACTTCGATTCCCGAATCTTCACCGATTGTTGGTAAACCGGTTCTTTTGGCGAAATGATGTGCTTTGATCAGCGCATTCGCCCGATACGTCGTGCCGGTTTCTTCGGCATCGTTCGCAAAACCGAGGTCGGCAAGCGAAACAAACTCAATCGGTAAAACAGAAAGTACTTCGAGCATTTCTTTGCATTTGCCGGCGTTGCCGGTGGCGATTAAGATTTTGGTCATTGGTTAACTCAAAGAGATTTCGCTCGTTCCCACCAGTGAACCAGTCGGTTAACCCTGGAGTAAGCCGATTGGGAAGCGGTCAGTTTGACAGAGCCTAGAACAGCAATGCTAGCTTATGCTTCTTTCTTCGCTTCGCCTAAGAATGTATCGAATAGTTTTTCAACCGTCAGCAAATGGTATGCTTGGCGCCAAATATTCGAGCCAGCATCGGTTGAGTGGTCGTCGCTGTGTTCGTGCCCTTGGCTGTGCATTTCGTGGTGGAGTACTTCGGCTTTTTGCTTCACTTCTTCGTCGCTTAATTCGACTTTCGATAACCCGACGATTTTACCAAGCACCAAGCGCTGTTTGGCACGTTTTTCGGCATCGGGGCGGAGTTCTTTTACGTATTCTTCTTCGGTCTTTTTCATGTTTTGCAGATACGAGCTCCAATCGGCTCCTGCCATTTGTGCGCGGTCTTTCATCACGTGCAACATATTCTGCACTTCTTCTTCAACCAGCACCTCGGGCATTTCAACCTTGGCGAGCTTTTCCCATTGGTCGATGAGCTCGTTCTCACGCCGCTTGCGCTCTTCGTCTTCGGCTTTTTCGAGCAGTATTTTTTCGATTTCGGCACGAATCGCCGCTTCATCCATTTTTTTACCGAACACCTTTTCACCAAAGGCTTCATCGATTTTCGGCTCCACCTGTTCGTTCACGCTGTGGAGTTTTACTTCGAACACCACATCTTTTCCGGCCATGTGTTTGGCGCCGTAATCTTTCGGAAAGGTGATGGTGAATTTCTTTTCTTCGCCCTTTTGCATGCCGATGATGTTTTTCTCAAAATCGGGTAGGAGCATGCCTTGCCCCAAAACCACCGGGTGGAACTTGCTTTGAGCGCCGTCGAGTGGCACGCCGTCGGGAGTTTTCCCATCGAAATCGATTTCGATAAAATCGCCGTCTTTAGCAGCACGATCGACCGGGTTACGCTCTAAAAAGCGCTGTTGCAGGTTTTTTAAAACTTCGTCGATTTCTTTCTTCTCGACCTTTACCGCTCTTGCTTTTGCTTCGAACTTTTCCCAGTCGCCCAACTCCACTTCGGGCAAAACGGTCAATTTTGCCACGTAGGTAAACGGTTCGGTTTGCCTGAGCTCGATCTCGGGTTGGGTGATGATATTCAGTTTTTCGTTTTCTACCGCCTCTGCCAGTGTTTTGCTAATCGCCATGTCGTACATCTCACTCATAATCGCAGGCTCACCGTAGTTGTCGATCAGTACTTTTTCGGGAATCTTGCCTTTGCGAAAACCGGGGAGATCGGCTTGTGAAGAAAGTCGCTGCACCGCACGCTGACGAAATGGGGCAATTGCCTCTTGTGTTAGTTCAATGGTGAGTTCCACCTGTGATTTGGGGAGGTCTTTTCGAGTAGTGTTCATAAAAAATGAGTTGAGAGAAATTATGCCGCAAAATTGTGGCATAAATATATTCGCATTCAAAGGCTTTTTTAGCCCTTAAATCTTGTTTTTCGGGGTATAAAATGTTATTATAATACGAAAAAAAAAGTCATGAATAAAACACAAAACCAAAAAACGAATTCGTCTTGTTTCATGCGTACCCGCAATACGTGTAGCTAATGCGGTTTTTTAATATTGATGCCTACCCGGCGTAATGAAGCTGTTTTCAAAATTCCAACGGCAATCGAAGAAAAAAATCACCCATCGCGTGGGGTGGTTTTTTGCATTTGTATTGATTTCTTGCCTTGTAACCGGTGTTGGTTTTGCCGCGTTCAGCGTAATTGAATCGAGCAGATTGTTACTGGTGCCAGACGATGACACTCCTCCGAATTACACACCGGTTGCATTTTTAACGCAGGGTAGCGCGGTTGATATCGAATACGATGTAACCGATGGCGGCCTGCCCTTAACCGGCAGCCATCGCGTAACTGCCGAGTTGTTTCCGATGGAAGACTTAAGCGGTAACAAAAGCGAGGTGACCGAAGTTATTGTAAACGGAGTATCGGTTACCGATGGAGCGGGGGCGGTTGAGATTTTTAATGCCTACGATTTTACCGCCAGTGGCGGGGTTTTAAGTGTTCCGGCTCTGCCGATTGCCGGCGAGTACGGGCAGGCGTGGCTTCAGATCAATATTGAAGCCGGTGCCGGGCAATACACCGACGTTGTGATCGATACTGGTCTTTCGGAGCCGCAAAACTTCGATGACCACCGCTACGCCGAAGATTCGTTTGGCGGGTTAACCGACTTTAATAAGGAGGGGATTTACGGAGTAAATGTGCAAGACACCCGCATGACGGGATATATTTGGTCGGATTCATACGGTTGGATCGATCTGCAGCCAGTTGGCGGAGGGGTTTCGCTCGATTTGGTGAGCCAGACCCGCGCCAACCTCATCGGTCTTGGCTACAACGACAACCTCGGATATATCAATTTTGGTCCGCAAAACGGACTTGGCGGGGTATTTATCGATCAAGAGGGCTATCTACACGGAACCGCATGGAATGAGAGCCTCGGTGCATTCGCCTTTGGTGGGTATATGCATCTGAATCCGGATAAATCAATCGACAGCAGTGCGGTTACCGGTACCATCCATGAAGCTACGAACTGGGCAAAAACGAGCTGGACGTTTCCCGTCAACGACGAGCCAACCATTGCCCTCGTCGATCCGTCAGACAGCGCGAGCTTTGCCGACCGCGAACCGACTTTTACCTTTCATATCGAAGACCCGAACCGCGACCGAGGCTACGGGAATTTAGTGGGATACACCATCCAGCTAAGCCGACGCGGATCGAACGGCTTGTTTCAGCCTTACCGCGCCTATACAACGCCAGGTGCCACGCTCACGCCGAATCTTACCGGCGAAGATTTTACGTATCAATTCCCGGCAGCGCTCGAAGCCGGCGAATACCAATGGCAGATGTGGGCGTTCGATGATCTCAACGACTGGAGTGAAGCCAGTAGTACCTGGACATTCACCATCACCAGCAATCCTCCAACAACGAATCTTATCTACCCAAACGATGATTCTGGCATAATTGACGTACCAACCCGACAGCCGACTTTTGATTTTGAGATTAGTGACGGTGATCCCGAAGACTACGTGCGCTATATGGTGCAAATATCAACCGTCAGCGATTTTAGTGTAGTTTTACCGCAATCTTCGGCATATAGCAGCTATATCGATCTTGATGATGCAAGTCTTGCCGATTGCACACTAAACCCGGTCTCACCGACATGTGCCAAGATATACTACACACCATCAACCAACCTGCCAGCCGGCACACTCTATTGGCGGGTTCTGTACGATGACCAAACCAGTGGCACATTGGGAGCCGGTGCTTTTGAGGCATTTAATATCACGAATGTTGCGCCAACGATAATCGCTACAGATGTGACACTTAGAGATAATGCGAATGCGATCATTCCCGATCAAGGCACCACCACCGACACCTCACCCACCCTACAATGGACGGTGAATGACTCGGATCATGAAACGACTGTTTCATCGATTCAGGTCGTAGAGTTGGTCAATATCGGCGATGTGCCGGATTTTACCGATCCAAAGGTATTCGAGACTACGCTCAATCATCAGGTTGGCACACAACAAAGAAGAACTTTTAGTATTCTTGAATCTGATAAGAATTATGCCTATCGCATACGGGCAACCGATGGTGACGGAGATCATTCAGCATGGATTAGTGGTGCATTCAGAATCGGACCGATCGATCGCCACGGAAACGTAGGTACGGCAGCGATAAAGGATATAAAACCCTTGGCAGTTCAGGAACTTGATGATGTCCCTGATCGAAATGGAAACACACCCGGTTATCCTGATGACCCCTTGGATAAAGAAACAACCGATAACAAATTCGCATGGAACAATACAGTGGGTTGGATCGACATGAACCCGATAAACGGTGGTGTGGTAGTAAAAAGCGCCAATCTGCAAGGCTATGCCTGGAACGATAGCCTGGGATGGATCCGCATGAATTGTGGTGCTTTCGATGCCGATATCGGCATTGTGGATGCAACGGGTCCTCCTGGCGCCCCAATCGGCGATGAATGTGGCACGTACGATTACGGGGTTACGAATAACAACGGAACGCTATCGGGTACGGCACGAATAGAATCTACCGGAAAATATATTCATTTCGATGGTGATTTCGATAACGACGGTGCCGTTGATAATACGGATGTCGGGGTAACAATCGGTTGTACCGAAGCGACCGATGGTCATTTTTTTGGGCGCGCTTGGGCAGAAGATATCGGTTGGATTGTTTTCGGTCGCGCCGAATTCACAGGCGATTTGGGAGTTGATTCCGATTATGCCCAGGGCATTTTCCCGATCACTGAATGGAGTTGCGCCTCAGACGATAACCCAGAACTTGAAGGTATTAATCGATACCGGGTGTTCTCGGCACGCGATGAGAGCTACAGCTATGCGATTGCCGATCGCAACCCAAGCCCATATGCCGCCGATCTGATCTGCGAGAATAGTGGGGTAAATGGCACCGACATCGATGTCGAACGAATCACGATCAACGGGGATGGAAGCATCAGCGCCGTCGATCTCGACCGCTCTAATCAGTTCTCGATCAGTTGCGATAACCCGAACACTCCGGAAATTGAAACCGACGGAAAACTCTGGCTTACGATTGAAGACTTTGGTGGTAACGCAACCTCGCCTACCAGAGCAGTTGGTCTTTATAGAATCACCGGTACAGTGGGCGATGCCGGCAACAACACCACAGCGTTCCCCGAGAACACTGAAACTCCGCACGAATTTGACAATGAATACATCTTTCAAGTCGTTGCCGACGAACCGGTACTCGACCCAACCACAGATGCGGGTTTGATCACCGAAACAAAAAAAGATACACCACAAGGGGTGTTCGCAAACCAATTCGAATCGCTTATCGCCGATGGTGACGATACGCTTACGCAAACGATCGAGATCAGCGATCGCTTCGGCAATCCGGTAGCCACCGAATATCAATATCATGATACCGGTGGTACACAGATAAAAACCGTGAATTTGCGCGCCGTCTACTTCGATAACGTAATGCTCGACCAAGTCAGCCGTAGCAGTATAAGTACTAACGAAGCCGTCACCTTCACATCGATACAAAAAGATTCAACGGCTCCCACATATGAAACAGATCATGTGTACCCAACCGTTCAGTTTGCTACTGAAGGGCTTACTGACCCAACAATCCGTGTCGATATGAGTACGATTGCTCCAACCAGTAACATCGATCTTTTACAGCTCGACCGCCTTGAGGTTTCGGTACTGCAAACAATGCCGAGTGCAACGCCACTCGAGGTCGGTCAGACAACAACTCTGCAAGATCCTTTGTATGAAAACAACACCAAGGTGCAAAAGCTCGGCTTAGGAAACATTAAATTCGATTCGATCATCTCGGGCGTTATCATCGATAAAACACAATTCGAAACATTGGTGATCGGCAACCAGGCGTATGTCGACATCGCCCTTACGAATAACAGTAATCGCACCAATATCGATGTTGATGACTATGCTTGGATGGGACTGGCACGGACTATTATGCCGGGCGGTATTGATGGTGATATCTCTTTTACGAACAGCAACCTGCAAGATAACCTCACCGGTAATCCGGTCTCAACGACATCCAGCCCGCTCGGCTATTACGAAGGAGCATCGCTGCTGAGTAGTTATATTGCCGGTGGTGCGACTAACTTTAGAGCATTACTCGAAAACAGGATTGGTGCTGGCACCTATGAACTATTCGACAAGCTCGCCCATTTCGATGCACTCGATGTTCCCGGTAGCGGAAATGAAACCGTTGAGTTCCGTTTCGCCACCACGCCTGCAAATCCCGATGCGCTCCCCGACCCAGAGGGCTACCCGCAGTTCAGTCATTATATGGCGGTTAATATCGACGGTGAAATTGTAAAATATCTCTTGGGTATTACTACCAGTGCCAACGAAATAACCGATATTACGATGTCGATTTCAGGAACCGCCCATGGTGAAGCGTATAACAATGCGGTGATTGTCGGCGAGAACGATCAAGTCATCGAATTTTCCGAGCTCGGGCAGATATACAGCCGAAGAGATGTGCGCCAGATCATGTATCGCAATTATCAAGATATCGTCGGTATTCGCGAGCCGGTCGCAAATAGCGGATTCGGTGGTGATGAAGTCGAGATCATTGAGGATTACAACGAGCTCAATACATTACGTGGAATGGACGAAAGCACGAGTGCACGCTCATTACAGGGCGGTAAGGTGGTATGGTTTGAACGAGACGAATTATCTGATACGCTCAGCGTCGTACTCGGAAAACCGGTTGGCACCGCCGGCCCAAACGAATGGGATCCGCTTACCGACTATGAAATGGCGGGCAGCTTTACTTTGCCCGACCCCGACCCCGACCCAGACAGTAATGCAACCGACACAGTAACCCTGTTAGTTCGTGGTGGCAACCTCTACATCCGTAACAATATCTACCTCGACGACGATGTCAACCTCGGAATCATCATGCTTAAATCGCGTGATAGCAACAAGTGGGATCAAGAAGGGAACATCTTTATCCACCCCGAGGTTACAAATATCGAAGCGGTAATCTATGCCGAAGGATCGATAATGTCGGCAATCGACGATTCTGGTGACGGTGTGATACAAGAAAACGAGATATTCGATGGCTTTACCGGCAACACCACTACTTTTGCAAACCAGTTGCTCATCAAAGGGAGTATTGTCTCGCAAAACACTGCTGGTACTTCGGGTGATCATATCATTCCCGAAGGCGTATGGCTCCCCGCCGAATGGATGCTTGAGGATTGTGACACCGAAGGCGCTGATTGTACGGAAACCGTATTGTCGAACATCGCCAAGCGATACGACCTCAGTCGCATCCGCAGCTTTATCGTTGGGCGTAAGTTCGACTCCGCAGATGATGACCTCGATGGCGTAAAAAACAGCCTGGAGTGCGTTGGAGTCAATAACCCACATGATGGCAAGTGTGTCGAAGACACCGCCAACCCTGGGGAGTTTATTAATACCGATTGTCAGAGCGTTGCGAATGGCACGGCCAATGCCATTTGTGCTCCGATTGTTGATGGTGTCGGGACCGATGCCGGTCGATGCGCCGTGGGCGGTGCCTGGTGTAATAACCCCG
>CAZOZW010000055.1:0-4609 GCA_964584385.1 uncultured Candidatus Peribacteria bacterium
CTGCGCGCCTTAGGTCGTGAATATCACGGTGTCGTAGCTCTGCAAGATGGCGAACCAAATGCCGAAACCGACGTTATGTACTACGATGTGGGCATGACCGCCCCGCCAAGCCTCGGCTACAGCAATGCCAAATGTGCCATCGGCACCGATCCGGCTTCAATCGTCCAAGGCAACGGAACCACGATCTGGTGGTGGAGTGAGGGTGCTGTCAGCGGTAATATTACCGGTGGCATCGGCGAATTGAGCAATCTCAATTCACACACCTGGATCACCCCGGCTCAAACCACAACCTACACCATGACGGTCAAAGACGCCGCAGGAGTAGAAAACTTCTGCGAGTACACCCTCAACGTCACACCGAATGGTGACCCGATTCCAGATCCAGACCCAACCCCAGACCCAGATCCTACTCCGGATCCGGATCCAACGCCAGATCCAACCCCGGACCCACAAGCAGAAGATCCGTTCTGTAAAATGGGTGCCGATCCTCAAACCATCTCACCGGGGCACGGAACCGCCATCTGGTGGTGGACCGAAAACGCCGTTTCAGGCGAGATCGATAGCAACATCGGTGCAGTACAAGTACCAACCGATTACCGCTGGGTTACTCCCGCCGAAACCACAACCTACACCATGATTGCCACTGGCGCCAATGGTAAAACCACAACCTGCCAAACCACTGTTGTGGTCGAAACAGGTGATACGGTTCCGGCTCAACCTCCGGTTTGCGCCATGGGTGCCGACCCAGAGGTGATCAGCGCCGGTGGTGGCACTGCCATCTGGTGGTGGACCGACTACGCCAAAACAGCCGTTATCGATAACGGCATCGGCGAAGTCTCACTCCCAACCAACTACAAATGGGTTACCCCAAGCGAAACCACAACCTACACCATTTCGGTAGAAGGCGAAGACAGCTCTGTCATCACCTGCCAAACAACCGTAGAGGTTCAATAAACATCAAACCAACACCGATTAAAAAAACCCTCTGCAACAAAGCAGAGGGTTTTTTTGATTCAACATCACCACTGATCATCGATGCCGGATGCGAATCGATCAGCCCGGGTACGAAGGTAAAAACTCCGGTCGCACAAGGAGAAGTATTAAAAACACCAAGATCAAAACGATGATCGCTATTGAAATAAGGACAAAGTTTTTCATAAGAACAAGAAAGAGTGTGTATTGATTTTTGTTTATTTTAGCATGCAATAATATTTTTGTAAATACAGAAACCCTGCGTGGCACTTCTTCACCTACCCGCTATAAACCGCTATGGTTAAGTTAGTATTTTTTGACAATGACAGGTAAAGAAAACTTCGGGAATTATCAAGATAATAAGAAAAGGATTCTTTCAACAAAACAGTGTATGGCTAGTTTTCTAGGAGATTGTAATGGGAAAATCATAAGGGCACATACCCTATCTAAAAAAAAATCAATTGCACCAATTATTGAAAAAGGTGAGTTCTTTATAAGAGGACGCAACTATTCAACACAGATTGAAAAAAGTAACAATATCAGTCGCGTCACAACATTTAATGGTTTTTGTAAAAAGCATGACTCTGAATTGTTCTCCATATTTGAAAATGAAAATATTTGTTTTTCAGACGAAAAAAAACTAAAGAAACAATGTGGCCTCATCCGTTTTCGTTCACTTTGTAAGGAATTATACTTGAAAAAATGTCTTTTAAATCTATACAACGAAGGAGCAAAAGTTTTAGAAAAATTGAACAATGAAAATTATCAAACAAGAACGAATCATGTTGACGCCATTAAAGAAGGCAGCAATTTGGCAGTAAAGGATTTAAGTATTCAATTAAAAACAGTAGAAGGTCAAATCAGAAACGAGAACTTCAATAACGTTTGCTACTTAGTAATAAAACTCCCTTTCCGAATAAGTATAACGTTTGACACGAGTTTCGTCCCAGAACTCAAGAAACAAGAGGAAGTTGGAAGAAGGGTTTTTGAATCTTTCAGTACGGCAACATTGTTTGAGAAAAATTGTACCTATATTTTTTTTATTTGGCACAAGAATCAGTATTTTTGCGTGAACTACATGAAGAATTTAGAAAAAGAAAAGAACACAAAACACGTGATATATTCACTTGCATTTGACCATGCGAGAGAACTAGTAATCAGTAAATCGTGGTGGAACTCATTGGATGAGAAGAAAAAAAAAGCAATCCAGTCAGGTATATACAGTAATTATTTTGAATCCTGGGACAAAAATTGTATGGAAATCATCAAGCGAATTTAACTACCTATGCAATGGTAAACTAATCCAATGTTAACAATTGAACCTCAAATAAATCGAACACCAAGGACAAGGAAGAGGAGCTGTATACCAAAAATTGCAATGAACCTTTCACCTCGGCACAGCCCGTCCTTTTGCGACGCAATTTGATTACAGCACTGATAAACACAAAAAGGAATCTCGAATAGAAAAACCGCTTGCGGGCGCAGTGCTCGACCTGCAAACCCTTGAGCGAAGCATGGCTCATTCCCGCTAACAACGTGTGAATCGGCACGGAGTTTGGGGGGGGTGTCATTCTCGCTAGTGACGCGCGAATCGGTGCGGAGCCTGGGGGCATTCTCGCTAGCGACACGCGAATCGGCACGGAGCAAATGTACACTAAACGAGTTCTTATTACCCCGGCAGTTCACTGTTTCTTATTAACCCCCGGTTCACTGGTGGGAATCAAGAACGAAAAGAACAAAAACCGTGACACAACCCGCGTTCGGTCTCGACTCATCCCAACATAAAAGAATCATCAATACCTTTAAGGCAACAAAAAACCCCGCCACCCCACAAAACCGCTTGACAAAAAACTCGGATTCAATGGACGCAAAAAAGATTTATATCGTAATCTACCATAGTTATCTTTTTTGTAAATGCATGAGGTACCGCAATGTCCTCCACCGCTTCATAATGCCCGTAGTCGCCGGAACACTTCTCCTTTCGGCCGCGTTCGCATCCGCCACCCCAGCGATCTTCACTCCGCTCGATGATGATCTCGCCGAATCGACAGATGCCTACTTACCGCTTCAAAGCAAGGTCGAGCGTATTGATGTTACCACCTTTACCGCCCCCGGAGTGTGCGAAACCGATGATTACGATGGCTGCACGATGGAAGATGTTGATAACGACACCAACAACACCGATGGTTTCAGACCCGAGGTAAACATCAATGTATCATCCGGATCATTCCCCAATGGTGGCAATGAGGTAAACGCCGTCATCCGCCAGCGTGGCAACTCCGCCCGTTTAAAGGAGCAAAAATCGTACCGCATCAGGCTTAACGACCGCAATAACCTTTGGCGCGGCGAGCGCAACTGGCAACTCAACAAACACCCCAACGAATACAGCCGCGTCGCCAATAAACTCAGTTTCGACCTTTTTCAAAGCATCCCGCACTTGCCAAGCCTGCGTACCGATTTTATGAACTTGTGGATCGACGGCGTCGATTACGGCCTCTTCACCCACGTTGAGCGCTTAAACAGAGATTGGCTCGAAAAACGCGGCTTCGATAAAGATGCCAACCTCTACAAAGCGAATAATTTCAAGTTTTACATGCAAGATGCCCTCGCCATCGACGATGAAGGCAAACCACTCGATGAAGATTGGTTCGAGCTCTTTCTCGAGATCGAACGGGGCGGAGATACCCAAAAGTTGATCGAGATGATTACCGCGGTGAACGACACGAGTAACGATTTCAATACCGATGTGATGGAAAGATACTTCAATAAGAACAACTTTCTGACCTGGCTCGCCGTCAACTTTTTAACCGCGAATCAAGATATCTTCGGCGTCACCTCCTCTAACTACTACCTGCTCAATCCCCTCGAATCGAACACATTCTATTTTGTTCCATGGGATTACGACGAAGCCTGGCAGCGAACCCCATGGGCAATATTGTACAATGTCGATCACTCCCGCGCCTGGACGGGGCCGAGCATGTATTACAAAACAGCACTCGGCAAGCGTTACCTACGCCAACCGGGAGCAGCCGAAGAGCTGGTGGCAGCGGTATCGCATGTAAAGGATAATCATATGAGCAACGAGCGAGTCGCCGCCCTGCTCGATTCCTACCGCCCGCTCGTCACTCCGTTCGTCGCCTCGATGCCCGATTACGAGCACCTGCCCGATTCAGGCAAGATCGACATCATGACCGAATACAATATGAATTACGATAAGATGTATGTCGCGATCGATGCCAATTACCAAGCCTTTTTAGAGAGCATCGAATACCCGATGGGCTTTAATATGCTTTCATGGAGTTTCACCGACGGTCTGCTCAGCCTCGATTGGGATGATTCGTTCGACCTGCAGGGTGACGCGATCACCTACGATGTGCAAATCGCCGACTCCCCCACTTTTCGCCCCGAATCGATCGTAACCGAGATTACAGGCTTGAGCGAAAGTAGCTACAGCGGCCAGCTAGATCTGCCCGAAAACAAATACTACGCCCGCGTGGTAGCGCGCGATTCGTCCGACCCCGTAAACCACTGGCAAATCTCTTATGAAAAATACCTCAAGTTCGACCGTGAATACCATGGTGTAGTCCCCCTGCAAGAAGCCGAACCTAACCCCGAACAAGACATTATGTATTTCAAC